>NZ_JBVHVF010000004.1:0-433420 GCF_055564955.1 Streptomyces sp. NPDC028910 | reverse complement strand
CTCCCCCCCCCCCCCCTCTCCCGCGGCGAAACAACGAGAAAAAGAAAAAAAAGGGGGGGGGGGGGAGGGGAAAGAACCCCACCCCCCCCCCCCCCCCCCCCCCCCCCCCTCCCCCCCCGGCCCCGGGCCGTCCCGTCGGCCGTACGGAACGGGTCAGGCGTTGACGGTCAGGCGCTGATGGTCAGGCGTTGACGGTCAGGCGTTGACCAGCTCGCGGTCCTTGTCCGGGCCGTCCGGGGACTCCGGGCCCTCCGGGGACTGCGCTGCATCCTTGAGGTGCCGACGCAGGCTCTCCCCCTCCACGTCCACGTTCGGCAGCAGCCGGTCCAGCCAGCGCGGCAGCCACCAGGCCTTGTGCCCGAGCAGCGCCAGCACCGCCGGGACGATGGCCATGCGGACCACGAAGGCGTCGAAGAAGACGGCGACGGCCAGACCGAAGCCGATCATCTTGACCATCTGCTCGGTGGCTCCGATGAAGCCCGCGAACACCGCGATCATGATGACGGCGGCGGCCACGACGACCCGCGCGCTGTACTGGAAGCCGGTCACGACGGCCTGGCCCGGGCGCTCGCCGTGGACGTACGCCTCACGCATGCGGGTGACGAGGAAGACCTCGTAGTCCATGGCCAGACCGAAGACGACACCCACCATGAAGATCGGCATCATCGACATGATCGGGCCGGTCTGCTCCACCCCGAACAGCGAGCCGAGCCAGCCCCACTGGAAGACCGCGACGACCGCGCCGAGGGCGGCGACGACCGAGAGCAGGAAGCCGAGGGCCGCCTTGAGCGGGACCAGGATCGAGCGGAAGACCAGCATCAGCAGCAGGAAGGCCAGGCCGACGACGAGCGCCAGGTAGGGCAGCAGCGCGTCGTTCATCTTCTGCGAGAAGTCGATGTTCAACGCGGTCTGGCCGCTGACGAGGACGTCGTCCCCGCTGCCCGCGCGGATCGTGTGGACCAGGTCCTCGGTCTGCGTGGAGGACGGGCGGTCCTTCGGGACGACCGTGATGACCGCCGCGTCGCCGTCCTTGTTGAAGGTCGGCGGGGTGACCGCGGCCACGCCGTCCAGGCCCTTGATCCGGTCGACGGTCTTGTCCGCGAGCGCCTTGTCGCCGTCCACGACCACCATCAGGGGGCCGTTGAAGCCGGGGCCGAAGCCCTCCGACAGCAGGTCGTACGCCTGGCGCTGGGTGGTGGAGACGGGCTGGGCACCGTCGTCCGGCAGGCCCATCTCCAGCTTGCCCGCCGGGATGGCGATGACGCCGAGGCCGATCACACCGGCCAGCAGCACCATGACCGGGCGGCGCAGGACGAAACGGGCCCAGCGGGTGCCGCCGTTGGGCTTCTGCTCGGCGCCGGCCGGCTTGGGCTTGCCCTTGCCGAAGAGCCGGCTCTTCTGGCCCGCGGGCAGGACCTTCTTGCCCGCGAAGCCGAGGATGGCCGGGACCAGGGTCAGCGCGACGAGCACGGCGATGACCACGGTGCCCGCGGCCGCGAAGCCCATCTTGGTCAGCATCGGGATGTTGACGACGGCCAGGCCCACGAGGGCGATGACCACGGTCAGACCGGCGAAGACGACGGCGGAGCCGGCGGTGCCGGCGGCCCGGCCCGCGGCCTCGTCGCGCTCGAGGCCCTCGGCGAGCTCCGCGCGGTAGCGGGAGACGATGAAGAGGGCGTAGTCGATGCCGACCGCGAGGCCGATCATCGACGCGAGGGTGCCGGTGGTGTTGCCGAGGTCCAGCACGTTGGCGAGCGCGGTGATGGAGGAGACGCCGATGCCCACGCCGATCACCGCGGTCAGCAGCGGCAGACCGGCCGCGATCAGCGAGCCGAAGGTGATCACGAGGACGATCGCGGCGACCAGGATGCCGATGATCTCGCCGGAGCCGGTCTCGGGGGCCGCCATCAGCGCGTCACCGCCGATCTGGACGTTCAGGCCCGCGGCCTTGGCGCCGTGGCCGGACTCCTTGAGCGCTTCGCGGGTGGCGTCCCTCAGCTCCATGCCGCTGACGTCGTACTTGGCGCTGATGTAGGCGGTGGAGCCGTCCTGGCTCACGGCCTGGGCCTCGTACGGGTCGGCGACGGATGAGATCTGATCCGCGCCCGGTCCCGTCTTCAGCCCGGAGACGATCTTCTGGACCTCGGCCTTGGGGCCGGGGTCGGTGACCTTCGCTCCCTCGGGGGCCTTGATGACGATACGGGCGGTGGCGCCGTCGGCGGCCATGCCCGGGAAGCGCTCGTCCAGCAGGTCGAAGGCCTTCTGGGCCTCCGTGCCGGGTATGGAGAACGAGCCGGAGGTGGGGGCCGAGGCCGAGGCCGCGCCGAAGCCGGCGGCGAACAGCAGCGCCACCCACAGGAGGGCGACGAGCCCGCGGCGCCGGAAGGCGCCCCGGCCGAGTCGGTAGAGGAAGGTAGCCACGTCGGTGGTTCTCCCGTTCAGGTCGTGGGATGGATCCGGACGGATCAGGGCGTGAAAAGCCGGCCCGACGACGAGAGCGGCGTGTCAGGAGCAGCAAAAACGGTGCAGGGGACGGGGAATGCGGGGCGGATCAGACGCCGAGGGCGGGGAAGACCACGGCGTCGATGAAGTCACCGAGGAACGTCCGGTCCACCGGACGGTCCTCGATCAGCGGGAGCGCGATGAACGCCCCGATGAGCATGTGCGGTACGAAGTCCAGCGCCGGACAGTCCGGGCGGACCTCGCCCCGGTCCACCGCGCGCTGCAGCATCACCTGCAGCCCGGTGATCTCCGGGTCGACCAACAGGTCCCGCAGTGCCTTGTGCAGTTCCGGGCTCTCGTGGACCGCATGGGCCAGGCCCCGCATCAGGGCGGTGTCCTTGGCCATCTGCGCGTCGTCGGAATGCTCCACCATGCGCGCGAAGTCCCCGCGCAGGCTGCCCGTGTCGATCTCCCGCAGCGAGACGGGCTGCGTACATCGCAGGGCCTTGGCGACCAGCTCCGGCTTGCTCCCCCACTGGCGGTAGAGGGTGGCCTTGCTGGACTTCGTGCGGGCGGCGACCGCGTCCATGGTCAGCGCCTCGTAGCCGACGTCACGCAGGAGGTCGAGGACCGCCTCGTGCAGTTCGGCCTGCCGTTCGGGAGTGATGCGGCTGCGCCGGGCCGCCATCGCCTCGGTCATGTCCGCGCCTCCCGTCCACACACGCCTTCATCGAAACGAAAGTGTTCCGTACGCTCACGACGATACCCCTCCTACCAACGAAACGAAACCGTTCCGTTTCGCTTCAGGGAGTGGCATGGATCACCTGTACGAGTTGCCAGGGGCCTCCCGCGCGGAAAGCATTGTGGGGTGAGTCACGACGTCGCGTACCTCCGGTTCCCGCACCTGCACGACGACCTCCTGTGCTTCGCCACCGAGGACGACCTCTGGGTCGCCCCGCTGGTCCCCGACGGCCAGATCCCCGGACGGGCCTGGCGGATCACCGTCGACCGGACCCGGGTGGGCCATCCGCGCTTCTCCCCGGACGGCCGGCACATCGCCTTCACCACTTGGCGCAGCCTCGACCCCGAAATCCACCTCGCCCCCGTCGACGGCGGCCCCGCCCGCCAGCTCAGCCACTGGGGCGCCACCGACACCCGGGTCTGCGGCTGGGACCCGGACGGCAACATCCTGGCGGTCTCCTCGCACGGGCAGCCGTTCTCGTACTTCTCCTGGGCCTACAAGCTGCCCACCGACGGCAGCCCCGGCGGGCGCCTGCCCTGGGGTCCCGTGTCCGACATCCAGGTCGCCGACATCGAGGGAGAGCACCGCACGCTGCTGCTCACCGGCAAGCCCCCGCACGAGCCCGCCGCCTGGAAGCGCTACCGCGGCGGCGCCACCGGCCGCCTGTGGCTGCACGGCCGGCTGCTGCTGGAGGACATCGGCGGCCACCTCGACAGCGCGATGTTCGTGGACGGCAGGATCGCCTTCCTGTCCGACCACGAGGGCATCGGCAACCTCTACTCCTGCCTGCCCGACGGCACCGATCTGCGCCGCCACACCGACCACGAGGAGTTCTACGCCCGGCACGCCTCCAGCGACGGCTCCCGGATCGTCTACCAGTGCGCCGGGGACCTCTGGCTCGTCGAGTCCCTGGCCGCCGATGCCGTCCCGCGCAAGCTCCAGGTCCGGCTCGGGGGCCCGCGCGCGGGCCGGCGTACGTACCAGGTGCCGGCCGCCAGCCACGTCGACTCGCTCTCCGTGGACGCCACCGGGCGGGCCAGCGCGGTCGTGGTGCGCGGCAGCCTGTACTGGCTGACCCACCGGGACGGGCCGGCCAGGACCATCACCGACACCCCGGGCGTGCGGGTGCGGCTGCCGGAGATGCTCGGCAGCGGCGGTCAGCTCGCCTACATCACGGACGCCGAGGGCGAGGACGCGATCGAGATCGCCTACCTCCCGCGGGCCTCCGGCGGGCGGGAGCCGCGCCGGCTGGCCTCGGGCAAGCTGGGGCGCGTGACCGAGATGCTCTCGGACCCGGACGGGGAGCGGATCGCCATCGCCTCCAACGACGGGCGGCTGCTGCTCATCACCGTGCCGGACGACGAGGCCGACGTCTCGGGGTCCGAGGGGTCCGAGGGGTCCGAGGGGTCCGAGGGGTCCGAGGGGTCCGGCGGCGAGGTCACCGAGCTGATCCGGTCCATCAACGGACCCGTCACCGACCTGGCCTTCTCCCCCGACGGAGGCTGGCTGACCTGGTCGCATCCGGGCATCGGGCGTTCGCTGCGGCAGATCAAGATGGCCCGCATCTCCGGTCCCGGCCCGCGCGTCATCGTCGACGTCACCAACGGGCGCTTCGAGGACGAGAGTCCGGTCTTCACACGGGACGGGCGCTACCTGGCCTTCCTGTCGTGGCGCGGTTTCGACCCGGTCTACGACGTGCACACCGGCGACCTGTCCTTCCCGCTGGGCTGCCGCCCGTACCTGGTGCCGCTGTCCTCGGCGACCCCCTCCCCCTTCGCCCACACCGCCGAGGGGCGGCCCGCGGCGGGCGGACTCGACCCGGTGGAAGGGGATTCGGGCGACTCCGGCGACGGCGCGGTGATGGTCGAGGTGGAGGGGCTGGAGAGCCGGGTCACTCCGTTCCCGGTGACCGCGTCCAAGTACTCGGCCCTGCACCCGGTGCACGGCGGCGGGCTGGTGTGGCTGCGCTGGCCGATCTCGGGCGCGCTCGGCGAGACCTTCGCCAACCCGGCCGACATCAGCGGCAAGCCGACGCTGGAGCACTTCGACCTCACCAAGGCCCGCAAGACGGAACTGGCCTCGGGGCTGGACTGGTTCGCGGTCAGCGGCGACGGCACCCGGCTCGTGATCAACGACGACGGCGATCTGCGCGCGGTCCCGGCGACCGAGTCTGGCGACAGCGATTCGACCGTCTACCTCGACCTGCGGCGCATCCTGCACGAGGTGGACCCGGCGGCCGAGTGGCGCCAGGCCTTCGAGGAGGCCGGGCGGATCATCCGCGCGTACTTCTGGGAGCCGAAGATGTGCGGCATCGACTGGGACGGGGTGCTGAGCCAGTACCGTCCCCTGGTCGAACGGGTCGCCTCCCCCGACGAGTTCGCCGACCTGATGCGCGAGGTCCTCGGCGAGCTCGGCACCTCGCACGCCTACGTCTCCCCCGCGCGCCGCAACGAAGGCCCTCCGCACTACCAGCGGCCCATCGGCCTGCTCGGCGCGAACCTCGTGCGCCGGGACGGCGGCTGGGTGGTCAAGCGGATCCTGCCGGGCGAGTCCTCCGACTCCAAAGCCCGCTCCCCGCTGGCCGGCACGGGCATCCGGGAGGGCGCGGTGCTCACCCATGTGGACGGGCGGCCGGTGGACCCGGTGACCGGGCCCTATCCGCTGCTGGCGGCGGCGGGCGGGACCACGGTGGAGCTGACCTTCCAGCCCGCGGAGGGCGAGGGCCGCCCCCGCCGGGTCGCCATCGTGCCGCTGATCGACGAACGGCCGCTGCGCTACCAGGACTGGGTGTCCAAGCGGCGCGAGGTGGTCCGGGAGGTCAGCGGCGGCCGGTGCGGCTATCTCCACATTCCCGACATGGGCGGCTCGGGCTGGGCTCAGTTCAACCGCGACCTGCGGATGGAGATGTCCCGGCCCGCGCTGATCGTGGACGTACGCGGCAACGCGGGCGGGCACATCAGCGAGCTGGTGGTGGAGAAGCTGACCCGCTCCATCCTCGGCTGGGACCTGACGCGCGACGCCCAGCCGGTCTCGTACGCCTCCAACGCGCCCCGCGGTCCGATCGTGGCACTGGCCGACGAGGCGACCTCCTCGGACGGGGACATGATCACCGCGGCCTTCAAACTGCTTGGGCTGGGCCCGGTGGTGGGCCAGCGCACCTGGGGCGGGGTGGTCGGCATGACGGGCCGGCACCGCCTCGGCGACGGCACGGTGATCACGGTGCCGATGAATGCCGCCTGGTTCCCCGAGTACGGGTGGTCGGTGGAGAACCACGGCGTGGAACCGGACCTTGCGATCATGCGCACTCCGCTCGACTGGGCGGAGGGGCGGCACGCGCAGCTGGACGACGCCGTGCACCTGGCGCTGGAACTGCTGGAACAGGAACCGGCCGCGGTGCCGCCCGGCTACACGGACGTACCGGACCGGCGCCGTCCGAAGCTGCCGCCGAGGGAGTGAGCGGGGCGGCGATGGAGTGAGTGAGCTGAGCGGGGCATAGAGAAGGGGCGCGATCCGTACCGTTCTACGGATCGCGCCCCTCAGCGGGTCCCTCAACGGGTCACTCAGGCGTCCCAGTTCTCGTCGTACTCGTCACGCGTCCGGTCCGGTCGCTCCTGGGATCGCTCCTGGGGCCTGGCCGTACCCTCCTGGGGCCTGGCGGTGCGCTCCTGGGGCTTGGGCTGCGCCTTGGTCTTCGACGTCTTCGACTTCTCCTGAAGCTTGGCGGTGCGCTCGGTGACCTCTTCCTTCGCGCCCTGCGCCGCCTGCTGCGCCTTGCCCTTGAGGTCGTTCGCCTTGTCCTTGATACCCATGCTGTTCACTCCATGAGGGGTGTTGGTGGTTGGGCCTCGACCAGACTTGCACGGGCGGACAAAGCACGCATTTCGATCAGTGACTCTGTGTGCGCTCCTGCTCGTCGGCAGCCCCACCGGGCCCGACGAGCCCCTTGGAGACACCCCCCAGCCGCGGCTCGAAGCGCTTCATCTCGCGCTGTCCGACCGTCGCGATGAGTCCGGGCAGGTAGCCGCGCATGCCCTGCATGCCGCGCAGCCACCACTGCGCGTACACGTGCGGCGAGCGCCGCTCGATGCCGGCGACGATCCGGTCGACGGCGGGACCGAGCGGGTACGTGCGGTTCGACGGCCACGGCAGCCGCTGGCGCAGCTCCCGCATGACCTCGTCCTGGTCGGCGCCGCGCACCATGTCGGTGTCGGTCCAGGAGAGGTAGCCGACGCCCACCTTGACGCCCTTGTAGCCGACCTCGGCGCGCAGGCAGTGCGCGAAGGCCTCGACGCCGGACTTCGAGGCGCAGTAGGCGGTCATCATCGGGGCCGGGGTGATCGCGGCGAGCGAGGCGATCTGGAGGAAGTAGCCGCGGCTCTCCGTCAGTACGGGAAGGAAGGCACGGGCGGTGACGGCCCCGCCGATGAGGTTGACCTCGATCACCCGGCGCCAGGCGTCGGGGTCCGAGTCGACGAAGGGCCCGCCGGCGGCCACGCCCGCGTTGGCGACGACGATGTCGACCTTGCCGAAGCGCTGCTTGACCTCCTGAGCGACGCGGGCCATGGCCTCGTGGTCGGTGACGTCGGCGTACCAGTGGTCGCTGTCCGTGGGGAGCCGCTCGGAGACCTCCTTGAGGGCCTCCGGCTCCAGGCCCACGAGGGCTATCCGCGCGCCGCGGGCCGACAGCTTGCGGGCGAGCAGCTCGCCGACCCCGCGGGCGGCGCCGGTGACGACGGCGACCTGGCCTTCCAGACTCCTGCGAGCACTCACGGTGTCTTCTCCTTCTCGGTGGTGTCGAGATACAGCGCGGTCAGCTCGCGCACGGCACGGGTCACGGCCTCGGGTGCCTCGACCGGGGTCATGTGCCCCATGCCGGTGAGCTCGGTGAGGCCTACGCAGTTCGGCAGCGCGGCGGCGAGCCCGCGGGCGTGCACGATCGGGGTGAGCCGGTCGATGGTGCCGCCGATGACGGCGGTGGGCACGGCGAGCCGGGCCACGTCGGCGTCGAGGTCCAGCCCGGCCAGCACCCGGGACCAGGCGTGGCGCACCCCGGTGGGGCAGGCGTGGATGATACGGGCGCACGCCTCGACCTTGTCGGGCGCGGAGCCGGGGGCCATGGTGGCGTACTTCAGGATCTTCCGGGCGACGGGCGTGACCGGCCCGAGCGGGGCGCGCGAGCCGAGCACCGCACTGGTGATACGGGTCCGGGCGCGCCCGGCGCGCACCGGCAGCACCCGCGCCTCGGCGACCAGCCGGGAGCTGCCGGTGCTGCACAGCAGCGCGGCCGCGGCGTGCTCGGCGAACTGCGGCCGGCCCGAAGCCGCCATGATCGTCATGCCGCCCATGGAGTGCCCGGCGACGACCGCCCGCTCCCCGGGGACGAGGGTGGCCCCGAACACCGCCACGAGGTCGTCGGCGAGGGCGGTGGTGCTGTGCACCCGGGCGGCGGGGCTGCGGCCGTGCCCGCGCTGGTCGTAGGCGATGACCCGGTGGGTGGCGGACAGGGCCCGTATCTGCGCGGCCCAGAACGCGGTGGAGCAGGCCCAGCCGTGTGCCAGCACCACGGCCGGCGCCCCCTCCTCCCCGTGGACCTCCACGTGCAGACGGGCCCCGTCGGCGGAGACGGCGACGAGCTCGCGCCGCGCGACCGGCGGGGCAAAGGCACCAGAGGTGACGTGCATCAGCCGACTCACGCGGCGCCCTCCGCCTTCTGGGCAAACTCAGCCCGGCCGCAGGCGATTTCAGCCTCGCCGGCGTTTGAGGCGCGGGGGTCCGGGGGCAGAGCCCCCGGCAGCGGCGCCGCACCGGACCCCGCAGAGCCCGCCCGCGCGGCGCGGCCCCTCTTCGCCGCAGCGGCAGCGGCAGCGGCAGCGGCAGCGGCAGCGCCAGCCGGGATCCGCTCGCGGACCCGCACCACCTCGTACTCGCCCAGATCGACGCTCCGCGTCTCCCGGCGGAACTCGCCCGTCGTCCCCGGCCAGACGGTGGTGTTGCGCCCGTTGGCGTCCAGGTACCAGCTGGTGCAGCCGCCGGTGTTCCACACCGTCCGCTCCATCCGGGACTGCACGTGCCGGTTCCACTTGTTCACGGCGGACGGCCTCGCCGCGAGGGCGACCTTCCCGCCCAGGCTGCTGCCACCGAGGACGGCCAGCTGGCGCAGGTAGTCCGCCATGTAGTTGAGCTGCGACTCGATCATCAGGATCATCGAGCTGTTCCCGAGCCCGGTGTTCGGACCGACGATCGTCATCCAGTTGGGGAAACCGGCCGCCGTCGCCCCGCGCAGCGAGCGCATCCCGTCCTTCCATTCGACCGCGAGGGTCCTGCCCTCCGCGCCCACCACCCGCTCGGCGATCGGCATGTCCGTGACGTGGAAGCCGGTGCCGAAGATGATCGCGTCGACCTCGGCCCGCGTCCCGTCGTCGGCGACCAGGACCGAGCCCCGGATCTCCTTCAGCCCGGAGGCGACCAGGTCCACATTGGGCCGGGCCAGGGCCGGGTAGTACGAGCTGGAGAGCAAGATCCGCTTGCAGCCGATCCGGTAGGAAGGCGTCAGCTTGGCGCGCATCGCCGGGTCCTTGATCGCACGGGCCATGTTGGCCTTGGCGAGCGATTCGATGAGCCCGAGCTGGTTCGGCCGCTTGGTGAAGGCGCTGACCTGGAGGTCCCGGATCCCCCACTGGAGTCCGCGGCGCGCGGCCTGGGTGAAGGGCAGCTGGCGGTGCAGCCAGCGCTCCACGGCGGTGATGGCCCGGTCGGTGCGCGGCATCACCCACGGCGGGGTCCGCTGGAACAGCGTGAGGCGCTCCACGTCGGGTGCGATGGCGGGCACGATCTGGATGGCGGAGGCGCCCGTACCGATCATGGCGACGCGCTTGCCGACGAGGTCGTAGTCGTGGTCCCAGCGCGCGGAGTGGAACACCTTGCCGGGGAAGGCGGCGAGCCCCGGGATCTCCGGCATCTTCGGCTCGGACAGCGCGCCGGTCGCCGAGACGACCACATCGGCGGTCAGCGGGCCCCGCGCGGTCTCGATCTCCCAGCGCAGCTCGTCGGCGTCCCAGCGCATCAGCCGGACCTCGGAGTCGAGCCGGATGTGGGGGCGCAGCCCGAAGGTGTCGGCGACGTGCTCCAGGTAGGCCCGGATGTGCGGCTGCCCGGAGAAGGTCCGAGGCCAGTCGGGATGGGGGGCGAAGGAGAAGGAGTACAGGTGGGACGGGACGTCGCAGGCGCATCCCGGATAGGTGTTGTCGCGCCAGGTCCCGCCGACCGCGCCGGCCCGTTCCAGGACGACGAAGTCGGTGATCCCCTCGCGCCGCAACCGGACGGCGGCGCCCAGGCCGCCGAACCCGGACCCGATCACCGCCACCCGTACGTGCTGACGTTCGCCCGTGCCGCCACTCGTGCCGCCACTCGTGCCGCCCATGCCCGCCGCCTTCCGCTTCATCCGCAGTCCCAGCCAGTCCAGTCCCAGTCCCAGCCACGCAAACGCAACACCGCACCGCACCGCACCGCACCGCGCACACACATCGAAACACTGCCAGCAATCACTGGCACAATCGGGAGGGTAGAGCAGACCAGTACTCATGGGTAGGGGTCGCGCCCGGAAAGTTACCGCGGGTACGCCATAGGCTGCGTCTGTGGCGAAGGACGAGACGCAAGCGAAGACCGTGCGCGAGTACCGTACGGAGGAACTGGCCCGAGCGGCGGGCATCCCGGTCCGTACCCTGCGCTTCTACCGCGAGCGCAAACTGCTCCCACCGCCCCGCCGCGAGGGGCGGATCGCCTGGTACGACGACCACCACCTGGCCCGGCTGCGCACCATCGCCGCCCTGCTGGAGCGCGGCCACACCCTCGGCGGCATCGCCGAGCTGACCGCCGCCTTCGAGAACGGCCGCGACGTCGGCCAGCTCGGTGAGCTGCTGGGCATCGGCTGGTCGGAGGAGACCCCGGTCCGGCTCACCCCGGAGGCCCTGGCCGACCACTTCGAGGGCGAGGTCACCCCGGAGAACCTGGCGGCCTCCCTCGACCTGGGCTACCTCGCCGTCGACGGCGACACGATCGTGCACGTCAGCCGGCGCCTGCTGGACGTCTCCTCGGCCCTGGTCCGCGAGGGCGTCCCGCTGGCGGCGGTCCTGGAGACGGGCCGCCGCGTCCGCGAGCACGCGGACGCGCTGGCGCTGCTCTTCACCGACCTGATATCGACGCACATCGCACCGGACGCCCTCGCGCGCCTGCGTCCGCTGGCGAAGAGCGTGGTCGAGGCCGAACTGACGATGGCGATGGACCGCCTCCTGGCCTCGACCACCGCCGGTCAGGAAGGTCAGGCAGGTCAGGCGGGTCGGGAAGCTCGGGAAGGTCAGACACCCAACTCATAGACGACGGTCACGGGCGCGTGATCGGACCATCGCTCGGGGTGCGTCTCGGCCCGCTCGACGAAGGCCTTCACGGCCTTCGCGGCCAGCCCGGGGGTCGCCACCTGGAGGTCGATCCGCCAGCCGGCGTCGTTGTCGAAGGCCCGCCCGCGGTAGGACCACCAGGAGTACGGCCCCTCGGTGTCGGGGTGCAGCTCCCGCACCACGTCGACGTAGCCGGCGTCCGTGTAGACCTTCCCCAGCCACTCCCGCTCCTCGGGGAGGAAGCCGGCGTTCTTGCGGTTCGTCTTCCAGTTCTTGAGGTCGGCCTCCTGGTGACAGATGTTCCAGTCACCGCACACCACGACCTCGCGCCCGTCGGCGGCGGACCGCGCCTTGAGCGCCGTCAGGTACGGCAGGAACTCGGCCATGAACCGGTACTTCTCGTCCTGCTTCTCGGTCCCGGCCTCACCGGAGGGCAGGTACAGGCTCGCCACGGTCACACCGGGCAGATCGATCTCGATGTACCGCCCGCTCGCATCGAACTCGTCGCTCCCGAATCCGATCTGCGTCCGCTCGGGCGCGCGCCGCGTGTAGAGCGCGACCCCGGCCCGCCCCTTGGCGGCGGCCGGCGCGAAGACGGTGTGCCAGCCCGCGGGGGTCCGGACCTCGTCCGGGATCTGCACCGCCTCGGCCCGTACCTCCTGGAGGCAGACCACATCGGCGTCGGATCCCTCGAGCCACGCCCCGAAGCCCTTCTTGGCGGCGGCGCGGATCCCATTCACATTCACGGAGGTCACGGTGAGCATCCCAGCACCATAGCGGGATGGTTCCGTACGATATTCGAATGTCTCACCGCATCGACCTCCGCACCGTGCCGTACGACCACCCGGACGCGGTCAAACTCAATGACCAGGTCCAGCTGGAGTACCAGGAGCGGTACGACGGTGAGGGCGATGTCACGTTCCTGGACCCGGCGATGTTCGCCCCGCCGCGGGGCCTGTACCTGCTGGCGTACGACGCCGCGGACGCACCGATAGCGAGCGGCGGCTGGCGCAGCCAGGACCAGAACGACGAGGGCTACTCGGACGGCGACGCGGAGCTCAAGCGCATGTACGTCGTCCCGCAGGCCCGCGGCCTGGGCCTGGCCCGCCGGATCCTGGCAGCCCTGGAAGCGGACGCCCGCGCGGCGGGCCGCCTCCGCATGGTCCTGGAAACGGGCGACCAGCAGCCGGAGGCGATATCCCTCTACCTCTCCTCCGGCTACACCCCGTCCCCCAAGTTCGGCTACTACCGCTTCTACGACTCCAGCCGCTGCATGTCCAAACCCCTCGGCACGGGTCCCGGGGCGGAGCCCCGCTCTCCCAGCCCCGCCGCACCATCCAGCCCCGCCGGCGTTTGAGGCGCGGGGCCCGGGGCGGAGCCCCGCTCTTTCAGCCCCGCCGCACCCTCCAGCCCCGCCGGCGTTTGAGGCGCGGGGCCCGGGGCGGAGCCCCGCTCTTTCAGCCCCGCCGCACCATCCAGCCCCGCCGGCGTTTGAGGCGCGGGGTCTGGGGCGGAGCCCCGCTCTTTCAGCCTCGCCGGCGTTTGAGGCGCGGGGTCTGGGGCGGAGCCCCAGCAGCCGGCCCGCAGGCGCCCTACCGCGGGAGCCAGACGGCAGCATCCGCACCCCACCGCGACGGCCCCACCGCCCACTCCCCGAAGGGACTGGCCGCGTGCCGCAACACCCCGTACCCCGACTCCGTCTCCCGGAGCCACGGCTCGGCCGTGTACCCCGAAGCCGCCGAAGGAGCCCCGGAGGCCGCGGCGGGCAGATCCCGCACCAGCCACGATCCCGTCCCGGCGAGGGAGAAGCGCAGGCCCCGCCCACCCCCCTCCGCCAGCGCCCGCAAGACACCGGCCGCCACCAGATACCCCGTCCCGTGATCCAGCGCCTGCGCCGGCAGCACTCCCGGCACACCCCGCGGCACACCCCCCGCCCCCGCACAGGCCGCAGCGATCCCGTACCCCGCCTGCACCAGCGAATCGAACCCCC
The DNA here is from genome assembly GCF_055564955.1 of Streptomyces sp. NPDC028910. Taxonomy (NCBI): domain Bacteria; kingdom Bacillati; phylum Actinomycetota; class Actinomycetes; order Kitasatosporales; family Streptomycetaceae; genus Streptomyces; species Streptomyces sp. NPDC028910. Next base: position 419,853 of record NZ_JBVHVF010000004.1, on the reverse strand, counting down.
GCCGCCCCGCCCACGGCCCCCGCCACCCCCACGCGCACAACTCGGCCACCACCAGCCCCGGCCACCGCTCCAGCAGATCCCGCGCCCCGAGCCCGTAGCGTTCCAGCGCCCCCGGCCGGTACCCCGACACCACCACATCGGCCTCGGCCAGCAGCCCCTCGAAGACCGCCCGGTCCCCCGCCACGGCCAGGTCCAGCAGCGCCGACCGCTTCCCGAAGCCGGTGTCCGCGTACGCGTCGTCCGCCTCCGCCAGCCCCGGCGAGTCGATCCGCAGCACGTCCGCCCCCAGCAGCCCCAGCGTCCGCGTCGCGACGGGCCCGGCGATGACCCGGGTCAGATCCAGTACCCGCACCCCGGCCGCGGGCCGGCCGGCCGGAGCCTCGCCGAGCGCCCGCTCTCGGGGCCCCCGACGCCCCCGACCCCGCGCCCCGGATTCCCGTACGGCCTCCACCAGCGGCTGCGGCTCCCCGTACTCCTGCGCCACGGCGACGGCGAGCCCGCCCTGCCCGTACACCAGCTCCTGCACCTCGACGGCCGCGCGCCCCGCCACCGCGGCGCGCACCGCCTCCGGCGTCGCGGACGGCAGCCGCAGCGCCCGTACCAACGCGGCTTCGTGATGCGGATAGTTGGCGTGCGTGCGGACCCAGCCGTCCGCCGCCCGCCAGAAGCCGGACAGCGGCGCGAAGGTCACCGGCGCCCGGCCCTCCACCCGCAGGTGCCGTTCACTGACGAACGCCGTCGCCACCGCGCCCTCGTCCACCACGAGCGGAGCTACGTCCTCCACCCCGCCCCCGGCCCGCACCGCGGCCAGCTCCGCCGCGGCCAGCCCGCACACCCCGACCGTCGCCCGCGCCAACTCCCGTACGGGCAGCGGCCCCTCGCCCAGATCACTGCTCCCCCGGTACCGCACCCGCCCCACCAGCTCCGGCGCCCCGCCCAGCGCCGTCCACGCCTGCTCCGTCGCCCGGTCGCCGCCCTCGTCAGTGATCACCATGGGGCCATTCTCGATGCCCCGACCCTGATCACAAGCGGCAACGATCGGACGCCGGCCGGAAGTTTCACCTGAAACTCGGTCATGCCCCGGAGACCTCTACCACTTCGTCGACACCGGTCGCACCCTCATCGGCACCGGCTGGGCCGCCTACGACATCGTCCTCTGACGCTGCGTAGGCCGCCCCGGGGATGACACGAAGATCCCGCCCGATCACGCGATCGGGCGGGATCTTCCTCGTCGCGTTGCATGGCTTGGTCGACGGGTTCGAGGGTGCGGCTATGCGGCGCCCGCCGCTGCCAGTACCGCGACCGGCAGGAGCAGGATCCACTGCGGCAGCCGGAGTAGGGGTCTGGGCCAGCCGACGGACAGCGTGACGACCAGGAAGGCTGCCGCGTACGCGATGAAGTGCGCGGCCACGAACCATGCCACCAGGCCGGTCCCCGGCTTACCATCCGTCAGGGACATGCAGAACAGCGCGAGTCCGGAAAGCACCAGGTCGACGCTCACCATGTGCCACACGGCGTGCAGGACCCGCTTGGGTTCGTCTGCGAGCCCGCAGGAGAGCAGCGGGCGCACCACATCGCGGTGTCCGCCGACGACGTGCACTGCGGCCACGCCGAGCGCGGTGATCCCTGCCGCGAGAAGCCAGCCGTTCACCGGACCTCGATTCCTTTGGCCACGACAGCGGCCAGTTGTGCGGCCAGCTGCGGATCAGGGTGTTCCCCGACCAGCCCCACGTGGAAGAACACGGCTCCTGCCAGCGTGTCCAGGACCAGGTCCACGGGCGTTTCGGCCGCGATCTCCCCGCGCAGCGCGGCGCGTTCGAAGACGACCAGCAGCCGTTCCTTCGACGGGGCCAGGAAGTCGCCGCGGATGCGCGCCTTCAGTTCCGGATCGGCGGCGAAGTCGGCGAGCAGTCCCGGAAGGGCCGCCGCGGCGGCAGGCGCGTGGAACTCGTCGACCAGGCCCTGCAGCAGTACGGTCAGATCCCCGGCCAGCGTTCCAGTGTCCGGGGTCGGCGCATCGTCGGTGGTCGTGAAGACGGCCTCGAAGACCAACTCCGGCTTGCCCGGCCACCGCCGGTAGATCGTGTCCTTGCCGACACCGGCCCGCGCGGCCACCGCCCCGATCGATGTCGCGGCGTAGCCGACCTCGACCACCAGCTCTGCGGTCGCGCGGATGATCGCCTCGTGCGATCGGGGATCCCTGGGACGCCCCCTGGAGGGCGGGGAGGAGCTCATGCATTTACCTTACGGGTCGACCCGTAAAATAAACAAGCTCGGGCAAAGCCTTCACCGGCTCCGGCACCTGGGAGGCGGAGGATGCCCGCCCCCCGAAGGGCAGGTCCCTGATCCGGATGCAGTTCGACGATCCGTCAGGGGTCACGTCCGGCGACACCCTCGACACGCTCTCCATCGGCATCGATGCCAAGCGGGTCTTCGTCTATGACGACAGCGACCCCGACGTCTGCCCGGCCTTCCGCCTGAAGCTCCAACAGAACTGACCCCCAAGGCCCGGCTCTGCCGCCCGCACGGTGCGGGCAGCCGGGCCTTCGGCCTGCGCGCCCACGCCGGAGCCGCCACCCAGGGTGGCTGTCAGCGGGCGCGGATACAGTCCTGGCATGTCGAACTCGTACACGACGCTGTGGACCAATGATCTGTGCCGCGAGCTCGAGCGGTCCGGTTACGCCGGCCAGCGGCTGACGATGCTGTTCGGCGGGCCGCACCAGTCGCTGCCGAGTTTCCAGCGGGCGGGCGTGCAGCCAGGTGACCAGATCTACCCCGTGCGCGTCCTGCGCACCCGGCTGCACGTGCTGGGCGCGATGGAGGTGTCCCGGATCATCCCCTACGAGGACGCGGGCACGGTGCTCCACGATGACGATTACCCGAAGCTACTGGACTGGCGGCCGTTGAAAGCCGGCTGCGTCACCGAGGTCGTGACGGGCCCGCCGGGCTCCCCGCTCGCGTTCGGCACGACCGTGCCGCCGGACCTTCTGGAGCGGTTGACCTATACCTCGCGCCGCGGCGAGCGGACGCTGAAGTACGTCGAGGAAGGCAGGCTGATCCGCTCGGTCAGCCTCCAGGGCGTCTACCGGCTCGCACCCGCCTCCGCCACCGAACTGCGCCAGCTGGTCCTGGACACGGAAGGCTCCACGATGACCCGAGCGGAAGGCTGAACGACATGGACGACGCGACCAGCGAGGCCGGCCGAGCTTTCCTTCGAACCTTGCAGAAAGGCCAGGTCCGTAGGGGCGTGGTGTCTTCCCTGGTCAACTTCGGCGCGTTCGTCGATCTGGGCGGCTGTATCGATGGCCTGGTAAATGTGGCGGAAGTGTCCTGGCGGCACTACGACCGCCTGGCTGACGTTGTTGAGGTGGGCCAGGACGTCACGGTGGTGGTCCTGGACATCGACCTGGACCGGGTCCGGATGTCCCTCTCCTTGAAGGCATTGCAGTTCGACCCGTTCAAGAACTTCGCTCGCACTCACCTCGGCCGCGTGCTTCCGGGCCGTGTGACCAAGGCCGTCCCCTTCGGCGTCTTCGTCCAAGTCGACGAAGCCATTGAAGGGTTGCTCCACAAGTCCGAGTTCAACGACCGCGACACAGGCGGCCTCGCTTCCCTTCCACAGGTCGGCGACGAAGTCGTCGTGGAGATCACGGACATCAACCTCACGCTTCGCAGGGTCTCGCTATCGCTGCATCACTGATGGGCTGCTCGTGAGCCTGGACTGATCCAGCAGTCGAGCTGGTGGGCCGGCCGTCAGTTGGCCGGGTGATGATCAAGCACATGACACACGGTTCCTCCGAAGATCTGCGCGCCCTCGCTGACCAACACTTGCCCTCCGATGTTGCAGAGCGTTGGGTCGGCCTGCTCCGTCCGGCAATCCGCTTGGAGACAGCCGCGGCCAGCCTCGGCGGACTGCGCCCTGCTGCCCGCGGACGCAGTGGACATCACGCACCCGGCCGAGCTGCCGCGAATCTCCCGGAAACCGACATCGCCGACCCGAGCCAGCGGCTTGCGCACGGCCGTGTCGCGCAGGCCATCCTTCTCGCCCTGATGGTTCGCTCCAGCCGCCATCACCGCGAACGGGCTCTCCCCGCCCCAGCCGCAGACGACGGTCGCACTCGCACCGGGCCGATGCTCCGCCGGGCAACCGTCCGAGGGCTCGCGCGCGTTCGGGCATCACCTCGGGCACACCCCGGAAACGCCGAGATCCCGTCCAGCCTTTCGGCTGAACGGGATCTCGTGACGTTCGCGAGAGCTGCTCGCGAACTGTCGTCTGTGGGCTGTTCACGAGTACCGCTGACCAGGCGGGACAGCAGCGGTTGTAGATCGCTTCCCAGCTGGCCGAAGATCGTTTCCCGCCGGTGAGGCGGCCGCTCGATATGGAGTGGAGTCAGGGCGGCTACGCAAGGCAGAGTGGGACGGTGAGTGAACTGTGGGCACATGCCCTGACGTGGGCAGATGTCGATCCGGCTCGGCATTCCTTTGAGATGGACACCGACGCGGCGGAGAAGCTGGCGGGCCTTGTCGTGCCCTTGCTGCCCAGCTCTGAAGTCGCTCAAGAGGATCGCTGGCGTTCACTGGATCCCGTCACCGAGTTCCTGGCAGGCCGCTACGGCCGGTGGGCCTCCGGATGGAACTGGTCGGTCGGTGAGGGTGACGTCGACGGAGGCGTCGTCGAGGTGTGGTGCTGTTCATCCGACTCCGTGACGACCCCGGACGCCACTGCCCCGCTGGTTGTTGAGGCCTTGCGGGAATGGCGTGGCTGGCTGGAGGACCTGGCAGAACGGTTCGCGGACCTGATGCCGCCAGGGAACACCCCGGTGGCTTCGACGGACCGCTGGTACTGGGAGCGAGCATGCACCCGCCTGGTCACCCTGGTGGCCGACCGCACTCAGGCCGAGAGCGGCTGGTACGGGCACTGCATGCAAGTCCTCCGATGGTTCCTCGCCTACAGCGGCATCGACGAGGTCCAAGCCCAGGAGATCGTCCAGGACGCGGTCGGCGGCCGGTTCGGCAGTTGGATCGCACCTGACGTTCCGGTGGTCGACGCCGTGAGCTCGCGGTTCGCCAGCGGCGTGGGCGAAATCAGATGACTTCCAGGCCCGGCCAACCGAAGGACAGCCTCGCCGACTGGCTGCTCATCCGGCCGGAGATCTCCTGGCCATCCTGGCGCGGCACATCCCCCGTCTGTGGAGCGCCGGCCAACGACGGCTTCCGCAACTTCTTCATGGCAACGCGAGGCTGCCGTGACAGCGAGGGAACCGCCCGGGTCCTGACCGCCCTCGACTTGGCCTTCACCGACGCGGAGCAGCGCAGGACGCTGACCTTCGCCCTCATGGAGAAGTGGCAGCGGACCGTGCTGGGCCGCAACCTCGTCGACTTCCGCACTATGCCGGCCTTCGCGAAGGGCGGACGGGAGCGCTATGGCCTTGCACCCGATACGCGGGCGCTATTCGAGCACTGTCTGTCCGAGAGCTCTCAACCTGATCTGCCCCTCCCGTCACGCGCTGCCCGGACCTACCTCGACATCCTCTTCTTCCATCCGTTCGAGGACGGCAACGCCCGCGCGGCCATGCTGGCGTTGGCCTTCGTCCTGGCACGCGAAGGCGTCCTCCTCGACCAGGTGCACCCACTGCAGACCACGCGCTGGGCCGACGATGCCGAAGGCGCGGCCGATCTGGCGGTGCTGCTCGGAATCCTGATCACCGCGGCGGAGCGACGTCCGTCCCACGGGAGGCAGTCATGAACGAACGCGACGTCCTGCTCAACGAGCTCGCGCAGGGGCTGCGCCCGATGTCAGGGGGCATCGAATGGTTCGACGGCCTTGGCCAGGAAGAGCAGTCCGAGGTGCTGCTGTTCCTGCGCCATCACTGCGTCCAGGCACGCGCCGTCGCCGAGGACGCACCGGAAAGCATCCGCCGTGCCGGGCTGCGCCCGACGCATACGCCCGCAGTGCTGATCTCACGGGGCCGGATCGACGAGCAACTGGGAAGGATCGCTGGTCTCGCACCTCTCGACGAACGCCGCAAGGCGTTCAGGCTGCTGACCGCGGTGCTCTCGATCGCCGACGCGCGGCGCCGCGAGCGCTTCTGCTCCAACGGCTGCGGTCACTGGTGGCACAAACTGTCCGCCGCTGGCTGATCGCTTCGCCTGGCACAGCGGCACTGGGGCCGGAGCATGTAGTCAGGCGGACTCGGCTCGGTAGATGTCGAGGAGCCGGAAGAACTCCTCAACGGGTGTCGAGCCGTCTGGGGTCGTGCGCTCAATTTCGGCTGCCCAGCCGTATGCCGCGTTGCTGCCGCCGAGGTGTTCCTTGAGCCACTGGCTGAACTTCCAGAAGCTGAAGTTTTCGTTGGCTGAGTGCACGCTGACGGCGACCTGGTAGCCGAGAAGCATGGCCTGGAGTTGCTCGAGCGAGCCACCGGGCAGCCACATTCCGGGCCTCAGGCGGATCTGCTCGAGGAAGTCGTAAACATCCGTACAGTCCTGCCAGTGCTTGACGGTGCTCTGCGGGCTGTCGTCGGTGGGCATGGGGTGAGCCTACGGCGCGGGCGAGAGTTGTCGCCCATCGATGCGGCATGGGCAGGAGATGGACGTGTGCGATCTGTTGGGGGCAACTGCGGTCACGCTCTGCGATCTTGTTGCCGTCCGTTCTAAGTTTGGCTGGGGCTTCGAGTGTCGTCGGGGTCGCCGAGTCGGCAGGGTGAGGGCGGGCTGAATGGCGTCACTGTTCGAGCGCCTGGATCTGGAAGAGGCAGCCGTCCGCGGCGAGTTGTCCGCTCTGAGCGGGGAGTTGGATGCTCTGAACGGAAGGATCGCGGCTGCCGAGGGACGTCTGGCGGATCTGGTGATCACGCGTAAGACGATCGTTTCGCTGGGCGGCTCGGAGTACGTCGTACATGACGCGGAAGCTGACCAGCCGGACGCTGCAGACGGCAACGAGCCTGATCCAGACGAGGACCCTCATGTCCCTCGTCCCCCGGCTGACGAAACCTCTGCCAGTGACTCCAGGTCTGCGGGCCCGCTGGAGCGGGAGGTCACGCGTGAGCGTGCGCTGGTGCTGCTGGCTGGGGCTGGGCGAGCGATGTATGTGAAGGACATCGCCGCGGCGATCGGCGAGGACGTCTCTGACACGTCGGAGGGGCGACGGGTGGAGACGACCAGAGATCGCGGCATGTCGAGGCCGGGATCTGCGGCGGCAGCGTCCGGGCGGTCCGCTGATGCACACATCCGTCGACCGTCTGGTTCCACTCGTCGCCCGTGCCGCCTGGGACGGGGTTCTCGGGGACCTCGCAGATCACATGGGCAGCGGGTACCTGTTCCGGCCTCGCCGCACCACCGAGTACTCCAAGAACCTGATCGGCTCCTGGCCGCTCAACCACCGGCCGCCGGACGGCCTGCCGATGGTGTCGGCGGGCAGGGCGCGGGCGACGTGGCTCGTCGAGCTGATGACGGCGCGGATCGATCACCATCTGATCGCCCAGGCCGCCGGCCTGGCGTCCGCCGCGTCCCTGGCCCGCTGGCAACATCACGTGCCACCTCTTGATCACGCCACTGCCGCCCGCCTCCTGCGCGGGCCGGAGGCATGACCGCAAGGCCCCGGCCCTGGCAGAAATCGGAACGGATCAGAGGGTGCAGGCCCCGGCCGGTCACCGATGCTCCGGCGGAGATCCCGGACTCCAAGGTGGGACAGCTTCTCGCCCTGCTGGAGAACTCCGGGGCCCTCGATCTGATCGCCCTCGAACTCGCCGAGCGACCGGGACCCAAGGGCCTGCCGGTCCGCACCGTGCTGGTCGGCGTGCTGCTGTCCCTGCACTACCACCGCAGCGCCACCCTCGCCGACGTCTGCCGGGTCCTCCTCGATCAACTGCGGCCACCAGCCCGTGCCTGGTTGGAGGTGCCCGACCAGGCCACGGTCAACGTTCACGGCCGGCACGCCTTCACCCGCCGGGTCTACCGCGCGTTCGACCGGCTCACCACCGCCCTGGACCCCCATCGCTGTGACCGGCGACGCCGCCTGCCGACGGTCGAGGCCCTGCAGGTGATCGCGGCCTGGGAGGAGGAGGCAGGAGCCGAGCAGGTCCGCCGTCGGCGGGTACTGCAGGAGATCAGCGACCGGCTGGTCCTGGTCACTGTTCGCCTCGCCCACGAGCGCGGCCTCTTGCGCGGCTGGCGAGGCGACATCGGTGTCGACGCCACCCCGTTCCCCGCATGGCATAAGCCCCACCCGGACTGGAAGAACCTGTCGTCGGTCGAAATCACAGCGGGCTGGCATCACTGCGGCGGCTCCAGCGACGGCATCTTCGGGCACTCCGCCACCCTGGTTGTCGCTGGTTCCCGGCGGCACCCCGCAGGACACCCCCAGGCAGGCAAACGCGTCAGCCGGCACCCGCAACTCGCCCTCGGCGCCGTCCTCGACACCCCTGGGAAACGAATCGGCCCGAATGCCATCCACAGCCTCATCAGGCTCGTACCGTTCGGGTTCCCCACCGGGTTTCTGGCCGCAGACCGCGCCTACACCGACCAGCGGACCGAGCATTTCGCCGCACCGGCCCGCAGACTCGGCCACCGGCTTGCCCTCGACTACAAGCAGGACCAGAGAGGCGTCCAGGGCACCCACGAGGGAGCCCTCCTTGTCGACGGCTCGCTCGCCTGCCCGGCCATGCCCCACGCGCTCGCTCACGCGACGACCGGACTCGGCGACGAGGCCGTACGCGATCTCGCCAACGACCCTGCCCTGCAGGACCAGATCGCCCAGCGGGAGCCGTACTTCCTCAAGGTCAAGGAATCGGCCGACCTGCGGGGCGCCGTCCGCTACCAGTGCCCGGCTGCCGGGCCTTCTCCGGCTGTCGCCTGCCCCCGTTACAACCAGGTCCATCGCGTTCCATCTCAGAAGCCGGTCGTCGTCGACTTGACCAACCCGCGATCCGCTCAGGCGCACCTCGCGGCCAAACCAACCGTCCCCATCCCTCAGGCCGAACGGCTGCGGCCTCCACCCAAGAACGAGCTGCCCAGAATCTGCCAGCGGCCCACGATCATCGTCCGACCCGGCGACCTCGGCATGATCGACAAGTTCCGCCAGGACCGGCACTTCCTGCACCCCACCTGGCAGGACGTCTACCGACCCCAACGGGCCAACATCGAAGGGCTCAACGGCCGCGCCAAGGCCCACGGGATCGACATCTCGGACCCGTCCAAGCGACTCGCGCACGGACGCGTCGCCCAGGCGATCCTCCTCGCCTTGATGATCTGCTCCGTCAACCTGGCCATCCTTCACAGCTGGCACCAGACCACCCGGCACACAGAGCGTCCTCACCAGCGTCAGCACCGCCGTCACGGCCTACGACCACGAGACCCGCAGCCCCATCCCGGCCGGCCTGCCACCACCAAGAACGCGGATGATCCAAACGAACACCTGAAAACCGGCATCACGAGCCGCGAGCCGACATGCCCCCAGACGGTCGGAAGCGTCGCATCCACGCGGACCACCCCCAGGAATCCCCTCCGCCCCATCCCTGGCCAGCCAAGCAACCGGGACGGGCAATCGGACACTGTCTCGAACACACCCCAGAAACGCCGAGATCCCGCCCAGCCTCTCGGCTGAACGGGATCTCGTGACGATTCCTGAGAGCTACTCAAGAACAGTCGTCTGTGGACCTGTGGGGATTTGAACCCCAGACCCCCTCGATGCGAACGAGGTGCGCTACCAGACTGCGCCACAGGCCCTTGCGACGTGTGAAACATTAGCATCCCCGCGCGGGTGCTCCAAAACCGATATTGGGGAGCGTCCGCGCAGGTCACCGATCACTCGTTCGCGGCGCGCGGGCGGTCGTCGCTCTCGTACTGGTCGAACAGCGGGGTGCGGCCGCGGCCCTGGGCGCCGCGCGGGCGCGGGGTGGTCGGGGGCTTCTGGTCCGGCTTGGGGGGCGCGGGCTGGGCGCGCAGGCGGGGTTCCGTCGGCTCGGCCGTGCTGGAGCGGGTCGCGCTCCAGGCGTCCGGGGCCGCGGGGCCGGTGGCGCGGGGGGCGACCGGGGCCGTCACGTACGTCGGCAGCGGGACCGGGACGGGCTCCCAGCTGTCACCGCGGGCGGGGCCGCGCTCGCGCTCGCGCTGCTGGTCCACCCACTCGGCGTGGTCGGTCTGCTCGACCAGCGCCCGGCGCCCGGCCTCCTGCGGGGAGACCGGTGGCGCAGGGTCCGGTTCGGTGGCCGCGGCGGCGGTCTCTTCGGGGTGGCGGCGGCGCGGCCGGCTCTCCCGCAGCTGCCGCGCGGCCGCTTCGGCGCGCCGCCGGTCCATGGTGAACTCGTAGCGCCGTCGCTCCTGGACCCGCAGGTGCACGATGTACGTGCTCAGCAGGAGGGCGGGCACGGCGGGAGCCCACAGGTAGCGCAGACCGCCCACCGCCGCGACGACCGCGCCGGCGGTGAAGACCAGGAAGAGGAGTGCGGTGGTGCGCCGGCGGCGCGCGAGGACCTGGAGGCGCTGTTCGCGCCGGGCCCGCTCCGCGCGCTGCTCCCGCTCGGCGGTGGCCGGTCTCGGCTCCGCCCTGGTCGGGGGCACGACAAAGGCCCGGGCGTCGGCGTCGACGGAATTCACCGTTTCCGTCGCGGCGTCCGGGTCCGCGTGGGGCTGGGGCCCCGCCTCCTCGTCACCGCGCTCACGCAGCCCCTTGGCGTAACGGCGCTCCATTCCCGCCCGGCCGGAAAGCAGCCGAATGGCGGTGGAGAAGCGTTCCGTCGGACGGGCTTCGTTCAGCTCGTCCTGCCTCCGGAGCCACATGGGCACCAAGTAGGCGGCCCAGGCCCCGACAATGACTGCGTAGATGAGGCCGCTGCTGCTCACACCTCACACCGTAGAGGGGCGCGGCCGAGGGGATCGGCCAATTGGGCCGGTGTGTCGCGCGATCTCGCTGATATCACGGACTTTTTTTGTGACTCTTCGGATCAGGTTATGGGCGAATCGGTGAACCGGGGCGTCTTATTCGAACAGATATTCGTTTATTGCGAGAGGGAGGCGCGGCCCGCTATTTCGGCGGGGACTGTGAGTGGCGTGCCCGGTGCCAGCGCCGCAGCAGCCCCTCCGGCACCTCCTCCGCCGTGACCGCGTAGACGAGGTGGTCGCGCCAGGCCCCGTCGATGTGCAGATAGCGCGGCCGCAGCCCCTCCTCGCGCAGGCCCAGCTTCTCCACGACCCGCCGGCTCGGCCCGTTCTCGGGGCGGATGCACACCTCGATCCGGTGCAGGCCGACCTTCCCGAAGCAGTGGTCCACCGCCAGCGCGACCGCCGTCGGCATCACGCCGCGGCCCGCGACCTCGCGGTCCACCCAGTAGCCGATGTGGCCCGCGCACATCGAGCCCCAGGTGATCCCGGCGACCGTCAGCTGGCCCACCAGCCGGCCCTGGTACTCGATGACGAAGGGGAGCATCCGGCCCGCGTTCGCCTCGGCGCGCAGATGGCGGACCATCTGGCGGTACGTGGGCCGCTGGATCACCGGCCCCCACGGCGCGGGCGGCGGGATGGTGGCCTCCCACGGCCGGAGCCAGTCCCGGTTGCGCCGGTTGACCTCGCGCCAGGCCTTCTGGTCCCGCAGTTTTATCGGCCGCAGCGTGACATCGCCGTCGGTCAGCACCACCGGCCAGGAGGGGCCGTTCAGCTCGCGCTCCCGGAGGGTCCCGCCGGTCTGGGGTGGTCGCCGCCCCGGATCTGGTCCACCGCGTGCGGCAGGACGCGGGACAGGACGGCGAGGCCGTCGCGCACCCCGCCCGTGGAGCCCGGGAGATTGACGATGAGGGTGCGCCCGGCCACGCCCGCCAGGCCCCGGGACAGGGCCGCGGTCGGCACCTTCGCCAGGCCTTCGGCGCGGATGGCCTGCGGGATGCCCGGGATCTCGTAGTCCAGCACCCGCGCGGTCGCGTCCGGGGTGCGGTCCGTCGGCGAGATGCCGGTGCCGCCGGTGGTCAGGATGACGTCGTACCCGGCGGCCACGCCCTCGCGCAGCGCCTGCTCGACGGGATCCCCGTCCGGGACGACCCGCGGGCCGTCCACCGTGAAGCCGAGCTCCTCCAGCGCCTGCGCGAGCAGGGGGCCGCCCTTGTCGGCGTACACGCCCTGCGAGGCCCGGTTCGAGGCCGTGACCACCAGGCCGCGCAGCCCGGGCAGCGCGGGTGCCGCCGGGGCCGCGGCCGGCGCCGCCGACGGTACGGCCGCCCCCGGTACGGCCGCCCCCGGTACATGGCTGTGGCTGTGGACCTCGCCGCCGCGCGGGGCGTTCACGAGCGCGTCCAGTCGCCGGACTTGCCGCCGGTCTTCTCCTCCACCCGGACGTCCGTGATGACCGCGCCCTTGTCGACCGCCTTGACCATGTCGATCACGGTGAGCCCGGCGACCGCGACGGCGGTCAGCGCCTCCATCTCGACGCCCGTACGGTCGGTCGTCTTGACGGTGGCGAGGATCTCGACGGCGTCGTCGGCGACCTTCAGGTCGACCTTCACGCCCGAGACGGCGAGCGGGTGGCACAGCGGGATCAGGTCGGGGGTCTTCTTCGCGCCCATGATCCCGGCGATCCGCGCGGTGGCGAGGGCGTCGCCCTTGGGGACACCCTCGCCGCGCAGCAGCTCGATCACCCGGGGGGAGACGAGGACCCGCCCGCTGGCCCGCGCCGTGCGGGTGGTGACGTCCTTCTCGGAGACGTCGACCATCCGGGCCGCGCCGGCCTCGTCGATGTGCGTCAGCCTGCTGTGGGTACTCATTGCTGTGCCGCTCCGCTCTGGGCCCGCGCGGGGCCTGTGTGGTGCGACACACGCTACCCGCACCCGCCGGGTCTCAGCCGAGCAGGACCACTTCCAGCTCGGTCCCCGGCTCCACCGAGGTGACGTCCTCCGGTACGACCATCAGCGAGTCGGCGTGCGCCAGCGCGGCGATCAGGTGGGAGCCCGATCCGCCGACCGGGCTGACCGTGCCGCTCTCGGCGTCGTACTTCCCGCGCAGGAACTGGCGGCGGCCGGCCGGGGAGCCGAGCGCCTTGTCGGCCTTCAGCACCGCCCGCACGCTCGGCCGCCGGACCTCGGACTCCGGCAGCCCCATGAGGGCGCGGATCGCGGGGCGCACGAACAGCTCGAAAGAGACGTAGGAGGAGACCGGGTTGCCGGGCAGCGCCAGCAGGGGGGTGTGGTCCGGGCCGATCGTGCCGAAGCCCTGGGGCTTGCCTGGCTGCATGGCGAGCTTGCGGAAGTCCATCCCGCCGCCCGCCACGTCCCCGGAGGCCGCGTCCCCGGAGGCGACGTCCCCCGAGCCGACGGAGGACAGCGCCTCCTTGACCACGTCGTACGCGCCGACGCTGACCCCGCCCGTGGTGACCAGCAGGTCTGCCCGGATCAGCTGGTCCTCGATGGTGGCGCGCAGGGTGTCCGCGTCGTCCGCGACGGCGCCGACCCGGTAGGCGATGGCCCCGGCGTCCCGCGCGGCCGCGGCCAGCGCGAAGCTGTTGGAGTCGTAGATCGTGCCCGCGGTGAGCGCCTCGCCGGGCTGGACCAGCTCGCTGCCGGTGGACAGGACCACCACGCGGGGACGCGGCCGCACGCGGACGGTGCCGCGTCCGATGGCGGCGAGCAGGGCGATCTGCGGCGGCCCGAGGACCGTGCCGGCCGCCAGTGCCAGGTCGCCGGCCTGGACGTCGCTGCCGCGCGCGCGGACGTGCGCCCGCGCCTCGGCGGCGCGGTGCACCCGTACCTCGCCGCTCGCGTGCTCGGGGGCGGCGCTGGCCGGGGTCATCCCGGCGGCCGCGCCGCCGCCCGTGCCGCCGTCGGTCCACTCCACCGGTACGACGGCTTGCGCGCCGGGCGGCAGCGGGGCGCCGGTCATGATCCGGGCGGCCTCGCCGGGGCACACGGTGGGCAGCTCACCGCTGCCCGCCGCGACGTCCCCGATGACCGTCAGCACCGCGGGGAACTCCTCGCTGGCACCCTGGACGTCGGCCGTGCGGACGGCGTAGCCGTCCATGGAGCTGTTGTCGAAGGGCGGGAGGGCGACGGGCACGGTGACGTCCTCTACGAGGACACAGCCCTGGGCGTCCAGCAGCTGGAGCTCGATGGGCTCCAGCGGCCGGACGGCCGCGAGGACGTCCGCGAGGTGCTCGTCCACGGACCACAGACGGTGGCCGCCCGCCGGTCGTGGATGCTGCGGTGCGGAACTGCTCAAGGTGCTACATCTCCTCCGTGACGTAACGGTGAAGCCAGGTGCGGAACTCGGGGCCCAGGTCCTCGCGCTCGCACGCGAGGCGGACGATGGCCCGCAGGTAGTCGCCGCGGTCCCCGGTGTCGTAGCGACGGCCCCGGAAGACCACGCCGTGCACCGGGCCGCCGACGGTCTCGTCGGCGGCCAGCTTCTGCAGGGCGTCGGTGAGCTGGATCTCCCCACCGCGGCCCGGCTCGGTCCCCCGCAGTATGTCGAAGATCGCCGGGTTGAGGACGTACCGTCCGATGACCGCGTAGTTGCTGGGGGCGTCCGCGGGCTCCGGCTTCTCGACGAGTCCGGTGATGCGGACCACGTCGGGCTCGTCCGTGGCCTCGACGGCGGCGCAGCCGTAGAGGTGGACGCTGGCCGGGTCGACCTCCATGAGCGCGATGACGGTGCCGCCGGTGCGGGCGTAGATGTCGGACATCTGGCGCAGCAGCGGGTCGCGCGGGTCGATGAGGTCGTCGCCGAGCAGGACGGCGAAGGGCTCGCGGCCGACGTGCGGCTCGGCGCACAACACCGCGTGGCCGAGGCCCCGCGGGTCGCCCTGGCGGACGTAGTGCATGGTGGCCAGGTCGCTGGATTCCTGGACCTTCTTCAGCCGGTCGTCGTCGCCCTTGGCGATGAGGGCCGACTCCAGCTCGTAGTTGCGGTCGAAGTGGTCTTCCAGAGCACGCTTGTTACGCCCAGTGATCATGAGCACGTCGTCGAGCCCGGCCGCCACGGCCTCCTCGACCACGTACTGGATGGCCGGCTTGTCCACAACCGGGAGCATTTCCTTCGGGGTGGCCTTGGTCGCCGGAAGGAAGCGAGTGCCGAGGCCCGCGGCCGGAATGACGGCCTTCTTGATCACGGGGTGCAACATAGTCATGCCCCGAACGATAGTGGGTCCTGCCGAACGCCAGCCCGGGACGCAGGAGCCAGGTCCACTTATGTACCGATTTTCGCGACGAGATTTGATTCCCCTGTGACAGAGAACCTGCGCCCCGCTTCCGTCAAGGCGCAACTGCGCCGAGAACTCCTGACCGCCCGCCGCGCCTTGCCCTCCGAGGCATGCCGTACGGCGGCCGCCGCGCTCGCCGCCAGGGCCCTGGAACTGCCCGAGCTGGCCGATGCGCGCACCGTGGCGGCGTACGTCTCGGTCGGCACCGAACCGGGCACCCGCGAACTCCTCGACGCCCTGCGCGCGGCCGGCAAGCGGGTGCTGCTGCCCCTGCTGCTGCCCGACAACGACCTCGACTGGGCGGCGTACGACGGCCCGCGGAGCCTCACCGAGCTCACCCGCCCCGGCCGGATGCGGCTGCTGGAGCCGATCGGGCCGGCGCTCGGCCCGGACGCGGTGACCGGGGCCGACGCCGTGCTGCTGCCCGGGCTGGCGGTGGACGTGCGCGGCATGCGGCTCGGCCGCGGCGGGGGTTCGTACGACCGGGTGCTGGAGCGGCTGGAGCGTGCCGGGGCGCATCCCGCGCTGGTGGTGCTGCTCTACGACGACGAGGTGGTCGCACGGGTCCCGGAGGAACCGCACGACCACCCCGTACAGGCGGTGGCGACCCCGTCAGGGGTCCGCCGCTTCAGCTCATGACGCCTTCGTGATCCCTACGGGCCTTCCGGCTGGAGGGTCAGGGTGTCGACCGTGGCCTTGTCGACGGCGTCCTTGCCGAAGGGCCACTCCAGCAGCTCGCCCTTGGCCCACATCGTCGTCTGGTCCGTGTAGTGGGAGTTGTACGCGTGGCCCGAGGCGCCCGTCAGGTTGATCCAGCGGGACTTGTCGAGGTCGTTGAGGTTGACGACCATCCGCATGGACGGCACCCAGGTGACCCCGTACCCGCTGGAGGCGTTCCAGCCGGTCGCGTTGACCGTGGCCTCGCCGCCGCCCAGGTTCCACGGGCCGCGGTTGAGGAGCCACTGCATGAAGCCGGGGCCGGCGGTGCCGATGGTCTGGTTCTTCAGCGTCAGCTGGTGCAGCCGGCCCCAGCTCCAGGTGGACTGGTCCTTGCCGAGCTTGGCGGTCAGCTCCCAGCGGGCGTCCTTCATGGCCCGGGCGAAGAGCTCGTCGCGGGTGGTGGTCGCCGGCTGGGTCAGGGTCTTGGGCGAGCTCCACCACTGCGACTTCTCGTCCTTGACGAGGCGGCGGACCACCTCGAACCAGCGGTCGCCGCCGTCCGGCTGCGCCGAGTCGGACTCGCGGGTGCCGCACTCGCGGACGGTCTTGGCGAGGTCGTCGGCCGGGCCGGTGCCGTTGCCGAGGACGTTCATGCAGCTGCCCTCGATCCGCAGCTCCTTGGGCATCTTGTCGCCGAAGGACAGCTTGAGGATGTTGCGCCAGACCGCGTTGAAGTAGGCAGCGGCGGCGGAGTCGGGCTCCTGGGTGTAGTTCCAGCCGTCCAGCAGCTTCTGCGCGGCGCGCACGCCCGGGTCCGAGACCTCGATCTTCGCCAGCATCGGGGTCAGCAGCGCGGCGATCTCGCTGCTGTTGTCCATCTGCATGGTGCGCATGTCGTCGGTCGAGACCTTGCCGCCGTCCTTGATCTTCGCCTCGATGAGGTCGTTGATCCGCTGGCTGCGGGCGCCGTAGCCCCAGTCGGTGGTCAGCAGGTGCGGGTACTTGCCCGCGCCGGTCCCGCTCTCCACGACGGCCTGGTTGGCGGTGACGATGTAGCCGCGCGAGGGGTTCTGGTCCCAGGGCATCTCGCTCTGCGGGATGTAACCGGCGTTGCCGTCCTTGCCGCCCTTCCAAGCGTACTTGGAGTCCCAGCCGGGGGCGGGCATCCGGCCGTCGCCCTGGCCCCGCATCGGGATGCGGCCCGGGGCCTGGTAGCCGATGTTGCCGTAGGTGTTTTTGTTGTCGGCGTAGATCAGGTTCTGGGAGGGCACGTCGAACTCGGCGGCGGCCTTGCGGAAGTCGTCGAAGGTCTTGGCCTTGTCGAGCTTGAAGACCGCGTCCATGGACTTGCCCGGGTCCAGCGCCGTCCAGCGCAGGGCGACGGCGTAGCCGTCGCCGCGGTCGGGGGCGGAGCTGGCGACGGGGGCGCTGGTGCCGACCGAGGTGAGCTCCTCGCTGCGGTCGGAGACGAGCGGGCCGTTGTTCGTGGTGCGGACGGTGATCTTCTTGCTGTCGCCGCCCGCGACCTTGATGACCTCGTCACGGATGGTGAAGGGGAGCACCCTGTTGTCGTAGACGTAGCCGTCGGTCCGGACCTGCTCCAGGTAGAGGTCGGTGACGTCGGCGCCGAGGTTGGTCATGCCCCAGGCGATGTCCGTGTTGTGGCCGATGACCACGCCGGGCATGCCGGAGAAGGTGTAGCCGGCCACGTCGTACTGGCACTGGGCCGAGACCGTGCGGCAGTGCAGGCCCATCTGGTACCAGACCGAGGGCAGCTGCGGGGACAGGTGCGGGTCGTTCGCGAGCAGCGGCTTGCCAGTGGTCGTGTACTTGCCGGAGATGACCCAGGAGTTCGATCCGATGCCGCTGCCGTTGGGGCCGAGGATCGCGGGGATCTCGTCCAGGGTCTTGGCGAGGGAGGTCAGTTGGGTGCGCAGGCCCACGGTCGCGCCCTGGGCGGTGGCGTTGTCGGCGAGGCCGGTGGAGGTCGCGGCTGCGGCCCCCGTGCCCGTGGAGGTCTGCGAGCCGACGGCGCTGCCGCTGCCCGAGCCGGCGGCGCCCGTGGAGGCGGCGCCCGCGCCCTGGGGTGCGTACTTGCCGCCCTCGACCTTGCCGCCCTCGACGACGGGCTTGTTCCGGTCGAAGGGGTAGGGCGGGTAGAGCTCGTCGATCTGCGCCTGGGAGAGCTTGCTCGCCATCAGCGCGCGGTCGATCTCGTCCTGCATGTTGCCGCGCAGGTCCCACGCCATCGCCTTGAGCCAGGCCACCGAGTCCACCGGCGACCACTGCTCGGGCCGGTAGCCGTCGCTGAGCTTGAGGGCCGCGTGCTCGACGGAGAGGTCCTTGCCGGACTTCCCCTTCAGGTACGCGTTGACCCCGTCGGCGTAGGCCTGGAGGTACTTCTTCGTCTCGGGCGAGAGCTTCTTGTCGTACTCCTCCTGCGCGACGTGGCGCCAGCCCAGCGTGCGCAGGAAGGCGTCGGTCTCGACCTGGCCGGAGCCGAACATCTCCGAGAGCCGCCCGGAGGTCATGTGGCGGCGTACGTCCATCTCCCAGAACCGGTCCTGCGCGTGGACGAAGCCCTGCGCGCGGAAGAGGTCGTCGTCGTTGTCGGCGTAGAGCTGGGGGATGCCGTGGGCATCGCGCTTGACGTCGACGGTCCCGGTCAGGCCGGGCACCTTGAGGGAGCCGGTCGTCTGGGGGAAGGAGGCGCGCACGCTGTCCACGCTCCAGTACGCCCCGTAGCCGAGGCCCGCGAAGAGCGCCAGGACCAGCACGAGCACGATCAGACGGGCGCGTCGTCCCTTCTTCTTGACGGGAGGAGCGGTTTCGTTGGCGGGCATCGCTGTCCTTAGAGGGGCAGGGTGGTCCTGGGAGTGCTGGGAGCAACCATAGGCGCAGGACCGCCTTCGTTGATCCGCCAGGGGTCGAGGTGCTGTGACCGTTGCTGGCGACAGCGCGGAACAGGCGTTTCACAATGTGGTTATCGCGTAAAGGGCGCGTCAAAGATTAGGTAAGGTAACGAACTACTTGCCGAACTTGTCGCCGGGAGGATCGATCCGCCGGGTGCATTGAGGAGGGCCGCCCGCTGAATGTCCACACGCTGAATGAGCTCATGCTGGTCTGCTCGCTCGTGCTGCTCGTCGCGGTCGCGGCGGTACGCATCTCTTCACGCAGCGGCCTGCCCAGCCTGCTCATCTACCTCGGCATAGGCATCGCGATAGGCCAGGACGGCATCGGCAACGTCGTATTCGACAATGCCGAGCTGACCCAGGTCATCGGTTATGCCGCACTGGTCGTGATCCTCGCCGAGGGTGGTCTGGGCACCAAGTGGAAGGAAATCAAACCGGCGCTGCCGGCCGCGATCGTGCTGTCCTTGGTGGGCGTCGCGATCAGCGTGGGCGTGACGGCGGCGGGGGCGCACTACCTGGTCGGACTGGAATGGCGGCAAGCCCTGCTGATCGGCGCGGTCGTCTCCTCGACCGACGCGGCGGCCGTCTTCTCGGTGCTGCGCAAGGTCCCGCTGCCCTCCCGGATCACGGGCGTCCTGGAGGCGGAGTCCGGCTTCAACGACGCACCCGTCGTCATCCTGGTGGTGGCCTTCGCCACCGTCGGCCCGGTGGACGACTGGTACGTCCTGCTCGGCACGATCGCCCTGGAGCTGGCGATCGGCGTCGCGATCGGCCTCACGGTGGGCTTCCTCGGCGCGTACGGTCTGCGGCACGTGGCACTGCCCGCCTCGGGCCTCTACCCGATCGCCGTGATGGCCATCGCCATCGTGGCGTACGCGGCCGGCGCGATGGCGCACGGCTCCGGCTTCCTCGCGGTGTACCTGGCGGCCATGGTGCTCGGGAACGCGAAGCTCCCGCACTGGCCGGCCACCAGGGGGTTCGCCGACGGGCTCGGCTGGATCGCCCAGATCGGCATGTTCGTGCTGCTCGGCCTGCTGGTCACCCCGCACGAGCTGATCCACGACTTCTGGCCCGCCGTGGTCATCGGGCTGGTGCTCACGATGGTGGCGCGGCCCCTGGAGGTCTTCGTCAGCCTGCTGCCCTTCCGCATTCCGTGGCAGGAGCAGGCCCTGATGTCGTGGGCGGGCCTGCGCGGCGCCGTGCCCATCATCCTGGCGACCATCCCGATGGTGTCCGGGATCGAGGGCAGCGACCGCGTCTTCAACATCGTCTTCGTGCTGGTCGTCGTCTACACCCTGGTACAGGGGCCGACCCTGCCCTGGGTGGCGCGCAAGCTGAAGCTCGGCACCTCGGAGGAGACCGCGTCCGACCTCGGCATCGAGTCGGCGCCGCTGGAGAAGCTGCGCGGGCACCTGCTGTCCTTCGCGATCCCGCCCGCCTCGCGGATGCACGGTGTGGAGGTGAGCGAGCTGCGGCTGCCGCCGGGTGCCTCGGTCACGCTGGTGGTCCGGGACGCGAAGAGCTTCGTACCGCTGCCGTCGACCGTGCTGCGGCGCGGGGACGAGCTGCTGGTGGTGGCGACCGATCCGGTACGGGACGCGGCCGAGGCGCGGCTGCGGGCGGTGGCCCGGGGCGGCAAGCTGGCGGGGTGGCTGGGGACGGGCAACGGGCCCGCGTCGCGTTAGAGCAGCGTTCTAATTGGCCCAGGTTCCATGAGATCTGACCGGCTTTGCCCCTATTTAGGCGCTATTTAGGGGCTCCTCGCAGGCGAAGCTTCCGTTAATCGCAGGTGAAGACACGGCTTGTCACCGTAATCACAGGGCGTGATAGCGGGTGTCCCTGTACGATGAAGGCACAACAGATCGAACCAACTCTGCCTGACGCAGAGCTGGCGCGACCGCAAAGCGGCCGTGGCACCCTCCCGCAGTGGGCGCCCAGGTATCACTCGGTTCTGCGCAAGAGGACAGCTCTCGGGGCTCCCACATGTACGGGTGCGGCCGCTCACAAGGCGAAGCACCGTCCGCAGACGGGGACGCTCTACCAGGCAGCGGAAAGGCAAGGCCGTGACATCCGCGGTCACGACCGACAGCTCCGCCCGCCCCGGCTACGGGAAGCTCCTGCGCACACCCGGCGCCCTCGGCTTCGTACTTCCCGGCTTCGCCGCCCGGCTCCCCTTCGGGATGCTGACCCTCAGCATCCTGCTTCTGGTCCAGCACACCACCGGTTCCTACGGCAGCGCCGGCATCGTCGCCGCCGTCACCGGCATCTCCATGGCGCTCTCCGCGCCCCTGATGGGCATCTTCACCGACCGCTTCGGCCAGAGCGCCGTCCTGCTGCCCGTGGTCCTCACGCACGCCGCCGCCGTCAGCGGCCTCGCGGCGCTCGCCCTGCTGGGCGCGCCGGTCTGGGCGCTGGCGCTGGCCGCCGTACCCGCCGGCGCCTCGGTGCCGCAGGTCGGACCGATGGTCCGGGCGCGCTGGGCCGCCAAGCTGGAGGGCTCGCCGCTGCTGCCGACCGCCGCCGCCTTCGAGTCCGTCACCGACGAGTTCACCTTCGTCGTCGGCCCGGTCCTGGCGACCGCGCTGTGCACCGGCGTCCACCCGGCCGCCGGCCTGGTCACCGAGGCCACGCTGACGCTGCTCGGCGGCCTGCTCTTCGCGGCCCAGCGGGCCACCCAGCCCAAGCCGCACGCCCCGTCGTCCACCGGTGAGAAGCGCGCCTTCGCGCTGTCCTTCCCGGGCCTGCGCGTCCTGATCTTCGCCTTCCTCGGGATCGGCGCCGTCTT
Organism: Streptomyces sp. NPDC028910; assembly: GCF_055564955.1. Taxonomy (NCBI): domain Bacteria; kingdom Bacillati; phylum Actinomycetota; class Actinomycetes; order Kitasatosporales; family Streptomycetaceae; genus Streptomyces; species Streptomyces sp. NPDC028910. The sequence goes on along the minus strand of NZ_JBVHVF010000004.1, from coordinate 398,321 downwards.
CGGCGGCATGCAGGTCTCGCTCGCCGCCTTCTCCAACGAGATCGGCAACCCGGGGGCCAACGGCCTGCTCTACGGCGTCTTCGCCGCGGGCAACATGATCGCCGGCATCGCCATGGGCGCCATCGCCTGGAAGATCGGCCCGCGCCGCCGGCTGATCCTGGGCTACATCGGCCTCACCGCCGCCGCGTCCGTCCTGTGGGCCGCCCACTCGGTGATCCTGCTGGGCGCGCTCGGCCTGGTCGTCGGCCTGTGCATCGCCCCGGCGCTGATCACCGGCTACACGATGGTCGAGCAGCTGGTTCCCGCGGGCGCCCGGACCGAGGCCTTCACCTGGCTGACCGGTTCGATCGCCTTCGGTCAGGCCGTCGCCGTCACCCTGGCCGGCCGCCTGACGGACGCGCACGGGTCCTCGTACGGCTTCCTGGTGCCCATGGGCGCCACCGCGCTCGCGCTGGCCGCCCTGCTGGCGCTGCGCGCGAAGCTGGCCCCGAAGGCGCCGAGCCGGATCGTGAACGCGTCGGCGTCCGCGTCCGCGTCCGCGCCGGCGGCGGCGCCTGCTCGCCCGTCGGTCGGCTCGCCGGTCGGCCCGTCGGTCGGCCGTATGCAGGTGAACGAGCGTGGGATGGGTCACCGCGTGCCGGTGACGGTGGACTGATCGGCCGGAATACGTCACCATGGAGCGTCGTTAGCACTCATTGAGTGAGAGTGCCAGGAGGAAATTCGTGCCGACCTACCAGTACCAGTGCACCGAGTGCGGTGAGGGCCTTGAGGCCGTGCAGAAGTTCACCGATGACGCACTGACCGTGTGCCCGAGCTGCGACGGACGCCTGAAGAAGGTGTTCTCCGCGGTCGGCATCGTCTTCAAGGGCTCCGGTTTCTACCGGAACGACAGCCGCGGCGCTTCGTCGAGCAGCACGCCTGCCTCGAAGCCGGCCTCCAGCTCGTCGTCGTCCACGTCGACCGCTGCCGCCGCTCCTGCCGCCTCGTCCTCCTCGACGTCGTCGAGCGCGAGCAGCAGCTCCACGTCGGCCGCCTGACCGCTCCACCCGGGCCCCGCCCGCCCTGACCGGGCAGCGGGGCCTTCGGCATGCCCGGTTAGGGTGGGCCGCATGGTGAACGCAGAGATCGGTGTCATCGGCGGCTCGGGCTTCTACTCCTTCCTGGAGGACGTCTCCGAGATCCAGGTGGAGACCCCGTACGGGCCCCCCAGCGACTCGCTGTACGTGGGCGAGCTGGCCGGCCGCGAGGTGGCCTTCCTGCCCCGCCACGGACGCAGCCACACCGTCCCGCCGCACAGGATCAACTACCGGGCGAACCTGTGGGCCCTGCGCTCGGTCGGCGTCCGCCAGGTGCTCGGCCCGTGCGCGGTCGGCGGTCTGCGGACCGAGTACGGACCCGGCACACTGCTCGTTCCCGACCAGCTGGTCGACCGTACGAAGGCCCGCGCGCAGACCTTCTTCGACGGGGAGCCGCTGCCCGACGGCAGCGTGCCGAACGTCGTGCACACCACCTTCGCCGACCCGTACTGCCCGGTGGGGCGGTCGGTCGCGCTGGCGGCAGCCCGGGGGCGGGAGTGGGAGCCGGTGGACGGCGGCACCATGGTCGTCATCGAGGGGCCGCGCTTCTCGACGCGCGCCGAATCGCGGTGGCACGCGGCGGCGGGCTGGTCGGTGGTCGGCATGACCGGTCACCCGGAGGCGGTCCTCGCCCGTGAGCTGGGGCTCTGCTACACATCGATGGCGCTGGTCACGGACCTGGACGCGGGCGCCGAGACCGGTGAGGGCGTGTCGCACACGGAGGTCCTGAGGGTGTTCGGCGAGAACGTCGGCCGGCTGCGCGAGGTCCTCTTCGACGCCGTGGCGGCGCTGCCGGCGACGGAGTCCCGCGCCTGCCTGTGCACCCACGCGCACGACGGCTGGGACCTGGGCATCGAACTCCCGTAGCGCGGCGGGGTCGGTCTCCGGGGGCTGTCACATCCGGCACGGCTGTCTTGTCCTCCTTGGTAAGGCCCCACGGGGACTCACCGCTCAGGGAGATGACCGTCATGCCGCGTATCTCGCTCACCCCGCCCCGCACCCTCCTCATGCGCATCGGCGCCTGGTACTCGCGCCGGACCTACGGCAAGGTGCTCGACCCCGGTCAGGCGTACGGGCACAACTCGCGCGTGCTGTTCTCCTACGTCCGCCTGGAGCAGCAGGCGGCGAAGTGGAACGCGCTCGACGCCGGGCTCAAGCACCTCGCCGTGATGGCGGCGGCGGCCCGCATCAACTGCTCGTGGTGCATGGACTTCGGCTACTGGGAGGGGCACGAGCAGGGCATACCGGCGGAGAAGGCCGAGCGGGTGCCGCGGTGGCGGGAGGCCCGCGAGGTGTTCACCGAGCTGGAGCTGCTGGTCATGGAGTACGCCGAGGCCATGACGGAGACCGAGCCGGCGGTCACGGACGAGCTCGCGGCGGAACTGATCGCGCGGCTCGGCGAGGCGGCGTTCGTCGAACTCACCGCGATGGTCGCCCTGGAGGACTGGCGCTCGCGCGTCAACAGCGCCTTCGGCCTGACCAGTCAGGGCTTCGCGGAGGCCTGCCGGCTCCCGGCCGGGCCGTGACCTCGACAATGACGGCGTGAACACGGACACGGATACGGACAGGGACACCGGCGCCGAGACCGACGGTCGGGTCATCGTCGCCCTCGACTTCGACAACCGCCCGGCCGCCGAGGCGCTCGTCGAGCGCCTCGGAGACGCGTGCGGCTTCTACAAGGTCGGTCTGGAGCTGCTGACCGCCGCGGGTCCCGGACTCGCCCGGGACCTCGTCGAGCGGGGGCACGAGGTCTTCCTCGACCTGAAGCTCTTCGAGATCCCGAATTCCGTCGCCGGCGCCGTCCGGGCCGCCGGCGCGCTGGGTGCGTCCATGGTGACGGTGCACGGCATGGGCGGTACGGGGATCATGGCCGCGGCGGTGGAGGCGGCGCGGGAGTTCCCGCGGCTGCGGGTCCTCGCGCTGACGGTGGTCACGAGTATGACGGGGAGCGACCTCGCCGACATCGGCATCGCCGCGCAGACCGAGGAGCAGGTGCTGCGGCTGGCCCGGCTGGCGGTGGGCGCGGGATGCGACGGGGTCATCGCCTCGCCGCGGGAGGCCGGGCCGCTGCGCGAACTGCTGGGGCCGGAGCGGCTGATCGTGACGCCGGGCGTGACGCTGGGGCCGGACGGTGCGGCGGGTGCCCGTTCGGGAGGTCCCGAAGGGCCCCTCGCGGGCGGGCACGCCCGGCCGGGGACGCCGCAGGCGGCCTTCGCGGCCGGGGCCTCGCACGTCGTGGTGGGCCGGTCGATCGCGCGGGCCGCGGAGCCGGTGGCCGCACTGCGCCAGGTCCGGGCTGCGAGCAGGTCCGCCCAGTAACCCTTGGGGGTGACGGGGTTATCCACAAGCTGGGGATCGTCCACAGGCGCGAGCGGGTTTCCGCGGGAGGCCGGATCGTGAGGTGTGTCCGGGCACTGGGCCCGGGCACAGCGACTCTCTCGGTTTGGTGGTGCTCGTCATGTCCCGTATCTCCGCGGCCTCTTCGGCCTCTTCGGCTTCCTCGGCCCCGTCCGCTCCCAACGCTCCCTTCGCTCCTTGCGCTTCGCCCGCTTCCTCCGCTTCCGCCGCTTCCGCCGCTCCCGCGTGCGCGGTTTCCTCTCCGTGTCCCCCCGCACGCCCGGTCCCGCCGTTCCCGCCGCTTCGCGTAGGGCGGGGCGGGGACCGGCTGCGCCGGGCCGTGCGGCGCCGGCGGCGGGTCGCCTCGGCCGGGCTGGCCGTCGTGGCGGCGGGACTGGCGGTGGGCGGCACGGAGGCGCAGGCCTCACGGGGCGCCGCGCCGCCTCCGGCACGGGTCGCTCAGGGTGCGGCGCCACCCGCGGCGGTGCGGATGGTGTCGGCCCCGGTGCGCATCGCGGACGCGGCGACGGTGCGGTTGCTGCGGCCCGGGGACCGGGTGGACGTGGTCGCGGCGGAGCGCGCCGGACCGCCCAGGGTGGTGGCCGCGGGGGCCCGGGTTGCCGAAGTGCCCGCTCCGGACGAGGGTGTTGGGGACGGTGGGGCGCTGGTGGTCCTGTCCGTGCCCCGGGACACCGCGCGGGCCCTGGTGGGGGCGGGAGCCGTGACCCGACTGGCGGTGACGTTGTGTTGATTCGTACACGCGGTCAGTCAAGTCACCACGAGGTGGGCACCGATTGGACACGCCGCGCCCGGACTGCCGTAGCTTTCGGAACCGTTGGCTCCGTGTTCGGCACATGTGAAGAAAGGCTCAGTGGTGAGCGAGGAGAAGAAGGAGAGCGTTCTGGCAGGCTTCAAGGCCTTCCTGATGCGCGGCAACGTGGTCGACCTGGCGGTGGCCGTGGTCATCGGCGCCGCGTTCACGAACATCGTGAACTCGGTGGTCAAGGGGATCATCAGCCCGGTGGTGGGCGCGATCGGCACGAAGAGCCTGGACGGCTACACGTCCTGCCTCAAGAGCCCTTGCGGCATCGGCGACGACGGCCAGCCGACCGGTGTCGAGATCCTCTGGGGCTCGGTGCTGAATGCCACGCTGACCTTCGTGATCACCGCCGCGGTCGTGTACTTCCTCATGGTGCTGCCGATGGCGAAGTACCTCGCCAAGGTGGAGGCGCGGCGCAAGGCGAAGGAAGGCGTGCAGGAGACCATGGAGCTCACCGAGCTGGAGGTCCTCAAGGACATCCGGGACGTCCTGGTCACGCAGCGTTCCGCCAATGGCGGGGGCGGCGGGGCACCGGGGTCGCGCGACGCGTTCTAGCGGCTCGGGCGGCCGCGGCGAAAGCGGCGGCCGCCTCGGCCGGTCAGATGTGGTGCGGGGGCTTCTCGTCGAGGAAGCGGGCCAGATCGGCCGCGCTTCCCCCGGCGGACGGCCGCTCGCCCCAGCCGCGGTCGGTGTCGTCCGAGGACTGCTGGTCCAGCGGGTCGTCGAAGACCAGCCTGGGCTTCGGCCGGGGCTCGTCGGCCTCGGGGACGGGACGCGAGGACTGCGGGTCGGAGGCGGGGGTGCTGCTCATGCCTCCAGGGTACGGCCGCCCGGGCCCCCGGCCCCGCTCAGCCGGGAGCCCCGGCGCCCCTGCGGGCGTAGAACGACCAGCACACCGCCGGGCAGGTGGTCATCGGTCCTTCGGGTCGAGGAGCCACAGTCCGATCACGACGAGGAAGGACAGGACCAGGAATCCCGCTCCCCACCAGGCCGTGCCGGTGTTGCCCTTCATCCACTCGTTGACGGTGACCGTCAGCGCCCAGAGCTGTCCGATGACGACGGTCAGGGCCAGGGCCAGACGGGCGTTCAGCTTCGAGGACCGTTCCGGCTCCTGCTCGGTGCCGGCCCCCGGGCCGGGGCCGGTGCTGCGGATGCGCGGGTCTCCGTATCCGCTGGTGGAGCGGATCTGCGGATACCGCTCCCGCACGGGCCGGTTCAGCCGGGGCTGGGCACTGCCCGGGTGGTACTCCGGGCGCGGAGGCAGCTGCGCGTCGCTCACGTCCGCCCCCTCTCGGTCACGGCGGCACGACGGGCGACGCCGGGGCAGCCCAGCTGCTGGGCCATCTCGGGACGGGAATCGCCGAACTGCCGGCAGAGGGCTTCCCGGGCGGGCTCTCCCGACCTGGCGGTGGCGATGGCCCAGACGCTGCCGTCGTCCCGCTCGGTCAGAAAGATCACGGGGAGCGGGCGGGGAGGCGGGCCCGCGGTGACCTCGCCGGTGCGGGCGTCGAAGACACCCTCGTGGCAGGGGCAGTACAGCTGCCCTTCGGAGCCCCGGTCCTCGCGCCACAGCACGGCGCAGGCCAGGTGGGTGCAGACGGCGGAGTAGCCGACCAGGGAGCCGTCGGCCAGTCGTACGGCGAGGGCCCGGTCCTCGGCGCCGGGGAAGCGGAAGGCCACCGACTTACCGGGTGCCAGTTCCTCGGCGACCAGTTTGGGCTCGGGCAGGTCCTCGCTGTCGCCGTGCCGGTGCAGGATGCCGGCGGCGACGCCGACACCGCCGATGGCCAGGCCGCCGGAGACGGTGGCGACGATACGCAGGTAGTCGCGGCGGGTGGTGAGGGAGTCGGCGCTGATCCGGTCACGCAGCTGCTCGGCGGCCTCGTCCCCCGCGGGATCCGGGCCTGGTGCGGGAGCGGGCTGTTCGGTCAGGCTCATCGGACCTCGGCTCCGTCCACCCGCCGCCCGCCGCCACCCTCATTCAAAGTCGCTTCGCGCATGTCCACTCCATTGATCTCGACGACGGGAAGCCCACCGGGGACGGGCCACTGGACCTTGTCGGCGGGGACGACCATCGCCACGCCGGTACTGACCATCACCTCCCCGAAGGCGAAGGAGTCGGCCACCTGCACCCCGGGGCGCTCGGCCTGGAGCTCCTCGAGGGTTCCGTAGAAGAGGGCGCCGGTGGGGCAGACGGTGGCGCACATGGGGGCCAGGCCGTAGGCGGTGCGGTCGTAGCAGAGGTTGCACTTCGTCTGCAGCTTCGCCTGGAGGTCGATCTTCGGGACGCCGAAGGGGCAGGCGTTGACGCAGTTGGCGCAGCCGATGCAGCGGGTGGTGTCGGCCTGCTGGACCACGCCGTCGGCGGTCACCAGGATCGCGTCGGCGGGGCAGACCTCGGCGCAGGGGGCGACCGGGTCCTCGCAGTGCATGCAGACGGTCGGAAGGGAGGCGACGGACATGCCGGGTTCGGTGTAGTCCAGGTGGATCATCGACGTGCCGCGGTGGGAGTCGCATTCGCGGCAGGCGGAGACGCAGGCCTGGCAGCCGATGCAGCGACCCGGGTCGATGAAGATCGTGCGGCCCATCATGACGGGTCAGCTCCTCTCCGCCGTGCCACGGCCCTGGGGGGACGTGGGGGGCAGGGGGTCGGCGCGGGAGACCTGGGTCTCCGGACAGGCCTCGCGGCCCGGGGCGGTGGGCGGTGCGGGGACCTCGTCGATCCGCTCGCCGGCCTCGATCCGGGCGGCGCAGACCTTGTACTCGGGAATCTTCGAGCGGGGGTCGAGGGCGTCGATGGTCAGGGCGTTCGCGGCCGTCGGTACGGGCCAGTGGTAGGGGATGAAGACGGTGTCCGGGCGGATGGCCTCGGTGACCAGGGCCGGGAAGACCTCGCTGGCGCGGCGGGTGACCACCCGGACCGGGTCGCCGTTCCGGTAGCCGTGCGAGGGGTGGATCTCCACCCAGGGGCGCGGGGTCTGTTCGACGAGGGCGCCCAGGCGGCGGGTCTGGTTGCCGGAGAGGAAGTGCGCGACGGTGCGGCCGGTGGTGAGGGAGAGGGGGTACTCCTCGGTGTAGGGGTCCATCGGCGGGTGCCATTCGACGACCTGCATGTGGGCCTTGCCGTCGGGGTGGAAGGTCGTGCCGCCCTCGAACAGCCGGGGGGTGCCCGGATGATCGGTGGCGGGGCAGGGCCACATGATGCCGCCGGTCTCCTCCAGGCGTTCGTAGGTGATGCCGTAGTAGTCGTTGACCGTGCCGGCCGAGGCGACGCGGAGCTCGTCGAACACCTCGCGGGAGCCGGCGAAGTCGAATTTGTCGCCGGCGCCGAGGCGTCGCGCGAGTTCGCACATCACCCAGGTGTCGGTGCGCACCCCGGCGGGGGGCTCCTGCGCCTTGTTGTGCTTGACGACGCGGGCCTCGGTGTTGGCCATGACGCCCTCGTCCTCCGCCCAGACGGTGACGGGGAAGACCACGTGCGCGTTGGCCGCGGTCTCGGAGAGGAAGAAGTCGAACTGCGCGTGGAACTCGAGGGCGTCGTAGCCCTCCTTGACGGCCCCGTAGTGGGGGAGTGAGACGAAGGGGTTGTTGCAGATGCCGATCAGACCGCGGATCTCCTGGCGCCGCATCTGCCAGACCATCTCCATCATGGAGGTGCCGGCGGGCGGGAGTTCGGATTCCTCGATGCCCCAGATCCGGCAGATCTGGCGGCGGTGCTCCTCGTTCATGATGGACCGGCCACCGGGGAGGAGGTCGGCCTTCTGGCCGTGCTCGCGGCCGCCCTGACCGTTGCCCTGGCCGGTGATGGTGCCGTAGCCGGCTCCGGGCTTGCCGAGGTTTCCGGTGGCCACGCACAGGTTGATGACGGACAGGCAGTTCTCGACGCCCTGCGAGTGGTGTTCGATCCCGCGCGCGTGGAAGGCCATGGCCTTGTCCGCGCCGCCGAACATCCGGGCAACCTGGACGATCTGCGCGGCGGGGATGCCGCAGATCTCGGCGGAGCGGGCGGGCGGGTAGTCCTGGACGGTCTTCCTGACCTCGTCCCAGCCGGTGGTGTGGGCGGCGAGGTACTCCTCGTCGGTCAGGCCCTCGGCGACGATCACATGGAGGACGGCGTTGAAGAAGGCCGAGTCGGTGCCGGGCTTGAGGGCGACGTGGACGTCGGCGGTGCGGGCGACGGCCGTCTCGCGCGGATCGACGACGATCAGCGAGGCGCCCCGGTCGCGGGCTCCCCAGACGTACTGGGTCATCACCGGGAAGCACTCGCCCACGTTCGAGCCGGCGATCAGCAGGCAGTCGGTGAGGAGGATGTCGGAGAAGGGGTTGGCGGCCCGGTCGATGCCGAAGGCGAGCTTGTTGGCGCCGGCCGCGCTGACCATGCACAGGCGGCCGTTGTAGTCGACGTGCCGGGTCTTGAGGGCGACCCGGCCGAACTTGCCGACGAGGTACGTCTTCTCGGAGAACAGGCTGGCGCCGCCGAGCAGCCCGAAGGCGTCGTTCCCGTGGGCCGCCTGGATGCGCCGGATCTCGGAGACGGTGAAGTCCAGGGCCTCGTCCCAGGACACCTCCTCGAAGGTCTCCCCGCGTGAGCGGCGCATCAGCGGCGCGGTCAGCCGGTCGGGGTGGTTGACCTGCTGGTAGGCGTTGATGCCCTTGGGGCACAGCCGCATCCGGTTGATGTCGTGGTTGCGGGGCTCCACGCCGAAGACCTTGCCGCCCTTGTCCACGCGCAGGTACATCCCGCACTGCACGCCGCAGAAGCAGCAGTGGGTGGGGACGAGGGTCTCGCCGTTCTGGTCGGCGTGCCACTGGCCGGCGGGAATGCCGCCCGCGTCGCGGAAGGCGCGGGTGCCGGGCGGTGCGATCGAGGGGTCGATGGAGAGGTGCACGGGCCCGACGGCCGGATTGGGGGCGGCAGTCACGAAACCCTCCAGAGGACACGCGTCCAGTGGTAGCCTCCGGGACTGCGTAGCGAGAACCAAGCACGCATGTGTAACCCCATAGTTGGTAGTCATATCCGGGCTGGTCTCAACCCGGCTGGTGCTGATCGCAGAAGACTCGATCGTTCACTGAGCGGCAGAGCGGCGTGAGCCAGGGATTCCCCTCGTTCGCGAGGGGAAGGATTCAATTGAAGCCCTTCTTGACATGGGCCAGGTAGACGCTGCCGCGCAGCACTCTTTTGCAGCGCGGGCAGTACTCCACGAAGGCGTCGAAGTCGAGCTTCAGGTCCCGCATCGTGCCGCGCAGGTTCTCCACGTACGGGGTGGTGTCGATGGGCTCCCCGCAGCGCTTGCAGGCGAAGACCTGCTCGTCATGGCGGGCCGTGTACTTGAACAGCTGCATGCCGACGGCGGCGGGACGCTGGACGATGTGGAAGAACTTCCCGAACGGGATGTAGATGAGGGTGAACACCACCGACACCATGTGCAGGACGGCCAGGAACTCGTAGCCGCCGCCGTGCAGGAGGATCGAGGAGAAGGTCAGCAGCAGCCCGGTCACGGAGATCACGATCAGGCAGATCAGCGGCAGCAGGTCGTAGGCGAAGCGCTGGCCGGTGATGGCACCGCGGTCCTTCATCCTCCGCCACAGGAAGTACGAGGCGCCGGGGATGACCAGTACGGCGGCGAGGTCCAGGCCGTGGAACATCAGCCAGCCCAGGACGTTCAGCGAGTCGAAGCCGAGGACCTTGATGCCCCACATCCGCATCTCGTAGCCGGGGCCGGAGCCGCTGCCGGAGGTGAAGGTGAACCAGCCCCAGGTCAGCGGGAAGGTGATGAGGGCGGCCAGGACGCAGCCCCAGAAGATCAGCTGATGGGCTGCCCAGCGGGCGCGCGAGCGGGCGCCGAGGAACTTCTGGAAGCCCAGGTAGGTGGCGATCATCTTCGGCAGGGCGGTGGGCGCCCTGCGGAAGTTGGCGGCCGAGAAGAAGCTGCCGAAGCCCTTGGTGAAGAGGCGGCGCGCGCCGGGCGCGGAGACCCAGACCGTGTACCGGTAGGCCACGCCGAAGGCCAGGAAGACGGTGGCGACGGCGTACGGCAGCAGCGCCGAGTCGAAGTCGCGCAGCATCCGGCTGCCCAGCACGATCGCGGCGATGAGCAGGAGCGAGACGGAGGCGCCGGCCAGGGTGGCCCGTGCGGTGACGGACCGCCGTGCGCCCGGCCCAGGTGGCGGCGCGGCGGGCCGGCTCCGTGCGGCCTCGGCGGTGCCGGGTGCCCCGGGGGGCGGCTGCGGGGCGGCGAGGGTCTCTGAGGGCTCGGGCACAGCCCCACGCTAGGTGATCTGTACCGATTGGGCCCGTTTTGCAGTCCTCACGACGAGGCCGAACGGGGTCACACAGCCGTAGGGGCCGTACGGGCAGCGCGTCCCGCCCGCCGGGGGTCCGTCCCTCTGGTCTCCTGGCCTGTATGGCGTATTCCCCCATGACCCCCCGCAGCCGCGACGAGCACCATCGCGCGGCCACTCCGCTGGAGCTGTTCTTCGACCTCTGCTTCGTCGTCGCCATCGCGCAGGCCGGCGCCCGGCTCGTGCACGCGCTCGCGGAGGGACATCCCGGCACCGGGGTGATCGGCTACTTCTTCGTCTTCTTCGGCGTGTGGTGGGCGTGGATGAACTTCACCTGGTTCGCCTCCGCATACGACGTCGACGACGTGCCGTACCGGATCGCGACGCTGGTGCAGATCGCCGGTGTGCTCGTCTACGCGGCGGGGGTGGGCCGGGCCTTCGACGAGAACGACTGGACGGTGGCCGTCATCGGCTACGTCATCATGCGCGTCGCGCTGACGGCGCAGTGGCTGCGGGCCGCCGCCGGGGAGCAGGGCGCGGCCAGGGCGGCGGCGCTGAAGTACGCCGCCGGACTGGTCATCTGCCAGGCCGGCTGGGTGGCGCTGCTGTTCGCCCCGGACGGCGCCAAGCGCTGGCTGTTCCTCGTCCTGGCCGCCGCCGAACTGCTGGTCCCGGCGATCGCGGAGCGCGGCCACCAGACCCCCTGGCACGCCCACCACATCGTGGAGCGCTACGGCCTGTTCACCATCATCGTGCTCGGCGAGACGATCGCCGCGAGCACCGTGGCGGTCAAGTCCGCGATCGACGAGCACCAGGCCCTCGGCCTGCTGCTGCCCATCGCGGCGGGCGGGCTGCTGATCGTGTTCGCCGCCTGGTGGATCTACTTCGCCGTCCCGATGCACGAGCGGCTGACCTCCAACCGCGAGGCGATCCCCTGGGGTTACGGCCACCTGCTGATCTTCGCGTCGGGTGCGGCGATCGGCGCGGGCATCGAGGTCGCGGTCGAGCACGCGGTCGGCAAGGCACACATCTCCCAGTTCGCCGCCAACGCCGCCGTCACCGTCCCGTCGGCGCTCTTCCTGATCATGGTGTGGCTGCTGCACTCCCGCCACTTCAAGCGCGGCGCGGCCCAGCAGGCGGTCCTGCCGGCCGCCGCCCTCGCCACCCTCGCCTGCACCTGGACGGGCACGTACGCGGTCCTCTACGCGGGCCTGGTCTCGGCAGCCACGGTCGCGGTCGGCGTAACCCTGGCCACGCGCTCCACCCCACGATCCAGCCCCGCCGGCGTTTGAGACGCGGGGGTCCGGGGGCGGCGCCCCCGGCAGCGGCGCCGCGCCGAACCGTCACTCCCGCACCACCGCCGCCGTTCTCCAGCGCAGAACGACGCGCATCCACTGGAGGCAAGGCCCATGACACTCCCGCCACCACGCCAGAGCAGCAGCGACACCACCACCGCCCCCGGCAGGGAACTGGCCGAGCCCGGCTTCTGGCAGCAGCCCCCCGCCCACCGCCACGCCGCCTTCGCCCGCCTCCGCGCAGCCCACGCCCCCGTCTTCGTCCCCGAAGGGCCCGGTCACTGGGCCCTCGTCCGGCACTCCCAGGTCCAGGAGGCCAGCCGCCTCCCCAAGGTCTTCGCCAGCGCCCCCGGCGTCACCACCCCCGAGCCGGCCCGCTGGGTCCGCGCGCTGTTCGGGGACTCGATGGTCAACCTGGACGGCCCCGACCACGCCCAGCTGCGCAAGATCGTGCAGCGCGCCTTCACCCCCCGCCTGCTGGCGGCCGCCGAGGCCGACATCCACGCCGTCGCCACCCGCATCGTGGACGACGTACTGGCCGAGCAGCCCGACGAGTTCGTCGCGGCGGTGGCCTCCCGGCTGCCCCTGGAGGTCATCTGCAACATGATGGGCATCCCGGAGCGCTACCGCGCCGAGATCGCCGACCGCGTCAACCACGCCTCCGAGAACATCGGCGTGGAACGGGGCCTGGCCTCCCGGCTGCGGATGCCCGGGCGCGGGCTGCGGGCGCTCGCCCGCATGCAGCGGATGGTGGCGGGCATCGGGCGGGAGCGGCGCAAGAACCCCACCGACGACCTGATCTCGGCGCTGGTCCGCGCGAACGTCGACGGCCAGGCCCTCGGCGCCCGTCAACTCGGCGCCTTCTTCTCGCTCCTGATGGTCGCGGGGGTGGAGACGACCCGTAACGCGATCACCCACGGGCTGACCCTGCTGACCGACCACCCGGACCAGCGGGACCTGCTGCTCTCGGACTTCGAGAAGTACGCGGACGGCGCGGTGGACGAGATGATCCGCCACTCGACACCGATCATCCAGTTCCGCCGGACGGTGGCCGCGCAGCACACCATGGACGGGCACGTCTTCCACCCGGGCGACAAGGTGGTCCTGTACTACGCCTCCGCCAACCGCGACGAGACGGTCTTCCCCGACCCCGACGCCTTCGACATCACCCGCTCGCCCAATCCGCACCTGGGGTTCGGGGGCGGCGGTCCGCACTTCTGCTTGGGGGCGCACCTGGCCCGGGTGGAGATGAAGGCGCTCTTCCGCGAGTTGCTCACCCGGCCGGTCGGGCTGCGCGCGGTGGGCCTGCCGGACCTCGCGGGATCGAACTTCGACAACCGGGTCCGCTCGCTCAAGTTCGCGTTCGAACGGCCCTGACGGCAGCCTCGCACAGGGGCGGGACCGGCCACCGGGCAGGCTGGGAGCCCGGCGGCCGGAGCGGATGGTGCCGCAGCGGGTGGTGCCGCAGCGGGTGGCGGCGCAGCGGGTGGCGGCGTCGCCACCCGCGGCGGTGCGGCTACTTCTGCAGGCGCCGCACGGTGAGCACGCAGTGGGCGCTGCCCGTGAGCACCGACTCGTCTCCCGCGAAGTCCTGCAGGGTCTTCGCGTCGACCGGGCGTCCCGGGACCGCCTCGGGCCAGGCGCGCGTGGCGAAGAGGAAGTACGCCTGCCCGCTCTCGTCCGCCGCCGCGACCCACTCGTCCGGCGCGGTGCACTGGGCGTTCATCCCGGGCAGCGTCAGCGCGATCTGGTTGCCCTCCAGCAGGATCTGCACGGGGAAGGCGGCCGGGTTGCGGGTGCCGTCCATGACGACGTCGCCGATGGGCAGGCCGATCTCCTCCAGCAGCCCGCGGGCCGCCGCCTCACCGGCCTCCCGGCCCTTCGGGCCGTCGCCGAGGGTGTAGGCGAGGAGGTACGGGATGTCGTGCGCCTCGGAGGGGTCGCCGATCCAGGCGAGCACCGAAAGGGTGCCGAGCTGGGACCGGTCGATTTCGGCTTGAGTAGAAGTCATGCGCCGCACCCTAGTGGTCTCTCCCCGGGGCCTTTCACGGCCTTTCACCCGGGCGGGCTAGACCGCCCAGAATCCCTCTCCGGAATTCGCCTGGATGTTCGCGTCCTGGTACTGGAGCCGCACGATGCGCGCGTTTTCCGGGATTTCGAACACCACCCACCCCTCGGCCCGCTCACCGACCTCCAGGGAATCGAAGACGAGCGGTTTGCCGGTCGTCAGCTCCCCGGTGGGCACCACCGGGTGGCGCTGCCCCGCGCTGTCGTGCGCCCACATGCGTCCGAGCGCCCCGTACGAGGCCCCGCCGACGTTGACGAAGGACATCGAGGCGGCCACCCAGCGCTTGCCGGCCGGGGGGACGAAGTTCTTCTCCACGCTGATCGCGGGGTCCACGTACGCGCCGAGCACGACCTGGAGGTGCCGGCCGACCTGCGTGCCGTGTACCCGTACGGCGTCACCCACATGGGCGGCCTTCACGGTGGCCCCTCCGGGGGCGCCCTCCGCTCCCGGCACCCCGTCGTCCACCGGGACGGCGGGCGCCGCGGCCGGGACCGCCGGGGCGGGCGCGGTGCCCTCGGAGGCGCTCTGACAGGCCGTGGCACCGAACAGGAGGAGCGGCAGGAGGGCGGTGGCGAGGGCGGGAACGAAGGCGGGAACGAGGCCGGTGACGAGACCGGGGGCGGCGGACTGGCGCATGCGGGATCCCTTCGGGGATGTATTTCGGCCAGTTTCACGCGCCCGAGCGGGCAATTGCACACACCGACACGAGTGCGCGGAGTGCATGTGTACGCCCGCCTGCCAGCACAATTCGTTCCGGCGGATTCCCGCCGCCTACAACCACTCGGAGGAACGATGGGTATTCACGGTTCCCGCATGGCCCTGGCAGCGCTCTCGGCACTGGCCGCCACGGCGGTATTCACCGCCCCTGCCGGCGCCACTGTTTTCGAGCAGGGAATTTCCGTACAGCCGTACGGTCATATTTCCGAGGACGGCAGGATCACCCTTTCCGGCACCTACCACTGCTCCAACCCGTCACCCCTGGGAGCGAAGCTCCAGATCGCGGCGGCCGTCCTCCAGGACGGCACCCGGCTCGGCTTCGGCGGCGGCGATGCGGACTGCGACGGCGAGGAGCACGTGTGGGAGGCCACCGGCTCGCTCCGGCTCACGGGGAACGTCCACCCGGGCCGGGCGCTGGCCGAGGTCCAGCTCAACGAGGTCCACTTCTCCGGCCTGATGCCGCGCTCCATCGACACGGTCGCGGAGCACCGGCAGGAGATCGAGCTGATCGGCCACAGCTAGGCGGGGCCCGGATCCCGGGGCGCACCCTGTCCGGTGGCCGCCGCTACCGGCACTCGGGTGCGACGTCCGTCATCGACATGAAGGCCACCGACTGGCACCCCGGGTCCGCGTGCGGTCGCCCCGTCGTCCAGTCCACGACGGTCGGTACCCCGGCCGCCAGCAGGAGCAGGGCCAGGATGCCCGTCACGGCGGCCTTGCTCAGCCCGCGCACAGCACGATCCGTTCCATGGTCCGCATCATCACCCCGCCCCCGGCGCCCCACAACCCGGGTGACCCGGCCGCTCACCCCACGCCCCGCGGACTGCCCCCGGCGTCGAACTCGCACCACACCGCCTTGCCCTCACCCCGGGACTCCACGCCCCAGTGCGTGGCCACCGCGTCCACCAGGAGCAGCCCGCGCCCGGTGGTGGCCGCCTCGCCCGGGGTGCGCCGGCGCGGCCACACGCTGGAGCGGTCCTTGACCCACAGCCGGATCCGGCGGACCGGTTCCGGCAGCACCTCCATCGTCAGCACCGCCCCGCCGTCGGTGTGCAGCAGGGCGTTGACGAGCAGCTCCCCGGCCGCCAGCTCCACGTCGTCGGCGAGCTCCGGCACACCCCAGTCGCGCAGGGCCTGCCGCAGGGCGTAGCGGGCCTCCGAGAGGCCTTCCGGGTCGGCCTGGTGGATGTACTGGTGGATGCGCGGCGCGCGGTGCGTCCCCGGGTCGGGGGCCCGGCGCAGCACCAGCAGCGCCACGTCGTCCCCGGAGCCCCAGCGCTCCCAGAGCCGGTCCGAGAGGTGGTCGGCGAGCGCCCCGGCCTCCTGCGGGCCGCTGCGCACCGCGTGGGCGAGGGCCTCCATGCCCTGGGTGATGGTCGTACCCGGCTCCTCCACCAGACCGTCCGTGCACAGCACCAGCGTCTCGCCGGGGACCAGGTCGAGCCGGGTCTCGGGGAACTCCTCCTGCTCGAAGACCGAAGCCAGGCCCAGCGGCAGGCCGCCGCGGACGTTGGGCCAGCCCGTACGCCCGTCGGTGTGCCGGATCAGCGGGCCGAGGTGGCCCGCGCGGACCGCCCGTACGCCTCCGGTCTCCAGGTCCACCTGCGCGTACATGCAGGTGGCGAAGCGCTCGGTGTCCAGTTCGGCGAGGAAGCGCGAGGCCCGGGCCAGCACGGTGGACGGCGGATGTCCCTCCCCCGCGTACGCCCGCAGCGCGATCCGCAACTGGCCCATGATGGCCGCCGCGTGCGTGTCGTGGCCCTGGACGTCGCCCACCACGATGCCGACGCGGTCGCGGGGCAGCGAGATCACGTCGTACCAGTCCCCGCCCACCTCCCGCCCGCTCCAGGCGGCGTGGTAGCGGACCGCGATCTCCCCGCCCGTGATCTCCGGGATCCGGCGCGGCAGCATGGCGGCCTGCAGGCCCGTCGCGAACTCCCGCTCCTGGTCGAAGAGGAGCGCCCGCTGGAGGGACTGGGCCACGATGCCCGCAAGGCCAAGGCACAGGTTGCGCTCCTCCGGGCTGAACTCGCTGCGCCGCCGGTAGAAGAGGACCAGCCCGCCGATGGCCTTGGCCTGGGCGATCAGCGGCAGGTAGGCGGCGGCGTCGAACTGGATCCGGTTCAGGTACTCCGCGAGGAGCGGGAACTCCTCTCCCAGCTCGGCGAGCGAGGTGACGAAACGTGCCTGCCGGGTGAGCACCACGTGCGACAGCGGCAGCGAACCGTCGAGCCGGGTGAACCGCAGCTCGCTGAGGATCTCCAGCGATTCCCCGCTCAGCGCGATGATCTTCATGGTGCCGCCTTCGACCAGCCCCAGGGCCAGCCCGTCCGCCCCGAGCCGCTCCAGCGCGCCCGCCCCGGTCAGCGCGGCCGTGACGTCGTCCACCGTCACCGCCCGCGACAGGGCCTCCGTGGTCCGCTGCACGATCGTCGTCTGCTGGGCGCGCGCCGCTTCCAGCTTGCGCAGCAGCGTCGCGTGGGCCAGCTCCGCCGTCGCGTCCCGGACGATCCCGACGATGCGCCGCGCTCGCCCCTCCCCGTCCCGCAGCACCCGGCCCGAGGTGTGCGTCCACAGGTCGCGGCCGTCCCGCCGGTGCACCGTGAAGTACGCGCCGTACGTGTCCCCGCCGCTCTCCAGGACCCCCATGATCGTCTCGCGCAGCCGGGCGGCGTCCTCGGGCCGGATGCGCAGCCCGACGCCCTCCGGGGTGCCGTCGAACTCCTCCGGCACCAGGTCGAAGACGTCCGTGGCGGCCTCGTCCAGCACCACCGTCCCGGCGTCGAGGTCCCACTCGAAACTGCCCATGCCGTTCAGCGCGAGCCGCTCCCCGGGCGCGGTCACGGGGGACTGCCGGCCCCGTTCGGGTCCGTCTCGCTCCGCCGCTGCCACCTTCCACACCCCCTAACGGCCGGGCCAGCACGGCTGGGCGATCAGCCGCTCCCACTCCTCGTCAGGATGCCCCGGAAGGGTGCGTCCGGCCTCCCGCCAGCGCTTGACCACGGAGAGGTAGATCGTGGGCTGGTCGCTCGGGGAGGCCGTCGCGTACGGACCGGCGTACGAGCCGGCGTACGGGCCCGCGTACGGAGCCGCGTACGGGGCCCGCTCGAAGCCGGATCTGGCCGGGGCGGGCTGTGCGGGCTGTGCGGGCTGTTCCGTGCGGCTGGCGGGAATGCGTACCCAGCCGCGGCCCTGTGCTCGCTCCGCGCTCATCACGGACCCCTCTCACCGCGGATCTCGCCGCAGATACGTCGTCGGATGCCCTCGGGATGCTCCCAGGGCTCCCCTCCCAGGGTGAGCTGGGGAAGGAGCCCGGGGGAAGCGGCCCGGTCGAGCCGGGCGACGCCGGTGGAGCCCGGCCGCGGACCCCGGGCACCGAGGCGCTTGCGAACTCCTCTCACCAGTCTCCCCGCCGTGAAGCCCGCACCGTGCACGAATCGCATGGAAGGGCCGAATGAGGGAGCCGTCAACAGCCCGGCGAAGAACAGCCCGGGCCACGAGGACTCGAAGCCGGGGCTCAGCTCCGGCGCCCGGCTCTCCCCCACGGTCCTCAACGCGGCCCGCAGCCCCGCGTCGAGCAGCTCCAGCCGGGCCAGGTCCGGGGCGAAGCCGGTGGCCGCGATGACGTGCGCGGTGTCGAGGACCACGGACTCCCCCGCCCGGGTGGTCAGCCCGAGCCGGGTCCGCTCGCCCACCGCCACCGCCCGGTGCAACTGGTGCCCGAGCAGGACGGGGACCCGCCGCTCGAAGCGGTCCCGCAGCCACCAGGCGCCCGCCGGGCCCAGCGCGGTCGCCGCGATCCGCTCCCGGGTGCGCGCGGGCAGCCGGCGCACGGCCCAGGGCAGCTCCGACCACACCCAGCTGCGCCAGCCGGTGCCCAGGCCGCTGTGCGGATCGCGCAGGGAGCGCAGCAGGGGCCGGCCCAGGGGCTGCGGAACGGTGTTCCAGTTCAGCCGTGAGCGCCGGGCGACCAGGCACGGCCTGGCCCCGTGCTCGGCCAGCAGGGCGGCGGTCTCCAGGGCCGCCTGCCCGGCCCCGAGCACGGCGACCTCCTGGCCGGAGAAGCGGGTCAGGTCGCGGTGGGCGCTGCTGTGCGAGTAGTGGGCGGGCGGGAGGTCGCGCAGCGCCTCGGGGTGGCGGACGAAGGGCATCACCCCGACCGCGAGGGCGACCGTACGGGCGAGCAGGGGCGGTCCCTCGGCGGTGCGGACGCGGAAACCGTCGCCCTGCGGGGTCACTTCCGTGACGGTCACCTCCTCCACCTCGGGCCCGGCGTGCCGGGCGAACCACATCCCGTACGCGCTGAACGTGCCGATCGGCAGCGGAGTGCCGTGTTCCGCGGTCATTCCGCGGGTGGCGCAGTACTCGGCCAGCGTGTGCCGCCCGTCCGGCGCCGACAGATTGGAGGACCAGGGCTCCGACTTCAGGTACATGCCGTCGGGCATGTGGTCGCGCCACGAGGCCATGGGCCGCCCCAGCAGCCGTACGCCGAGCCCCGCGGCGGCCGCGTGGGCGGCGATCGACAGCCCGTACGGGCCCGCGCCGATGACCACGAGATCGTCGATCCGCGTCAAGGCCGTTCCTCCAGCTCGATGGTCACCGACGCGGCACGTCCGCCGCGCCGGGTGTGGTCAACGGGTCACCAGCTCGTCCGGCTCGGCCGGTGCCTCCGGCGGAACGGCGCGGGAGGACGACCCGGCGGAGGCGGTGGCGGTAGCCGCGGCCGTGGCGGTGGCGGTGGACGGCTGGTCCCGGTCCCGGCTGTCGCGCTGCCGGGGCGCGCGGACGACCGCGCGCCCCGTGCGGCGGCTCTGCCCCGCAACCCCGCGCAGCGCCCGCACGCCCTTGGCCGCGCCACGCCCCAGGAAGGCGAAGAGCATGGCCAGGAACGGCATCAGGTCGTCGGCGGCGAACCAGGCCGTCTCGACCCGCCCCCGCTTCCCCTTCGGCAATACCCGCACGGGACCGGCGGGGCCGCCCGGCGGCGTCGCAGACTCCGGATCGGCCACGGCCGCACCAGCCCGGTCGGCGGCCAGGGAGTCCTCAGCGGGGCGGCCACTGCGGGGCGGCCTCACCCGTACCGGTCCCGCCGGATCGCCGGCAGCCGGCGCCTGGCCCGCGCCGGTCGGCGCGGTCGCCGTGCCCCAGCCGGTCCGCAGGACGGCCGCCGCAGCCACCGACGGATCCGCAGGGCTCGCCGCCGGGCGACGCGGCAGCGACCGGCCCCGGACCGCCGCCAGCAGCGCGTAGTTCTCGGCGACGAACACCCGGCCCGGACCGCCCGAGGGCCGCGGAACCCGCTGGCCCGTCAGATCCAGGTACATCGCCCGGACGACGTCCAGCCCGGCCGCGTCCGCGAAGAGCCGGAACTGCGCGCCCGGCCGGGGGTTGAAGTCCACCAGCCGCAAGCAGCCCCGCTCGTCCCGGCGGAAGTCCAGGTCCATGATCCCCTGGTAGCCGAGCCGTTCGGCGAGCCGCAGCCCCGCCTCCTCGACCTCCGGGTCCGGCAGCCAGCGCCCCACCGCCGTCAGGCCCGTCCGCACCGGCCAGGACAGCTCCTTGCGGCCCGATCCCGTGAGCAGCGGACGCCCGCCCCGCGCGAAGGCGCCGTGGAAGAACCAGTCGGTGTCCGGCCCGGCCGGCAGGAAGCGCTGGAGCAGCAGCCGGCTCCCGGCCTCGGCGCAGCGCCCGTACAGCCGGCGCGCCTCGGCGCTGGTGTGCACCAGCGTGGTGCTCCGCAGCCCGTCGGCCCCGGTGGGCAGCAGCCAGGGCCGGCTCCACTTGGCGACCACCGGCAGGCCGAGCCGCCAGGTGGCCTCCGCCGCCTCGGCCCCGCTCGCCGGGATCACGGTCTCCGGGTGCGGGACGTCCCACCGCGAACAGAGCCGCGACAGCTCGGCCTTGTCGGCCACCCGTGCCGGCAGGTCGTCGGGCTGATGGGGGATCCGGAAACGGTCGCGGAGCATCGGCGCGACCCGGGACACGGCGATGGCGCTCAGGTCGTCCATGGCGACGAGCACGGCCGGGCGGCCGATCCGCTCCGACACCCCGGTCAGGCATTCCAGCAACGCCTCGGGCGCCTCGGGGTCCAGCCCGCCGGCCGGCCCGGGATGCACGGCGCGCAGATAGCGCGAACGTCCCATGGGACCTCCCCCGGCCTCGACGACGGCGTGGACCTCCACACCCTCGCGGCCAAGGGATCTGACGGCGCCGAGGGTTCCGTGGTGGAACGGATTCCGATCGAGTCTGAGCACAACGGCGGGCACATGGTCGGGATACGCGTGCATGGAAACGGCGTCTTTCACCTAGTCGGACCAAGCGGGGGTGGTGTGCGCCTGCTAATGGCCTACGCGGCAGTCACCGGACAGGCCATTCGTCGGATCTGATGCCTAACGTCTTGGGAAAGCACACCGATTCAGGAAAGCTCGGGAGACGCCATGCCCAGACCACGTCGCCGACTGGCGAGCACCTGCGTCGGTACGGTCACGGCCGGACTGCTTGCCACCGGGGTCGCACTCGCGGCCCCCGGGGAGGACCGGCCCGAGGACTCCGACATCGCCATGGGCGCCTATCTCGACTACGGGCCTCCCGGGGTGGCCCGGATCCCGCGCCTGTCGCGCTGGCTGGGCGGCAGGGAGATCCGGGTCGGCCACACCTATCTGCCCGGTGACCAGTGGGCCGGCATCGAGGGCCGGGTCTCCTTCCTGGCGGACTGGGCGAGGTGGCGCCGGGCCAGGGAGGACCGGATGTTCGTCCTCAACGTGCCCATGCAGGAACGGAACGAGGAGCGCGTGCCCGACGACGAGGTCGCCCGGCTGATCAGGGCGGGCGCGGACGGGCACTACGACCGGCACTTCAGTGAGCTCGCCGAGCGGCTGGTGTCGCTGGGCGTACCGGACACGGTGATCGTGCTCGGCTGGGAGATGAACGGCGTCACCTACACCCACCGCTGCGGGCCGGACCCGGAGAACTGGAAGGCGTACTGGAGGCGCATCGTCCACACGATGCGCTCGGTGCCCGGCCAGGAGTTCAAGTTCGACTTCGCCCCGAACAGGGGTGAGGACGCGATCGGCTGGACGCGCTGCTACCCCGGCGACGACGTGGTCGACATCATCGGCATGGACTCCTACGACCAGAGTCCCGGCCGGACCTTCGACGACCAGATCACCCAGCCGTACGGGCTCCAGCTCCACGTCGACTTCGCGAAGGCACACGGCAAGGAGATCTCGTACCCGGAGTGGGGGCTGTTCCGGCGCGGGGACAATCCGGAGTACGTGCGGCGCATGCTGAAGTGGATCGAGCAGCACAAGCCGCTCTACCACACCATCACCGACTACTGCCCGCACGGCGTGTGGCAGTGCAAGCAGAACCCGGAGTCCTCGAAGGTCTTCCGCGAGGCGCTGTGGCCCGAGCAGCCGGGCCCGGTGATCCCGACCCCGGTGGTGCCCACGCCCGTGGTACCGACCCCCGTCGTGCCCACCCCGGTCGTGCCCTCGCCGGCGGTCCCGACCCCGCTCCCGACACCCGAGGTCCCGACTCCTCAGGTCCCGAGCCCGCAGGTCCCGAGCCCGCAGGTCCCGACGCCCGAGATCCCCAAGCCCTCGCCCGTGGAGCCGAGTCCGGAGATCCCGCTGCCGGTGACCCCGAGCCCGCTGGTCCCGACGCCGGTCACCCCGAGCCCGGTCACCCCGAGCCCGCTCGTCCCGACGCCGGTCAGCCCGAGCCCGGAGGTGCCGGCCCCCGTCACGCCGAGCCCGCTGGTCCCCACCCCCGACGTCCCCGTGCCCGTGCCCTCGCCGGCGGTTCCCTCTCCCGAGGTCCCGGTGCCGGTCCCGTTGCCCTCGCCCGCCGTGCCCTCGCCCGCCGTGCCGAAGCCCCAGCCCACACCGCCGAAGCCCCTGCCGGAGAAGCCGCCGGTCAACAGCTCGCAGTGGTGCGTACCGCTCAGCTTCGGCGAGTGGCTCTCCAAGCTGGTCGGCAAGCAGTCGGTCTGCGTCAAGCTCGACTGGGCCAAGCCCTCCGACTACTGGCCCTTCTAGACGGGTCATCGCACCCGCAGTTCGTTGAGCCGCGCCCGCCAGTCCCGGGCGGCCGGCAGTGCCTCCCGCAAGGCGTCCACCGCCCGCTCGCGCCCCGTCACCTGCGACTCGTGCAGCCGCAGCAGGGGCGCGAGCGCCGTCGTGGCCAGCAGGAACCGCTGGTTGACGACCGTCCGGGGCCGCCAGTGGTTCTTGTACGGCTCGTTGCCGCGCAGGAAGCTCACGACCGGCCGGCCCTCGGCGAGCGCCCGCCCGGCCTCGTAGCGCAGCAGCAGCGTCGCCACGTCCACCTTCAGCGTCCGCAGGCCCGGGTCGGCCCCGTACAGGTAGCCGCCGCTGAGTCCGGCCGACAGCAGCGTGACGTTGGCCGCCACCACCTTCCCGTCCAGCCGGAACTCCGTCAGCCGGCCCTCCCCGGCCCGCACCATCCGCCGGGTGGCCCGGGTCAGGTGCTCGGCGAAGCGGGGCCTCAGGTGCTCGGGGGTCACCCCGCGGCCGCGCCACTGCTTCTCGTGCAGCCGCAGCAGGGTCCGTACGGCACGCGGCACCTCCTGCTCGGTGACCTCGTGCTCCTCGATGCCGGCCGCGTCGGTCTTGCGCAGCTTGGCCCGCACGCGCTGGGCGCCGGAGGCCGGCATCCGCTTGACCAGCTCGTCGAACGGCAGCGTGGGCAGCTCCATGCACGTGGAGTCGGCGAGCCTGCTGCGGGCCCCAGGCCACTGCCGGTACAGCTCCTCGGCGGCGGCTCCGGGACGTACCTCCCGCAGGTCGACGACCGCGCCGCGGGCGGCCCGGTGCAGCCCGCGGGCCAGCGCCGGGACGACCTGATGGGCGTGCTCCGCGGCCACGAGCACGTCGAAGTAGTCGGTGATGGGACCGCCAAGCGGCACCAGCAGCGGCATCGGCCGGTGTACGAGCATCAGCGCGGCCGCGCCGACCAGCTCCTCGCCGCGCCGGACCAGGACGAGCCGGAGTCGGCCGTCCTTCCCGTACGACAGCCACCAGGAGTGCAGCCAGGCGTGGCTCTGGAAGGGGGTGGCGGTGGGACAGCCGCGGACGAGCCGGTTCCACGGCTCCTCCATCGCGGCGAACTGCCGGGGGTCGCGGCACAGCGTGACGGACAGGGCCCCGGCGTCGCCCGAACTCATCGCACGGACTCCTTCTCCTTGGTCTCGGAGTGCTCACCCTGGGCCGGGAGTGAGGCGTACTCCTCGACCACGGGCTCGACTGCGGACCCGGCCACCGACTCGGCCTCGGGCGCGGCCACGGACCCGGCGGGCTCGGACCCGGCGGGCTCGGACCCGGCGGGCTCGGACCCGGCGGGCTCGGACCCGGCGGGCTCGGACCCGGCGGGCTCGGACCCGGCGGGCTCGGCCGCGCCCTCCTCCGGGCGCCGGGCGCGGCCCGGCCGCACGAGCAGCCACAGGCCGCCCACCAGCCCGCCGGCGCACGTCCCGACGGCTCCGGTCAGGGACGCGGACGCGGAGGCGGGGTCGGACGGGGCCACGGCCTGGTTGAAGAGGAGCAGCTGGACGCCGGTGTTCTTGGCGGCCTGATTGCTGCTCAGCGAGAGGGCGTCGGCGACGGCGTTCGCGATGTCGGCGGCCTCGGCAGGGCTCTTGGACGTGCCCGTGATGGCGATCATCGGTGACTCGGGCGAGGTCTCGGCCCGTACCTGGGTCCGCAGCTGCCGGGCGCCGATGCCCGCACGGGGCTGGGCGTAGGCGAGGGTCGAACTGCTGGTGGCGATACGGGCGTACGCCTGCGCGAAGCCGAGCGCGGTGGCCGGCTCGGTGGTGTCGTCGGGCACGGCGACGACATAGCTGGTGGCGGCGTACTCGGGGGCCTTGAGCACCCCGTACGCCCCGCCCGCGGCCAGCCCCAGCAGGGCGCAGGCGGGCAGGGGCCACCACGCGGGCAGCGGCATCAACCGCCGCCGGGGCCTCTTCTCGGCCCTGTGCTCGGCCTTCTTCTCAACCTTGTTGTCGGACTTCTTCTGGTCGGCTTCATCGGCCATGACTGTGCTCGCTTCCTGGGTGGAGGGGGATTCCTTCGAGGGGTACGGATCAGCCACCGGCACCCGGCGGCCCCGCCGCACCCCCCAGCCCCGCCGGCGTTTGAGGCGCGGGGTCTGGGGCGGAGCCCCGGTCTTTGAGCCCCGCCGGCGTTCCTGGCGCGGGGCGCGGGGCGGAGACCCGGGGGGCGGACCCGGCCAAGGCGAGGTCGTACACGTCCAGCAGCTGCCGCGCGCTGCGGGCGATGTCGTAGCGGCGCACCACCGGCGGCGGCGGCAGCCGACGGGCGCCCGCCTCCATGTGCCCGCGCAGCGCCGCGACCAGCTCCTCCGTGCCGGTGCCGATGCGGCGGGCCCCGGGAGCCTGCGCGGCGGGCAGGTCGTCGATGGCGGGGCAGGTCACGTGCAGGACGGGAAGTCCGGCGGCCAGGGCCTCCACGACCGCCAGCCCGAAGGCCTCCTCCCGCGACGGGGAGACGAAGACGTCCATGGCAGCCAGCAGCGCCGGGATCCCGGGCGTGCGGCCGTCCGTACTATCGCCCAGCGGGTCCCGCTCCCCCAGCAGGTGGATCCGGCTCTGCGCACCGAGTTCACCGGCCAGCCGGCGCAGCCCGGCCCGCTCCGGCCCGTCCCCGACCAGCAGCAGGTGCGCCCCCGGCAGCGCGGCCACGGCCCGCACCAGGACGTCGAACCGCTTGCCCGGGACCAGCCGCCCGACGCCGCCGACCACGAAGGCCCGCTCGGGCAGCCCGGTCCGGGCCCGGGTGGCCCGCCGGACGCCCTCCTCGAAGCGGAAGCGGACGGCCTCGATCCCGTTCGGTACGACGTGCACCCGCGCGGCCGGCACCCCCCACCCCTCCAGCCGGGCGGCCACGGTGTCCGACACGGCCACCGTCGCCGCACCCAGACGTTCACTGGCCAGGTACAGCGCCCGCACCCCGCCCGACAGCGGGCGGCCCTCGATCTCGCCCTCGCCGAGCGAGTGTTCGGTGGCCACGGTCGCCCCGGTGCCCGCGAGCCGGGCCGCGAGGCGCCCGTACACGCAGGCCCGGTACAGGTGCGTGTGCACGAGGTCGTACTTGCCGCGCCGGATGAACTTCACCAGCCGCGGCAGGGCCCCCAGGTCCCGGTTGCCCCGCATCCCCAGGTGCACGACCCGGACCCCGTCGGCGCGCAGCCCGTCGGCCACCGGCCCGGGGTTGGTCAGCGTCAGCACGTCGCACCGCATCGGCATGTGCCGCAGCAGCAGCCGCAGTTGCTGTTCGGCGCCGCCGACCCCGAGCCCGGTGATGACGTGCAGTGCCTTGAACGGCTGGATCTTCTTCACCGGTACACCGCCCGCCGCAGCTGCCGCGCCTGGTGGCGCAGCTGCTTGATCCGCAGCCGGGCCCCGCCGTCGGCCTGGCTGACGTGCGTACGGGGCAGGGCGTGCGGGCCCGCGAGCCGCCCGGGGTCGATGGCGCAGGCGTAGCCGTAACCGGCGGCCCGCGTGGCGTCGACGACCCGGGCGTCGAGGTGGCCGTACGGGTAGCAGAACCCCTCGGGCAGGGTGCCGGTCAGCTCGCGCAGCAGGTCGCGGCTGCCCCGCAGTTCCTGCTGGAGCACGTCGTCGGCGGCCACGGTCAGGTCCTGGTGGAGCAGCCCGTGCGAGCCGATCTCCTGTCCGGCGTCGGCGACCTCACGGATGCCCTCGGCGGTGAGCAGGGACTTGCGCGGCCCCAGCGGGTCCCACACGTTGTCCACGCCGAGCCGCCCGGGCAGGACGAAGAGGGTGGAGGTGCAGTCGTGGCGGGCCAGCAGCGGCAGCACATGGGTGAGGAAGTCGGTGTAGCCGTCGTCGAAGGTGAGCCCGACGAGCCCGGCGCCGCGCCCGGCCGCGCGGGCCCGGAGCAGTTCGCCGACCGACACCCCGCGCAGGCCGCGGGAGCGCAGCCACAGCAGCTGGGCCTCCAGGACGCGCGGGGTGACGGTGATCCCGTACGGGTCCTCGGCGGGGTCGGTGAACTCGGCGACCGAGTGGTACATCAGGACCCACGGCAAAGCGGTCCGGCGGGTGGGGACCCCCACGGCGGCGGGGGCCGTGTCGGTGTCAGCGGACATTGCGGAACCTCTGCGTGAACTGGGAGATCTGACCGGGCAGGGCGGTGACTTCGAGCGCGCATATGGCCATGCCGGTGGCTGCGAACATGGCGGGGACCAGCAGGCAGCCGAGGGCGGCGCTGAGCATCGGGTCGGGGATCATGGGCCCGGCGATCCAGCCGGTGCCGCAGGCGGCGACGGCGGCGACGGTGAGCCGTCCGATGCTGACGGCGACCCGGCGGACGTGGATGGCGACGATCCGGGAGCCGAGGCCGGTGAGCAGCAGGGCGGCGGTGGTGGAGATGCCGGCGGCGTTGGCGGCGGCGATCCCGTAGGTGCCCCACCAGCCGACGGCGAAGGCTCCGGCCACGATGTTGACGAGCAGTCCGGCGCCCATCGCGAACGCCGGGAACCAGATGGGCCGGGCGGTCGAGAAGAAGGGCCGGGACAGTGCCCCGACGAGGCAGTGGCCGAGGAGGCCGATTCCGTAGACCCGCATGGCGGAGGCGGTGGCGAGGGTGTCCCCGTGGGTGAAGGCGCCGCGCTCGAAGAGGACCTGGATGATCTGGGGCGCGTAGCCGATGACGAGCGCGGAGCCCATCAGGACGGCCAGCGAGGCCAGCGCGAGGTCCCGCTCCACGCGCCGCCGGGCCTTCTCCCGTTCCCCGCCGGCCATGGCCTGGGCGACGACGGGGAAGGTGACGGTGCAGATCATCAGGGAGAGCACCATCGGCATCTGCGCGACCTTCTGCGCGTAGTTGAGATGGGAGATCGCCCCGGGCGGAAGCGAGGCCGCCAGGAACCTCTCGACGAGCACCTGCGACTGCCGGAACACGGCGAAGAAGATCACCGGGGCGATGAGCCCGAAGGCGATGAGGGTGGGGCGGTCGCGATCGCGCTGGCTGCGCGGGGCGCGCTTGGCGCGGGGCGGGCCGAAGCCCACGTTGCGGATGAAGGCGGGCAGTTGGACGAGCACCATCAGCAGTCCGCCGACGGCGACGCCGGCGGCGGCGGCCCGCACGCCCCACAGGGCGTGGAGGGCCACCATCGTCCCGATGATGCCGATGTTGTACGAGACGTAGATCGCGGCGGGCGGAAGGAAGGACCGGTGTGCCCGCAGCGCCGCGCTGAAGTAGCCGGCGACCCCGAAGGAAAGCATGGTCAGGGCCGTCAGCCGGGTGCACTCGACGGCCAGTTCGGGGTCGGGCAGACCGGGCGCGAGCCCCGCGACGACGGCCGGCGCGGCCACGATCAGCACGGAGGCGACGGCGGCCAGGAACACCGTGAGCCGCGGCAGGGTCGCCCCCACCAGCAGCCGTACGGGATCCTGCGCGCGGGCCTCCCTGCGGGTGAGGCCGGCCCGGCTGGCGGCCCGCCGGGCCAGGGCGTGGCTGAAGGCGGGCACCATCAGCAGCGCCATGGCGTCCTCGATGAGCAGCGTCGAGGCCATCTCGGGGACGGTCCAGGCGATCAGGAAGGCGTCGCTGTCGTGCCCGGCCCCGAAGAGGTGCGCGATGGTCTGGTCACGCACCAGCCCGAACACCGCCCCGGCTGCGGTCAGTCCGGCGGTGACGGCGGCGGCCTTGGCCAGGAACCGCCCCAGCGGTGCGGGGCCGGAGCCGTCGCCCTGCGGCCGCTCGCCCGCCGGATCGCAGGCGGTCGCGACCGGGGCGCCGGGCTCCGGCAGCCGGTACTCGGCGCGGTCGCTCCCGGCCCGTGCGGGCACCCGCACACTGCGCTGCCCCGACGCCCCGCCCGGATACCCGGCGGAGCCGAACACGGGCTCCCGCACGGCGGCCGGCCGGCCCCCCGCCGCGGAACCGCCGCGCGGCAACGCCCCGGCGACGAACCCAGGATCCACCGCCCCGGCCCCCGCGCCCGCAGGGCCTGCGGCCGACCCCGCCCCGCCCCCGCGGCGCGCGGCCACACCGCCACCCCGCGGACGCCCTGCGGCGCCGGGGCCCGGGCCACGCGGCACACGGTCGGGACCCGTCCCCGCCAGGGAACCGGAGGCGGGAACACCCGCCGCACCCGGACCCGCAGGACCACCGGCCGGATCCGGCCCGCCGCCGCGGCGCGCTGCCACGGGCACACTCCAGGGATACCCGGCGGCGCCGGGGTCCGTCCCTGCGGGCGAACGCGGGACACCGGGGTCCGGGGCGCCCGGCACACGGGCGGGACCCGCCCCCGCCGGAGGGCCGGGGGTGGGTCGCCAAGGCGTGGTGTCCGTCACCGGCGAGCCGCAACCCCGGGGGCCCTACCCCGCGAAGCCGCCCCGGAGGCGACGGCACCCTCGGGGCCTGCGCCCCGCATATCCGCACCGGAGGCGAAACGGCCCCGCACGCCCGCGCCGGAGGCGGCCCCGCCGACCCCGCGGGCACTACCGCGCGCACCCGAGCCGGATGCGGTCAATGCCGACGGGTCGACGGGGTCACCCGGAACCGGCAGGGCCCACCAGGCCGCCAGGCCGATGATCACTCCGGTCAGGACGGTGGACGGCCCGCCGATGTCCGCGTAGAGGAAGTCGGTCAGCTGCCACACGAACAGTCCGATCGCGATCAACCCGCAGTCCCGAATCCCCGCGCCGGAGGCGAGCCGCCCGCAATCCCGCGTCCCCCCGCCGGAGGCGAGCCGCCGCGCCCCCGCGACCAGCAGGGCCGCCCAGCCGCCCGCCAGCGCGGTCAGCCCGATCAGGCCCTGCTCGCTCAGGATCAGCAGGTACATGTTGTGCGGGGAGAGCAGCGGCTGGCGGAGGTACGCCTGCCCGGCGCCGGCGGTGTCGCTGCCGGAGGAGAGCCCCAGCGAGGCGTGCCCGTCACGGTGGGCGGGGAAGCCCTTCAGCCCCACTCCCAACGCCGGCCGCTCGCGCCACATCGACCCGGCCGCGGCCCACATCGTGTAGCGGTCGGTCACCGACTGGTCGGGGGCGCTGGAGACCTGGGTGATCGAGGTGAGCCGTTCGGCGACCATCTCGGAGCCGACCCCGAGCCCGCCCACCAGGACCACCCCGGCGGCGGCCAGCGCGGCGAGCACCTTCAGCGCCCGCCGGATCCCGGCCAGCCCCATCACCAGCACCGCCGCCCCGAAGGTGGCGATCCAGGCGCCACGGCTGAACGACAGCATCAGCGGCAGCACCAGCAGCAGCGCGGCGGCCCCCGCGATCCGCCGGACCCGCCGCGGCAGCCCCGGGGCCAGCGCGGCGGCGGTCGCCACGACCAGGCCGTACGACACGACCGTGGCCATGCCCATGACGTCACCGGGGCCGAAGGTGCCCACGGCCCGGATGTCCTCGCCCTGGTAGGAGGCGCCGGTGTGGGTCGCGTACTGCACGACCCCCACCGCGCCCTGCACCAGCGCCAGGACCACGAAGCACCCGGCGGCCAGCCGGAACTCCCTCGCGTCGCGCACCAGCAGCACCACGGCCGCCGGGACCAGCACGAAGACCTGGAGATAGCGCACGAAGCCCGGCAGGGCCGCGTACGGGTCCCCCGCGGTCATCGTCGCGACCGCGAGCCCGACGGCCGGCGCGCCGAGGACGAGCACACCCAGCGGGGTCAGCGCCCGCACCCGGCCGCGCAGCGCCTGCACCGCGCAGACGAACACCAGCAGCAGCGAGGCGGCGTCGGCCGGGCCGACCTTCCCGGAGGCGGTCGCGTCCCCCGCCGGGAGCGGGGCGAGAAGGAACAGCACGGTCGCGGCGAGCGGCAGCAGCGGCCAGTGCCGGCGCAGCAGGCCCGGACCGCCGGGGCGGTGAGCGGGGAGGACCCGGTGACCGGAGACGACGAGGCTCATCAGCTGCCCCCCAGCCGGAAGCGGAAGAAGGAGGCCGCGGTGCGGGCGAGGATCCACAGGTCCTGCCACAGCGACCAGGTGTCGATGTAGTGGTTGTCGAAGCGGGCCCGGTCCTCGATGGAGGTGTCCCCGCGCAGGCCGTTGATCTGGGCGAGGCCGGTGATGCCGACGGGCATTCGGTGGCGGGCCTCGTAGCCGGGGTGGACGGTGGAGAACTTGGCGACGAAGAAGGGCCGTTCGGGGCGCGGACCGACCAGGCTCATGTCACCCCGCACGACGTTCCACAGCTGCGGCAGCTCGTCGAGCGAGGACTTGCGCAGGAAGGAGCCCACCGGGCTCATCCCGCAGTCCCCCGCGACCGTCCAGCGGGTGGCGGCCTCGTGCTCGTCGGCCCGCAGCGTACGGAACTTCAGCAGGGTGAAGGGGCGCCCGTACAGGCCGACCCGCTCCTGGCGGAAGATCACCCCCGGTCCGTCCCAGAGCCGTACGGCCAGCGCGCAGAGCGCCATCACGGGCGCGGCGGCGATCAGCGCGATCAGCGCGATCACGGAGTCGATGACCCGCTTGGCCCAGCGCTCCAGCGGCCGGGCCGGGCGCGGCAGCAGCGGCTGGACGGCGTATCCCCACAGCTGGTCGGTGGGGTACGCCACCCGCATGCCGGTGATCTTGGCGGTGCCGGCCGGGTCGGCGAGCCACAGCCGGCAGCCGTGGTCGTGGAGGAGCCGGACCAGGGAGGCGGTGCGCTCGTCGGCCTCCGGCGGGCGGGTGAAGACCGCGTGCCGGACGGAGTTCTGGATGACCGCGCGCCGGATGTCCTCGTGGGTGGCGAGCAACGGCAGGGCGCCGCTGTCGCCCTCGGCCGCGGCCGCGGTGTCGGCGAGTCCGACGGGGCGCAGGCCGAATTCGGGGTGGCCGTGCAGGGCGGCGGCCACCGCGCTCGCCCCGGCGCCGGGGCCGACGACCAGGCTGGAGGCGGGCCGGCGCACGGCCGCGCGGCGCCGGAGCTGGTTGACGAGGCCGCGTCCCGCGCAGGCCAGTACGGCCTGGAGGCAGACGGCGGTGAACAGCGTGCTCCAGCCGAGGGCCCGGACCGGGTCCACGGCGGCCACGACGGCTGCCGCCCCGCACCACAGGACGGCGGACCGGCCGGCCAGCGCGGGCAGTTCGAGGAGCGCGGAGGGTGCGAGCCTCGGCCGGTACAGCCCCGCCTGCGCGTGCAGCCCGGCGAGCAGGACGGGGAGCACGGCGACGACCGGCACGGCCGCGAGGGCGGGCAGCGCCGGTCCGGGCAGGGACATCACGGTGAGTACGGCGGCCAGCGCGTCGGCGGTGAGCAGCGGGAACACCCGGCCGCGGCGACGGATCCGCTGCGGGCGCACGGCGGCCCTGGCCTGGTCCGTCCGGGGCCCGCGCGGGGGGTGGATGGCGGTCGCGGAACGGCGCGCTGCTGCGTGTGGCGCAGGCGCGAAGGCGTTGCCGCCGGCGGGCCCCGTGCCGCCCTGCCCGGTGTGCCGGGCGGGTGCGCTGTCCATCGTCATCGGCTGATGCGCTCCTGGTTCAAGGGCCGGGGCCTGCCCAGCAGTTCGTGGTACAGGCCGGTGACCGCGTCCGTGGTCCGCCGCACGTCGAAGTCGGTCCGGGCGTGCTGCCGGGCCTGCTCCCCGAGTTCGGCGAGGAGCCGCGGCTCGGCGAGCAGCCGTCCCAGGGCCTTGGCCAGCGCCGTCGGGTCCTCCGGCGGCACCAGGCACAGGCGTCCCTGGCCGGGCGGCAGGCTCTCCCGGGCGCCGCTGACGTCGGAGACCAGGACCGGGCGGCCACAGGCCATGGCTTCGAGCGGGGCGAGCGCCATGCCTTCCCACCGCGACGGCAGTACAACGAGATCGGCGGCCCGAAGCCACGGTCGGATGTCGGCGGCGGTCCCGGCGAAGAGCACGCTCGTGCCGCCGGACTGCGCTGCCGTGCGGCGCAGCCGTTCGGTGTCGGGGCCGTCGCCGACGAGGGCGAGGCGGGCTCCGGGGACCGTTCCCAGCAGCTCCGGCCAGGCCCGCAGCAGGATGTCCTGTCCCTTCTGGTGGCAGATCCGGCCCACGCAGACGGCGAGCGGTCCCCCGTCTGCCAGGCTGCCCAGGAAGGTGGCGGGCAGCGGCAGTTCGGCGCGGGCGCGGGCCTTGTCCTGGTCGGGGTCCGGTCCGCCGGGGCGGAAGTGCTCCAGGTCCACGCCGTTGCGGATCACCGACCAGCGGGCG
This sequence comes from Streptomyces sp. NPDC028910, assembly GCF_055564955.1. Taxonomy (NCBI): domain Bacteria; kingdom Bacillati; phylum Actinomycetota; class Actinomycetes; order Kitasatosporales; family Streptomycetaceae; genus Streptomyces; species Streptomyces sp. NPDC028910. The sequence continues at coordinate 365,556 of NZ_JBVHVF010000004.1, read as the reverse complement.
GCGATCCCCTCGCTCTGGCCCGCGCGGCGTTCGGCCTCGCTGACGCAGAGGACCCGGTCGGCCCAGCGGGCCCCGTACCGCTCCCAGCGCAGGGCGAGCGCGGCGGTGGCCCCGCCGACCGCGTCGAAGGACCAGGCGTGGGGCTGGAAGACGGTGGGTACCGTCCCGCGTGCGGCGAGCCGCCCGGCCAGCCCGGCCTTGGCGCTGTGGGCGTGCAGGAGGTCGGGCCGGACGCGGCGGAGCAGCCGCCGGGCGCCGATGAGCTCGGCGGGCAGCCCGGGTCCGGGGGCCCGCCCGGCACGCCAGGTCAGGACCTCGGCCCCGGCTGCCCGGGCGGTGTCGCCGAGCGTGCCGCCGGGCGGGCAGCCGACGACGGTGCGCAGGCCTACGGCGGTCTGTGCGCGGACGAGGTCGGTGACGACCCTCGCCACACCGCCGTCGACGGGCTGTACGAGATGGAGGACGGTCGTGGGCTGTGCCGCCCGAGACTGTGTGGGCACGTGGAGTGGTCTCCTACGTTCAGCGGCGCGCGTCTGTCTGAACGAAGAGCACACCGAGGAAATGACCCTGATTTTCGCCCGTGAACTTGAAGCTCAGGCTGCGGGCGCCCCCGGACAGGGCGGGGCTCAGATCGAACACGTCCGCGTCATATCCGAGATTGTTCACATGTTCGGGCTGTCGCACGAACGACTGATCACCGAATTCTGTGATCGTAGAATTCATAACATCATTAAAAGGATTTTCTCCATCGTTGAGGCTCACGCGGCGCCCGCTGTCGGCCGTCACGGTGAGTGAATCCCCGAGGGAGCCCCGGTCCCCGTCGTACGCGACCACCCCCGCCCGGCCCGCGGACCCGGCCGGCGCGTCCAGCCCGGTGATCTCGACCGTTCCGTCGCCGCCGCGGGCGGCGAGCCCCTCGAAGCCGTCCCACAGCGAGATCCGGCGTACCGGCTCCTGCGGGTGCTCGTAGGCGACGACCAGCGTCCAGCCGCCCCAGGCACCCACCTCGGAGTGACCCATGGCGATGTTGAGCTGGGCGACCGTCCACATCCCGGCGCCGCCCTTGCGGACCAGCGGGGTCACATCGGCCGAGGCCTGGTAGGCATCGCTCCCCGCGTCCGTGCGGTGGCCCATCACCGTGTCGGCGAGGACCTCCCTGTACGCGCCGCCCGGCTCGGCGACCAGCACCCGGCCGTTGTCCTCCGGCGGCTTCTGCTCGCCCACCCGCAGGTTCCCGCCCCAGTAGAGGCGGGCGTACGAAACCTTCGCGCCCTTCGGGACCTTGAGCTCGGCCCGGGTGGAGTTGTAGGTGTCCGGGTCCTGGTCGACCTCGCTGTAGAACATCTCGAAGTCGCTGTTGACCCCGGCAGCGCCCCGCTTGACCTCGGCGCAGGGCTCGGCCTGCGGGGACTCCTCCTTGCGGCAGCTGATGCCGGAGTTGGAGGCCCGTACCAGCCCGCCGTGCTGGACGGCCTGGTAACGCTGGGTGAACGGGACCCGGGGCGACTCCTTGGGAGCGGGGGCCGCCGCCCCCGCCGCGGGGGCGTTCACGGAAAGGGTGAGGCAGGACAGCAGACCGAGCGTGCCGAGGATTCTGCGGGAGGAACCCATGACCCTGTCTCCATTTTCGATCAACGGAACAAAACAGGAGTGAACTTTGTCAGAAATCGGGCTAGAAATCACGTCGGACTCGCCCGTACGGCCTTTTGGGCGATAGCACGCACCCCTGGAACGGGCGAGTCGTTATGGGTTGCACCATTGTTCGAACCGAATAGCGTCCGAGCGTCAACCGCGGCGGGCGAAACGCCTGCATCCGAGTGAAGCCACGCAACCCGGAGCGGGGCCGGGGCGTTGATCCGGGTGCTCCAGTACCGGGCAATCCTGCAAAAAAGGGACGACAATGATCAAGAAGATGATGGCCTCGGCCGCGGTTGCCGCCTCGGTCGTGGGCATTGGTGCCTCCATGGCACCGCAGGCGATGGCCATCGGGAACGACAACGGCATCAACACCGTCAACGGCAACGGCGCCGCGCAGATCTACGGCAACCAGGCCACCTACGGCAACATGAGCCCCCAGATGGCGCTGATCCAGGGCTCCTTCAACAAGCCCTGCATCGCCCTGCCCGCGAAGGCCAACGTGCAGTCCATCCTGGCTCTGGTCAACGTCGGGGTCCAGGACATCCCCATCCTGTCCAACCCGCAGACCCAGCAGTGCACCGAGAACTCCACCCAGGCCAAGGGCGACGAGGCGCTCTCGCACATCCTCGACAACATCCCGATCCTCTCCGGCAACGTCTCCGCCGGCAGCTGATCAAGGCCCGCGCCAGCGAGGCCGTCGCACCTTCGGGTCGCGGCGGCCTCGCGGCGCGTGGGGCCGGCTCCCCGGCCCCACGAATAGCCGCGCGAATCCGTCGGCAACCCGAATTCAAGCCGGGCATCGGGGTGAATTGCCGAAGGGTCGCAGAAAATGTGCGGTTTCTTTTTCCCCGGCCACTCGTTGTTAATTCTGCAGTGGATACGCCTCTGCGGGAAGGATCGAAAACAAAATGACGTACAAGAAGGCAGTGGTGCTGGCCGCCGGCGCTCTGATGGCAGCCGGTGCAGCCTCCCCCGCCATGGCCGACTCGCACTCCGAGGGTGCGGCCGTGGGCTCCCCCGGCGTCCTCTCCGGCAACCTGCTCCAGGTCCCGGTGCACGTCCCGGTCAACGTCTGCGGCAACACCGTGAACATCATCGCGCTGCTCAACCCGGCGTTCGGCAACACCTGCGTCAACGCCTGACGAAGCTCGTGCCCGCAAGGGCAAACCTCCTCGGGGTGGCCTCGGAGTGCACGGCGGTGCACTCCGAGGCCACCTTCGATTCAGCACCGGCCCCAGCGCCGGTAGACAGGGAAGGACCCATGCGACAGGTACTGAGCCGACAGGTACTGGGCAAGGGGATGCTCACGGCGGCGGCCGCGTCGAGTCTGCTGTCGATCGCGACCGGTGCGGCCTACGCGCACACCGGAGCGACGGCCGAGGCCTCGCATTCGCCGGGCGTGCTGGCCGGGAACAGCGTCTCGGTACCGATCACCTTCACACCGAACGTGTGCGGCAACAGCGTGGACGGCGGTGCGGCGCTCAACCCCGCGATGGGGAACACGTGCGCCACCACGACCGGCTCGCACGCCCGGGACGGCCACGCCGACGACGCGTACCGGCGCTACCTCAGCCCCGAGAACGCCGAGGCCCTCGAGCGCTACCTCGACGAGCGCCAGGGCCGGCACGCGGTGCCGGCGCAGCGTCAGGAGGCGGGCCACGAGGAGAAGGCCCGGCACGAGGAGCCACGGCACGACGGGCCGCGGCACGCGAAGCCGCGCCATGAGGAGCCGCGCCACGGGCAGCCGCGCCACGAGGAGCCGCGCCACGGGGACGGCTACGACGGTCCGGCCGGGGAGCGGGGCAAGGAGGGCAAGGAGGAGGAGTGCGACGATCACCCCGAGTCCGCGCCGCGCCCGCCGGTGCACCACGTGCCCCCGTCGCCCGACCGGCCGCACCCAATGCCGGAGCCCGTGGAGGAGCACCCGGCCCCGCTGCCCGCTCCGCTGCCCCCGGTCGAGGAGGCGCCGCACACGCTCCCCGCCCCGGCACCCGCCCCGCAGGCCCCGGTCGAGGAGGCGCCGCACACGCTCCCCGCCCCGGCACCCGCCCCGCAGGCCCCGGTCGAGGAGGCGCCGCACACGCTGCCGGCTCCCGCGCCCGGCCCGGCGCCCGTCGCGGAGGAGGCCCCCGCGCCCCAGCCGCCGCGCGGGAGCCAGCCCGTGGAGCGCCCGGCTCCCGCGCCCGTACGCCCGGCGGACCAGCCGCCGGCGGCCCCCGCCGGTGACACCCCCGTCCACCTGCCCCCGGCGCCGGCTCCGGCTTCCCCCGCGGCGCCCGCCCCCGCCCCCGCCCAGGCGCCGGCTCCCGCGCACGTGACCGCGCCCATGCTGGCCGAGACCGGCGCGGGTCAGCCCGCGGCCGCGGCGGCCCTCGCCACCGCCCTGATCCTGGGCGGCGCCATTCTGTACCGGCGCTCGCGCATCGCCTGAGCCGCAATACCGGTAATCAGAAGAAATATCGGCCGGAGAATCCCCAATCGGATTCTCCGGCCGCTGTCATGACCCCGCCGGTAACCGCGCCTGCCTCCGCGTTTCCGCAGCGGCGGGGAATCGTTAGCCAGGGCGAAAGCGGCGCGACGGTCGCCGCTGACGCCTCTGCCCACGAAAAGAAGAGGATTTCGATAATGAAGCTCACGAAGGTCGCCGCTGTCGTCGCCGGCTCCGTCGCCGCCCTCGGCGCCTCCGCCCCCGCCTTCGCCGCCGAGCCCCCGGCCGCGATGCCTCCCATGAGCCTGACCGGTGGGGTGACGGAGACGCTGAACGCCGTCGGACCCTTCTCCGAGTCGCTGCCGCAGACCGTGGGCAACGGGCTGGCCGAGCAGGGTGAGACCGTCGACAAGGTCGTGCGCACGGCCCAGAAGGTCAACAAGGTCCGCAACGACGTGCCCGGCTCGGTGCTCGGTCTCGCGAACGGCGCCACCCAGGCGTCCCCCCTGCTCGGCGGCGTGAAGCTCAACGGCGGCCAGGGCTGAACCGCCCCGGCTGACCGCACGCCGAACACGACTGTGGGCGCCACCGGCGAGGCCGGGGCGCCCACAGTCGGATGTGCAGCCGACGTCAGTCGTTGACGCAGGGGTTGCCGAAAGCCGGGTTCAGCAGGCCGATGATGTTCACGGAGTTACCGCAGACGTTGACCGGGACGTGGACCGGGACCTGGAGCAGGTTGCCGGAGAGGACGCCGGGGGAACCCACGGCCGCGCCCTCGGAGTGCGAGTCGGCGGCGGCGGAGCCGGCGGCACCGGCCGCAGCGAGACCGGCGGTGGCCAGGACCAGGGCGGCCTTCTTGGCAGAGTTCATGGGAGGTGCACCTTCTGTTCGATGTTCTGCCCCGATCAGGGGCTCACACCGAGCGAAACGGTCCAGCCTCCCATGGCGACACGGCTACGCGCACGATCAGACCTGTTCGGCTCAATCGCCGTAACCGTGGGTCGGTCGGGACGGTTACGGAAGGCCGCCCAGCGGGTCGGCGACCTCCGGGATCTCCGGGATCTCCGGGATCTCGACGTCGGGGATCTCCGGCACGATCTCCACGGGCGCCGCCGGATCCGGCAGCGTCGGCGGGGTGAGCGGCGGCAGCTCCGGGAGCTCGACACCCGGGATCTCGGGGAGCACCACCCCCGGGATCTCCGGCAGCTTGATCTCGGGGAGCTTGATCTCCGGGATCTTGATGTCCGGCAGGCTGATACCCGGCGGCAGGAGGGCCTTGATGGATTCGAGGAGGCCGTTCACCAGGTCGTCGATGGGGCCGGCCGCCGCTCGCTGCGCGGGCGCGGCTGCCCGGTCGCCTTCCGCGGCGCCCGCGGGGGCCGCCGCGACGGACAGTATGACGACGGCGAGGGCCGACGGGACGAGGAGACGGGCGCGGCGGGCGCGGGACGGCTTCGTGGGGTGCATGGATGTTCCTTCTCGTGGTCGCGCGGATACGGACCTGCCGGATACGGACCTGAGCGATCCGCTCCCTCACCCACCGTGCGAACACCTTTCACGGAGCGCAACCGGAGAGGCGGGGGCCGCACGCTTCGTACGGGCTTCGCGCAAGCGTCCGGAGGCCTCTCACCCGGGGCGGGGAAAACCTCGCGCCACACGGGCCGTTTGAGTGAAGCACCGGAACCAACCCCCTGGCGGGGCAGTTGACCAGGGCGCTCCATCAGCGGGCACTCGTGCGACAGAAGGATCAAGATGTTCAAGAAGTTCATGACCGCCGCCGCGGTCTCCGCCGTTGCGATCGGCGCGGGCGCTGCCGCCGCGGCCCCGGCCATGGCCATCGGCAATGACAACGGGGTCAACACCGTCAACGGCAATGGCGCCTACCAGATCTACGGCAACCAGAAGACCAACGGCGACCTGAGCCCGCAGCTCAGCCTGGTCCAGGGCACCCTGAACAAGCCCTGCATCGGCCTGCCGGCGAAGGTCAACGTCCAGTCGATCCTTGCCCTGGTCAACGTCGGCGTCCAGGACATCCCCATCGCGTCCAACCCGCAGACCCAGCAGTGCACCGAGAACTCCACCCAGGCCAAGGGTGACGAGACGCTCTCGCACATCCTCAGCAACATCCCGGTCCTGTCGGGCAACCTCTCCGCCGGCAGCTGATGTCCGCTCCCCCGCGGGGAGCGAGCTGACGAGGGCCCCGGCGGCGTCCAGCCTCCGGGGCCCTCGTACGCGTTCCGCCGTCGGGGTCAGCCGGTCCAGAAGTCCCACCACCGGGTGAGGATCAGCATGCCGATCACTCCGACGTGCAGGGCGGGCGGTGCCCAGCCGAACTCGGTGAAGAAGGTGCGCAGCGGGCCGGGGGCGGGCAGGACGCCCGTACGGACGTTGTGCGCCGTGACCGCCCAGAACATCAGCAGGGTCGCCACCCAGGCCAGGCAGCACCACAGGCAGAGCGCGTTGATCTCGTACAGCGACTGGACCATCAGCCAGCTGCAGAAGCCGACGCCGAAGACCGTGCCGGCGTTCAGTCCGAGCCAGAACCAGCCGCTGTAGCGGGCGCCGGCCAGCAGGCCCGCGCCGACGCAGACCACGACGGCGTACGCGACCAGCCCCAGCATGGGGTTGGGGAAGCCGAAGGCCGCCGCCTGGTCGCTCTGCATCACGCTGCCGCAGGAGACGACCGGGTTGAGGCTGCAGGCGGGTTTGAAGTCCGGGTCCTCCAGCAGGAGGAACTTGTCGAGGGTGATCACCCAGGAGGCCAGCAGCCCGGCCGCCCCGGTGAGGGCCAGCAACCAGGCCAACCCCCTTGGCGCCGCTTCCCGTTCGCCCTCGTGTCCACTGCGGGGCCGTCCCTGTTGGCGGGGGACGCCCATGGTGTTCGTTGCCATGTGGCCCATAGTCCCCTGCTCCCCCACAGAGCGGGCCTAACCATGCCCATTCGTACGGAAGTTGACCTGAAGGGGTGGCGGGAACCTCCGATGCTTCCCGGACGTTTTACCGAACCCCGGACGTGATGTCAGAACCAGGGGTTACGTTGAGCTTCCGCGAAGTGACAAGCTGCGACGGCCTGGAGACCCACCTTGAGCGATCCGTACGAGACAACCGAGGCGCACCTCGACCGACTCCTCGGCCGCGCCCTCAACTCCTTCGACCTGCCGGACAGGTTGGTCGAGCGCCTCGGCACGGCGCTCGCCCACAGCTCTTCGCTCTACACCACCCACCACAGTCCGGCGACGGGGATCTGGCGGGAGACCCACCGGCACACCTATCTGCTGTCCGACGGCGGTTCGGTCTCGCTGTGGGAGCTGGCGTACCGGCTGGAGGGCGACCGCACGGTCCGGCACGAGATCTTCGCGAGCACGGCGGAGACCTGCCTGGCCGTGACCCGGCTGTTCGGAGAGACCTCCCCCGGCGCGTCCCCCGATCCGGTGCTGCTGCCGGGCGACGAGGAGCCTGAGAACGACGTGGCGGCGCTGAGCGCGCTGTTCGCGGCCTCGCCGCCGGTGCGGCGGCACCGGGACTACGCGGTGGAGCAGTCGGCCGACCACGCCCGGCGGGTGTTGCGGCGCGCGGAGAACGCGGACCGGCCCGGCGAGCCGGTGGCGGCGCTGCTGCGGTCGGCGTACGCACACCAGATCACGCAGGCGTTCGGTGCGCGGCAGTGCCTGTCGGACGGCCGGGACGCCGGCTTCAGCCTGTACGAGCACGCCTTCGTGCTGCTGGACGGGACCGAGGTCAGCCTGTGGGAGGTCGAGCACACGTCGACACCCGACGGGCGGCACATGTGCGAGGTGTACGAGAGCGAGGCCGCCGCGCGCGGGGCGATGGAGGTCCGCGCCCGCGTGCGGTGACACCGCCGCGGCGGGGGAGGACACGGCCGGGGCGAACATCCGGCCGCTGCGCTCCATGGCGACGTCCGGGTGGGTGACGAAACGGACATGCCCGCCCCTGAGGGGCGGGCATGTCCGGGTGGCGGAGCCGGGAGGTCTAGGCGACCGGGACCTTTTCGGCCTGGCCGGTCTGCTCGGCGGCGGGGCCGGTGTGGTCGGCGGCGCCCTCGCGCTCCTGCGTCGGGATCGCCTTGCGCGGCAGCATGAACATCACCGCGAAGATCACGACCAGTACGGCCACGACCCACCACAGCGCGCCGCGGAAGGCCTCGACGTACGGCGGGCCGAAGGCCAGGTCGTCGTCGATCAGACCGAAGAAGACCACGGAGGTCAGGCCGAGGCCCAGCGCGTTGCCCATCTGGCCGGTGGTGTTGATCAGGCCGGAGGCGGAGCCGGCGTGCTCGCGCGGCACCTCGGACAGCACGGTGTCGGTGAGCGGGGCCACGATCAGGCCCATGCCGATGCCCATGACGATCAGCGGGGCGGCCATCTGCCAGGAGGCGATCCCCATGCCGTAGTGGTGCGACTCCCAGATGTAGAGGAGCAGGCCCGCGGCCATGACCAGCGCGCCGGCCTGGAGCACCTTGCGGCCGAAGCGCGGGACGAGCTTCTGGACCGAGATGCCCGCGGCGACCGAGACGGCGATCGAGAACGGGATGCCGGTGGTGCCGGCGCGCAGCGGGGTCCAGCCGAGGCCCATCTGCATGTACATCGTCCAGACCAGGAAGAAGATGCCGGTCGCGATGCCGAAGGTCAGCTGAACGGCGATGCCGCCGGCGAAGCTCTTGACCTTGAAGAGGGAGAGCTCGACGAGCGGGGAGCCGTCCTTCTTGATCTTGTACTTCTCGTAGGCGATGAAGCCGGCGAAGACGAACGGCGCCGCGATCATGCAGATGAAGCCCCACAGTGGCCAGTCGTTCTCGCGGCCCTGGGTCAGCGGGAAGATCAGCATGACCAGGGCGAGGGTGGCGAGGACGACACCGATCAGGTCCAGGCGCAGGGCCTGCGGGGCCTTGGACTCGGTGATGAACTTGCGGCCCAGGATCACGCCCGCGATGCCGACGGGCAGGTTGATCAGGAAGATCGGGCGCCATTCGAGACCGAAGAGGTTCCACTCGGTGAGCAGCGCGCCGAGCATCGGGCCCGAGACGGCACCGAGGCCCACGATCGCGCCGAACATGCCGAAGACCTTGCCGCGCTCCTGGGGCGGGAACGTGACGTGGATGATCGCCAGGACCTGCGGGACCATCAGGGCGGCCATGGCTCCCTGGAGGAGGCGGGAGGCGACGAGCATGCCCGGGTTGGCGGCGATGCCGCAGAGCAGCGAGGCGGCGGTGAAGCCGGCTATGCCGAGGAGGAAGAGGCGCTTGCGGCCGTAGATGTCACCGAGACGGCCGCCGGTGATCAGGCCCGCGGCGAAGGCGAGGGCGTAGCCGGCGGTGATCCACTGGATCGCGCTGGTGGACGCGCCCAGGTTCTCGCGCATGCTGGGTATCGCGATGTTGACGATCGTGACGTCGACCAGGTCCATGAAGGCCGCGGTCATCACGATGGCGAGCGCCAGCCAGCGGCGCCGGTCGGGGGCTTCGTGCGACGTGCCGGCGTCGCCGCGTGTTTCTGCGAGTGAGATCCGCTCTTCTCGTGCGGGCCCGTTCTTTCTTTCGGGCGATGTCTTGGACGTCTCGGTGGTCATGGAGAGAAACCTAGACGGCATGTAGGTCAGGCGGTGTCCTATTTCGCTGGCAACCTGAAGGCATGACCGACACCCCGGCACGGCTGCTCTCCCTGCTGTCCCTGCTCCAGACCCCGCGCGAATGGCCCGGCAGCGAGCTGGCGCAGCGGCTGCGGGTGAGCGCGCGGACCATCCGGCGTGACATCGAACGGCTGCGGGACCTCGGCTACCCCGTGGAGGCCACGCTGGGTGCGGAGGGCGGCTACCGGCTGGTGGCGGGGGCGGCGATGCCGCCGCTGGTCCTCGACGACGAGGAGGCCGTGGCGATCGCGGTGGGGCTGCGGGCGGGGGCCGGGCATGCGATCGAGGGGGTGGAGGAGGCCTCCGTACGGGCCCTGGCGAAGCTGGAACAGGTGCTGCCCTCGCGGCTGCGGCGGCGGGTGAGCGCGCTGCAGTCGGCCACGATCGCGCTGACCCGGGGGGACGGGGCGAGCGTGGACCCCCGGACGCTGACCACGATGGCGGCGGCGGTGGCGGGGCCGGAGCGGCTGCGGTTCGCGTACCGGGCCCGGGACGGGGCGCGGTCGCGGCGGCTGGTGGAGCCGTACCGGCTGGTGAGCACGGGGAGCCGGTGGTACCTGGTCGCCTATGACCTGGAGCGGGAGGACTGGCGGACCTTCCGGGTGGACCGGGTGGACGAGCCGTACGCGACGGGGGCCCGGTTCGAGCCGCGGGAGCTGGCGATGGGGGCGCAGGAGTTCGTACGCAGGGGGCTGCGCGGCGGGGAGACGTACGCGGTGGAGGTCACCTTCGCGGTGGGGGCGGCGGAGCTGCCGGAGTGGTTGCGGAGCGCGGCCCTGCCGGGTGGGGGGACGGAGACCTCGGTCCGGTTCGAGAGCGGGGACGCGCCGGAGTGGCTGGTGGCGCGGCTGGCGTTGACGGGTGTGCCGTTCACCGTGCGAGGGCCGGGGTTCCTCGCGGACAGTGCGCGGGCACTGGCCGCGCGTCTGGCGGCCGCGGCGGGACCGAGCTAGCCGGGGCTCCGCCCCGGACGCCGCGCCTCAAACGCCGGCGGGGCTGAAAGAGGGGGAGCCCCGGCACCTGGGGGGGGTAGGTACCGGGGCTCGTCTGGGGGCTTGGCTGCCGGCCGCGCTAGGCCACGGCGTCGAAGCCGGTGTCGCGCGCCATGCGCTTCAGTTCCAGCAGGGCGTACTTCTCGATCTGGCGGATCCGCTCGCGGGTCAGGCCGTGCTGCTTGCCGACCTCCGTCAGGGTCCGCTCGCGGCCGTCGTCGATGCCGTACCGCATCTTGATGATCGACGCGGTGCGCTGGTCGAGCTTGCCGAGCAGGTCCTCCAGCTCCTCACTGCGCAGCAGCGAGAGCACGGACTGCTCGGGCGAGATCGCCGAGGTGTCCTCCAGGAGGTCACCGAACTGCGTGTCCCCCTCGTCGTCCACCGACATGTTGAGGCTGACCGGGTCGCGCGCCCAGTCCAGTACGTCGCCCACGCGCTTCTCCGTCGAATCCAGCTCGGCGGCGATCTCGGCGTGCTCCGGCTCGCGGCCGTTCTCGCGGTTGAACTCGCGCTGGACGCGGCGGATCCGGCCGAGCTCCTCGACCAGGTGGACGGGGAGGCGGATCGTGCGGGACTGGTCCGCGATGGAGCGCGTGATCGCCTGGCGGATCCACCACGTGGCGTACGTGGAGAACTTGAATCCCTTGGCGTAGTCGAACTTCTCGACCGCGCGGACCAGGCCGGCGTTTCCCTCCTGGATCAGGTCGAGGAGGGGGAGGCCGCTGCGCGGGTAGCGGCGGGCGACGGCCACGACGAGGCGCAGGTTGGAACGGATGAAGACTTCCTTGGCGCGCTCGCCCTCGGCGGCCAGTGCCTCCAGCTCCTCACGCGCCAGGTTGTCCCCGTCGCGCTCTATCGCGCCGTCGAGGATCTGCTGGGCGTAGACGCCCGCTTCGATGATCTGGGACAGCTCCACTTCCTTGGCCGCGTCGAGGAGCGGGGTACGCGCGATCTCGTCCAGGTACATGCCGACCAGGTCGCGGTCTGCGATCTCCCCGCCCACAGCGCGAGCGCTGCTCGCGGACTGACGACGGGCGACGGCGCGGGTTGCCATGCGTGCTCCCTTGCGATGAGTTCGGTCGCGGTGCGGCTGCCGGACGGCCACCCGTGGTGCGGTGGTGCGTCCCCGGACACTCTCCCGAGTGCCCGCATCCGAAGGAAACAACGACTGGAATCAGGACAGAATTCCCACACCGGTCGGTCTTTTTCGAGATCTTGCAGTACCCTGCGCCGCCCGCGAGACGACCGCCAGCCGTCACATGCGGCACAGCCGCACTCCCACCCCTGAAGACGGTGCCCGCCGGCTTCTGGTTGCCTAGCCGAACTGGAGGGAGCGCTTCGAGAGGCCCATCCAGAAGCCGTCCACCGTGTCGCGGCGGGCGGTGAGGTCACCGGCCGCGTCCGCCGCGCCCAGGGTGACGAAGAGCGGGGCGAAGTGTTCCGTACGGGGGTGGGCCAGGCGGCCCGACGGGGACTTGGCCTCGAAGTCGAGCAGCGCGTCCAGGTCGCCCGAGGCCAGCGCCTCGTGGCCCCAGGCGTCGAATTCGGCGGACCAGGAGGGGACGCCCGGTCCCGTGTGCCGCAGCGCGGCCAGGTTGTGCGTGAAGAAGCCGCTGCCGACGATCAGGACCCCTTCGTCGCGCAGGGGCGCCAGCTTGCGGCCGATGTCCATCAGGCGGCGGGGGTCCAGCGTGGGCATGGAGATCTGGAGCACCGGGATGTCGGCCTCCGGGAACATCTCCACCAGCGGGACGTACGCCCCGTGGTCCAGGCCGCGGTCCGGTACGTCCTGGACCGGGGCGCCGGGGGCCCGGAGGAGGGCGCGGACCGAGGCGGCGAGCCGCGGGGCGCCCGGGGCGTCGTAGCGGACCCGGTAGTAGTGCTCGGGGAAGCCCCAGAAGTCGTGTACGAGCGGGACCGGGTCCGTGGCGCCGAGGGCGAGCGGGGCCTCCTCCCAGTGGGCGGAGACCATCAGGATCGCCGTGGGGCGGGGCAGGGCGGCGGACCAGGCGGCCAGTTCGCCCGGCCAGACCGGGTCGTCCGCGAGGGGCGGCGCCCCGTGGCTGAGGTACAGCGCGGGCATACGGGTCCCGTGCGGGGTCGCACCCGCCGAGTCGAGGGTCATGGGGCGCTCCTCCGTCGTCGATGCGGGGTCACCCGAAAAGACTAACCCCGCTTGGTTCAAATTTGAACCAAGCGGGGTGGTCAGTCATTCCCGGGCGGGCACCTCGTCAGTGGGCGATCACCGGGACCTTGAGGTCCGCGTCCTCGGCGGAACCGGAACCGGAACCGGAACCGGAACGGGAACCGGATGCCGTCGGGCCGCCCGCACCCGGTCGGCCGGTGTTGATCAGCGTGACGGCGATGACCGCGCTGGCGACCAGGATGCCGACCGCCCACCAGATGGCGGAGGCGTAGCCCTCGACCATGGCCTGCGCCTGGACCAGCCGGCCGGCCGGGCCGCCCGCCGCGGCCTCGGCCGCGTGGTCCGTCAGGTACGCCGTGGTCGCCGAGGCCGCGATGGTGTTCAGCAGCGCGGTGCCGATGGCGCCGCCGACCTGCTGCGAGGTGTTGACCATGGCGGAGGCGACACCGGCGTCGGCCGGGTTCACCCCGTGCGTGGACAGGGACATGGCCGGCATGAACGCCGTGCCCATGCCGAGACCGAGCAGCAGCTGCGCCGGCAGGATCAGCGCCGGGTACGAGGACCCGACCTCCAGCTGGGTCAGCATCAGCATGCCGACCGCCGCGACCAGGAAGCCCGGGCCCATCAGCAGGCGCGGCGCGACGCGGGTCATCAGGCGGGCACCGATCTGCGTGGAGCCCAGGATCATTCCCGCGATCATCGGCAGGAAGGCGAAGCCGGTCTTGACGGGCGAGAAGCCCTTCACGATCTGGAGGTAGTAGGTGAGGAAGAGGAAGAGGCCGAACATGGAGATGACGGCCAGGCCGAGCGAGAGGTAGACACCGCCGCGGTTGCGCTCCACCAGGACGCGCAGCGGCAGCAGCGGGGACTTCACCACGGACTCGACGCCGACGAAGGCCGCCAGCAGCACCGCCGAGGCGATGAACATGCCCACGGTCAGGCCGTCCGACCAGCCCGCCGACTCGGCGCGGGTGAAGCCGTACACCAGGGCGACGAGGCCCAGGGTGGACAGGACCACGCCGGGGATGTCCAGCGGGGCGCGGTTGCGGGAGCCGGCGGGCTCGCGGATGACCAGCCAGGCACCCACGGCCGCGACGATCGCGAAGGGGATGTTGACGAAGAAGGTCCAGCGCCAGTTGAGGTACTCGGTGAGGAAGCCGCCGAGGATCAGGCCGACGGCGCCGCCACCGCCGGCGATCGCGCCGTAGATGCCGAAGGCCTTGGCGCGCTCCTTGGCGTCGGTGAACATGACCGCGAGCAGCGAGAGGGCCGCCGGTGCGAGCAGTGCGCCGAAGGCACCCTGGAGGGCGCGCGCGCCGAGCATCATGGCCTCGCCGTTCGCGGCGCCGCCGAGCGCGGAGGCCAGGGCGAAGCCGATGAGGCCGATGACGAAGGCGTTCTTACGGCCCCACTTGTCGGCGATGCGGCCGCCGAAGAGGAGCAGTCCGCCGAAGGCCAGCGCGTACGCGGTGATGACCCACTGGCGGTTGCCGTCCGAGATGTCGAGGTCGGTCTGGGCGGAGGGCAGGGCGATGTTCACGATGGTCGCGTCGAGCACGACCATCAGCTGGGCCAGGGCTATGAAGACGAGTGCCTTCCAGCGGCTGGGGTCGGCAGCCAGCGGCGGTGTCGCGGCTGTTTTTGACATGGGGGTACCCACTTCACTGTGCGGAATGACTGAAAGAGGCTAGTTCGGAAGCTTTGGGTGTGTCACATGGTTTTCTGCCTGAGGTCTTCCAACGTGGCTGCGGAGCCCGGCAGTTGGGAGCGGGCCGGGGCCCGCAGCCCGTCGAGGAAGAGCTGGAGGTGACGGTGGGCGAAGCCCTGGACGTCGAGGCAGGCGGTGCCGGGGAGGGGGCGGCTGAGCTGGGACAGGGCGACCATCAGGTCGCCGATGCCGATGTCCGTACGGATCACTCCGGCGTGCTGGCCGGCGGCCAGCAGGGTCTCGACGGCCGCTTCCAACGCGGTGCTGGCGGCGAGGAGTTCGGGGTGGTCGCGGTCGAAGTCGTCGGCGAGCATGGGGCACAGGGCGCCGATCCGCTCGTCGGCCGCGGTGTGCGTGAAACGGCACAGTGCGGCGAAGGCGTCGGGCTCCTCGGCGAGGGAGGCCTCGGCCGAGGCCGTGACCCGGTCCATCACGAAGAGCACGACGTGGCGGACGAGGGTGGGGCGGTCGGGGAAGTGCCGGTAGAGGGTGGCGTTGCCGATGCCGGCCCGGCGGGCCACCTCGTCGAAGGGGGCCGCGGAGCCGAATTCGACGAAGACCTCGCGGGCCGCCGTCAAGATCCGCTCGCGGTTGCGGACGGCGTCGGCGCGCGGGCGCGGGACGCCGCTCGCGCGGGGCGCGCCGGACGGGCGGGCGCCCCCCGGCGGCGCCGGGCTCGCGGGCTCGGACCCGGTCGCGCCCGCACCCGCGGGCGCCGAGGCCGGCGCCCGGCGCACGGCCGCCCCGAGGGCGGTCGGGGCCGCCGGGGCGGTGGCGGTGGGGCGCTTCATTCCGGGGCCTCCCTGGCACGGTGACACGCAGTACGGACAGCACGGCGGACGGACAACCCGAATCCCCGCCGAAACGGGGAACCGGTCCCCGCTTGGCGGGACTCCCGTACAAACGGGGAACCAGTCCCCGGTTATTTCACCCTCCCGAGTGAGCCGAGTCACACCACCGCCGAGCCTCTGTCCACGTTCGGCCTCTTCCGGCGCGCGGCCGCGCCGCACCCGTCGGAGGGTGAGCGGACAGAGCGCAGACCGGGCAGGGCCGGCTGCCGCGGACCCGAAGGCGATCTCCATGCCGCAGACCCGCCACCGGATACGCAGTCCACGCCGCACGAGCGTGTACATCGGCCTCACCGCGTTGGCCCTCGGCGTCACGGCCACCGCGAGCGCCGGCATATCCAGCCGCGGCAACTCGGCGGCCGGGCCCGTGGCCACGAGCGTCGAATCGGCCCTCGCGCCCTGCCGGATCGCCGGCACGATGGGCGTGCAGATGTCCGAGGGCCTGCCGACGCCGCCCGGGTACTCCCGCTCCACCGGCGAGGTCCGGGCCCTGAACCTGATGATCGACTTCCCCGACGCCAAGGGCGAGGGCACGGCCGCGGACCGGCTGGCGGAGTTCTTCCCCCAGACCTCCGAGTGGTTCCGCACCAGCTCCTATGGCCGGCTCACCTACCGGGCCGAGGCACCGATAAGGAACTGGCTGCGGATGCCGATGCCCTTCGCGGCGTACGGGATAGAGCGCGGGTCCCCGTACGAGCCCGGCTACCGCCAGCTCGTCGAGCACATCGCGAAGGCCGCCGACCCCGAGGTGGACTTCAGCCGGTACGACCTGATCAACATCCTGGTCACCCCGAACGCCGGCCCGTCCGCCCTGGACACCGTCCTGTCGGTGACCTTCTCGGGCAACGGCGAGGCGCCGATCGCCGACGGGGTGCCGCTGGCCAACGCGTCCTTCGTCTACAGCCGGCAGGACGACGGCTCCGGCACCTACCGGGAGACCGGCTACCGGGTGCTCCCGCACGAGAACGGGCACGTCTTCGGGCTGCCCGACCTCTACACCTCCGACGGCGGGAGCACGGTCGGGCACTGGGACATCATGAGCGAGGACTGGGGCGCCAACAACGACCTGCTGGGCTGGCACAAGTGGAAGCTGGGCTGGCTGGACAGCACCCAGATCAGCTGCGCGTCGAAGCCGGGCATCAGCGACCACGTCCTGTCCCCGCTGGCGGTGCGGGGCGGCACGAAGCTGGCCTTCGTCCCGCTCTCGGAGAGCGCCGGATACGCGGTGGAGGTGCGGACCCTGGCCGGCAACGACGAGGCCGTCTGCGAACCCGGCGTCCTCATCTACAAGGTGGACTCCGACGTGGACACCGGGCACGGCCCGATCACGGTGTCGGACAGCGCGGACGCGAGCGGCGGCTGCACCCGGCGGCCCAATGTGCACGCGGAGCTGTCGGACGCCCCGTTCCGGCCGGGCGAGACCTTCACCGACGATAAGTCGGGCATCACCGTCTCGGTGGTGGGCGAACTGCGCAACGGCAGCTACCAGGTCCGGATCGTCCGGCCGTAGCGGCCCGCCCCGGGGGAGGGGTCAGCGGCCCGTGGCCCTGGGCCAGAAGCGGTCCAGCCACACCAGCGTGTCCCGCATGACGTAGTGGTCGGCGTTCGGGCGCAGCGCGGACAGCAGGAAGGAGCGGGCGCCCTCGGAGGGCACGCCCAGCACGGTGATCCGCGGGTCCGCCGCACCGTCGGAGCCGACGGGGTGGAACTCGGGGGTCAGGTCGAGCCCGCCCGGCTGGAAGACCTCCCCGTCCGCCGACTCGTTGCGCCACAGCCGCACCAGGCCCCGGTCCAGCAGGTTGCGGTAGAGCGGCAGGGCGTCGAGCCGCGGGTCGAAGCCGTGCATCCGGGCCTCGACCAGGACGTCCACGGGGCGCGAGAAGCCGGTGTGCGGGCCCTCCACCACGGCCTTGCCGGTGGCCTCGTCGAGCCGGACCCGGGCGTCCGGTCCGGCGCCGACGTCGAGCAGCCCGCGGTCGATCAGGGCGGCCATCTTCGCCATGATCTCGGGGGCGGCGCCGTTGGCCAGCCGGTTGTGGTGGCGCACGTAGCGCTGGAGGAAGTGGCGCTGGGAGGCGGCGGTCAGTCCCGCGTGGTCCACCGCGTACGAGATGACCTGGCGCAGGTCGCGCCAGACGCCGTCCGAGGCCGCCTTGTGCGGGTTCCAGAGGTTGCCCTGACGGGCCCACAGCTGGTCCTGCGCCATGAACGCGCGGACGGACCTGCGGAACTCCTCCGGGGAGCCGGCGGGCGGGACCGGGGAGACGGCGCGGTGCCAGTCGAAGCGGTTGCCGTGGAGGTACGTCTCCAGCCCCCACGCCGAGTCGAGGGCGTCGGTCACCGAGCTGGGCGGCAGGGCCCGGTCCACGCAGCGGCGGACCCCGGCCTCGGCCGAGGGGCCGTACACGGTCCGGGTCCAGTGCAGCAGGACCTCCCGGACCTGCCAGGAGACCGTGTTCTGAGCCGTGAACAGCGCGCATTTGCCGCGCAGTACGGCCTCCAGCACGTCGGCGATCTCGTCCACCGCGCGCTCCAGCGGTGCGAGGAGGTGGCCGGGGCCGTCGGCGGGGGCGCCGGTCACGAACGCCAGGTAGCCGGGTAGCGCGCGCTGGGTCAGCAGCAGGGCGGCGGAGGGGCCGAAGAGGGTGACGTAGTGCAGGTGGGCCATCTCCAGGACGACCAGCGGCAGGAGGTCGCGCTCGAAGTCCAGCTGCGCCCGCCCGGACCCGGCGGCCGGGGGCCGGCCGACGTGGGCCCGCAGCTGGTCCACCGCCTCGCGCGTCAGGAAGGTGCCGGGGTGGTCACCGGAGCCGTCGCTGGGCTTGTGGTTGTCGGGCCGGGCGAAGGTGAAGAGGCCGGAGCCGCTGAACGCGACGATGGCCGCCGGCTCCCGGCCGCCGGGCCGGTAGACCAGGCCGGACCCGTCCTCGTGGAAGGAGCCGCCGCGCCCCTCGGTCAGGTGCAGGATCGTGTCGATGGCGGTGAGCCCCATGCCGGCGCAGCCGACGACCGCGTCCGGTCCGCAGCCGTCGGCGTCGAGCCGGTCCTCCAGCGGGTACGGGTGCGGTACGTGGCGGGTCCCGCCGCCGGCGGCGAGGCCGGCCGTCCGGCGGCCCGCGGCGGAGCGCTGCGGATCGTGGTACGAGTGGCCCGTCAGCAGCAGGACCTCGTCCGCGACGCGGCGTTCGCCGTCGGCGGTGACGACCTCCAGCCGGTGTTCCGCGGCGGGGACGATGTCCACGACCTCCGCGTGGTGCAGGTGCAGAGCGGCCCCCGGGTGGCGGCGCAGGTCCGCGGCGAAGGCCTGGAACATGTCGCGCAGGGCCAGTCCGTGGACGTAGCGCTTGGGCCAGTCCTCCGGGCTCAGGTCGAGGTCCGGGTCCCCGGTCTCCTCGAAGCGGCGCCGGCACCACTCGTGCAGGGTGGGCCGCTCGGCCGGCGGGCGCAGCGGGCCGGCGCCGGTCACCGTCTCGTCGGCGGCGAAGCCCACCTGGGCGCCGATGCGGTTGAGGTAGCTCGTCCGCGCCTGGTCGGGGCTGTGCGCCTGGCCCGCGCCGAACGCCCCGGTGCGCTCGAAGAGGTGGACCTCCAGGCGGCGCCCCTGCCCGAGCCGGTCGATCGTCGCCGAGAGCCTCTCCAGGGCGTACGTGGCCCTGGGTCCGCCCCCCACCACGGCGAGCCGGTAGGGCTCTGCCGTCGCCGCGGGTCGGCCGGATGCGTCAGCTCGGGGCGTGGTCACGGGCACCTCAATCAATGGTCGTTCAACGGTCGTTCAATGGTCGGAACGGATCGGCCGGGGCGCGGGTCAGCCGCGGTCCGGCAGGGTGCGGGCGAGCGTGGCGAGGAAGCGGTCGATGTCCCGCTCCGTCATCCGGCCCATCGTCGAGAGCCGGAAGAAGTCCGCCGCCAGCTGTTCCTGGGCGCTGTAGATGACGAACCCCTCCGCCCGCAGGCCGCGGTGCAGTTCGGGGTAGCCGCAGCCGGCCGGGATGCGGACGGCCGTGAGCGCGACGGCCCGCTGCTGCGGCGGGAGCAGGATCTCCAGGCCGAGCGCCTCCAGGCCGTCGCGCAGTCGCCGCGCCAGGGCCGAGTAGCGCGCGTGGCGGGCCTCCCAGCCCTCGGCCAGGGCGAGGTCGAGGGCGGCGTCGAAGGCGTAGAACGCGGGGATGCCGGGGGTGAACGCCGGGGCCTGGGCCTTCTCCTGAGCCGTGTAGTGCCGGTGCAGGTCGAGGTAGTAGCTGCGGCGCGGGGCGCCGGCGAGCCCTTCGAAGGCCGTGCGCGCCGCGCTGACGAACCCGAGGCCGGGTGCGCCCTCCAGGCACTTGTTGGCGGAGCCCGCCAGCCAGTCGATGCCGTCCGCGGCCAGTGCGAGGCGCTCCGCGCCGATGCTGCTGACGGCGTCCACGATGACCTCGCGGCCGTGGGCGTGCGCGATCCGGGTCACCGCCGCCACGTCGTTGAGCATGCCGCTGCTGGTCTCGTGGTGGACGACGCCGACGTGGGTCAGGCCGGGGTCGGCGGCCAGCGCCCGGTCCACGGCCGTGAGGTCCACGGGGGTGGCCCAGCCCAGTTCGAGCCGGTGGCCGCGGATGCCGTGGGCGTCCGCGATGTGCCGGAAGCGTTCGCCGTAGTGGCCGTTGTCGATGACCAGCAGGGCGCCGTCGCGGGGCACCGCCGAGCTGACGGCGGCCTCGACGGCGGCGGTGCCGGAGCCGGTGAGGACGACGGAGGTGTGCCTCTCGTCGCCCCCGGCGACCAGGGTGGTCTTGTGCCGTACGCGGGTGAGCAGGTCGGAGAACTCCGGCTCGCGGTGGCACATGTCGGGTCCGGCGAGTGCCGCGCGCACCCGGTCGTCCGTGATGACGGGGCCGGGGTTCATGAGGACCAGCCGCTGCGGGCGGGCCGGCGTGCTGTCGTTCATCGGGCGATCGCTTCCTTGAATCGGGCGGCCGAGGCGGGCGGGGCGAGGGCCGGGCGGCCGAGGTTCGGGTCCGATCCCGGGGCGATGCGTACGCGGACGAGCTGGGGCCCCCCGTCCGCCTGCGTGCGCAGTACCGCGGCGCGCAGGGCGTCCGCGTCCGAGACGTCGTGGGTGGCGCGGTAGCCGCAGGCCGCGGCGATCGCCCCGAAGTCCACCCCGGCGGAGGCCGTGGGCTGGCCGCCGGTGGACTCGTAGGACTCGTTGTCCAGCAGGACGTGGCACAGGTCCGTGTCCGTCCGGCGGCCGATGGTCGCCATCGCCTCGAGCCGCATCAGCGCGGCGCCGTCGCCGTCGAGGACGGCGACCCTGCGGTCCGGGGCGTGCATGGCCACGCCGAGGGCCACGCTGGAGGCGCAGCCCATGGAGCCCACGACGTAGAGGTTCTCGGGGCGGTCGAAGTCCCGCTCCAGTTCCCGCGCGGTCTTGCCCGTGGTGGCGACGAGCAGGGTGCGCGGGTCCATGGCGGAGACGATGTGGCCGATCGCCTCGGCCCGCTGCATCAGCCGCGGGGCGGCCGGGGCGGCGGGGGCGGTCGGGGCGGCGGCCGCGCCGGGCGCCTCGTACGGGGCGATGGCGCCCTTGGGCACGATGAAGGCGAAGGGCAGTCCCGTGGCGGCCATGTGCGCGGCGGCCGCGTCGAGCCGCTGCGCGAGCAGCGCGGGGTCGTCGGGGAGCACCTCGTGGCGGACGCCCATGGACGTCAGCATGTCGGGGGTGATCCGGCCCATCAGCTCGTGCTGCGGCTCGTCGGGGCGGCCGGGGCGGCCGCGCCAGGTGACGAGGAGCAGGACCGGAAGGCGCAGGGTGTGGCAGAGGGAGGTCAGCGGGTTGACCGCGTTGCCCAGTCCGGAGTTCTGGAGGATGACCACGGGCCGGCGGCCGGCGAGGTGGGCGCCGGCGGCCAGGGCGACGGCTTCGCCCTCGTTGGCCGCGATGACGTACTCCTGCGGGTGCTCGGCCTCCAGGCAGGAGATGACGGGGCCGAGGAAGGAACAGGGCACACCGGTGAACGGCCCGTGCCCGTGCTCTTGGAGTACGTCGACCAGGGTGCCCGCCTGCAGCACTCCCGGCGTACGCGCCGCCGTACTCGACGTGTCGGACGGGCTCGCCGGCTTCGTCGTGTCGGCCGGGGTCGCTGTGGTGGCCGCGGTCACTGGGCGGTCTCCCGGGTGGCGAGCAGTTCGGTGGCGCGGGTGACGTCCTGCGGGGTTCGCAGTTCCAGCCAGCCTGAGGCGATCTCGACCGCGTGGATCCGGTGTCCGGCGGCGAGCAGGTCGGTGAGCAGGTCGGCCAGGGTGGCCCGGGCGCCGTTGGCGCGGCGCTTCTCCGCGACCTGGCGCAGTGCGGTGAAGCCGTCGGCGGAGAAGGCGGCGGCGCCGGCGAACTCGCCGTCCGCGCCGGCGCCGGCGGCCGCCAGGACCACGCTGCCCGAGGCCCCGCCGATCCGGCGGCCGTCCCGGGCGACGGAGTCGAGGGCGAGCGGCAGCGCGTCGGCGCGGCGCTCGGCGCCGGGCCCGGCGGACACGTCGACGAGGACGGCGATGTCGCCGCCCGCGGCGACGAGCCGGCGCAGCGGCTCGCCCTCGACGAGGACGTCGCCGCTGAGCAGCACGGTGCTGTTCAGGTAGCCCTCGTCCAGCGCCAGCACGGCGCCGGCGGCGTCCGGCTGCGCGGGCAGCAGCGTCACGTCCTGCGGGGCCCGCGCGAGGTCCTCGGCCGCGGCGACCGACACCGATTCGATGTCCGCCCGGCGCAGCGCGGTGCTCTGCTCCTCCAGCAGGCCGCCGGCGGGTGCGGTGGGCAGGCCGGGGACGATGACGGCGCGGGCCCGGCTCGCGTACGGGGTGATGTACTCGGCCTCGTGCTGCTTCTGCAGGGGCATGCCCTGGAGGTCGAACACGGTGGCCAGGGGGGCGATCCGGTCCTCGATGCCGGTCGTGCGGTCGTCGCGGAGGATCGACGCGAAGGTCTCGGTGACGGCGGCGATGCCCGCGCGCAGGCCGTGGTTGGCGTAGATCACCATCTTGGCGCCGGCCTCGGACAGTTCGGTGGCCGTGATGGTGTGGTAGGTCGTGGGGACCACGACGACCGGGGTCGGCAGGGTCCAGCGCTCCAGGAAGCGCAGCACCGGCTCCGGGGAGCTGCCCTTGGCGTGGATCAGTACCGCGTCCGCGCCGGCCGCGGCGTAGGCCTCGCCGCGGCGCAGCGCCTCCTCCATGCCCCAGCCCGCGATGAGGGCCTCGATCCGGGCGATGACCATGAGGTCGGGGGTGCTCTGGGCGGCCTTGGCGGCGCGCAGCTTTCCGCAGAACTCGGCGATGGGCGCCAGTTCCTGACGGCCCGGGATGAAACTGTTGACCTTCGGGAAGCGCTTGTCCTCGATGGAGACGCCGGCGATCCCGGCCGCCTCGTACCGGCGGATCATGTTCATGACGTTGTGGGCGTTGCCGTAGCCGGCGTCGCAGTCGGCCACGACGGGGACGTCGACGGCGGCCGCCAACGAGGTGGCCGTGGCGAGCAGTTCGCTCATGGTCAGGATGTCGGTGTCGGGCACGCCCTGGGAGGCCGAGACCTCCAGGCCGCTCGACCAGACGCCGTCGAAGCCGGCGCGCTCGGCGAGGCGCGCACCGAGCGGGTTGTGCGCGCCGATGATGCGTACCGTGCCGGGGCGGGCGAACAGGTCCCGGAGCTGCCGGGCTCCGGACGTCCTGTGGTCCCCGCGTGCCTCTGTCGTCCCAGTGGTCATGCCGATTCTCCTGTTGTCCGCATTCGTGCGTGAGGGGGGCGCAGCATCAATGGGGGGCGGCCCACATCATGCAATTGCCGGAATTTCAAATGGTCGGGGTCGGGGCTCATACCGTGACGGCCGTGATCACCAGGCCGTCGGCCACCAGCCAGCGGCCGGTGAAATGTCTTATGGTGCGGCCCGCCGCCACCGGGCCCTCGACCAGCAGGCGGGCATGGAACTCGCCTTCGCTGGTGGCCGGGCCCGGTTCCGGATGGAACCGGATATCGGCCTGGGTGAAATCGAGCCAGCGCCCGGTGAGCGGGAACCACGCCTTGTACACCGACTCCTTGGCGCTGAACAGGACCTTGTCCCAGTGCAGCCCCGGCCGGGACCGGGCCAGTGCCCGCAGCCGGACGCGCTCGTGCGGGAGCGCCACCGCCTCCAGGACTCCCGCGGGCAGCGGGACGTGCGGTTCGGCGTCGATGCCGAGTCCGGTCACTTCCGTGGACAGGGCGGCGGCCGCCGCCCGGTAGCCCTCGCAGTGGGTGATGGCGCCGGCCACCCCCGCGGGCCACAGCGGTTCCCCCGAGCCGCCCACGAGCAGCGGCCCGGCGGGCACGCCCAGGCGGTCCAGCGCGCGGCGCGCGCAGTGCCGTCCGGTGGCGAAGGTCCGCCTGCGCCGCTCGGAGGCCGCCGCCACCGCCGCCCGTTCCTCCGGGTAGAGGGGACAGGGGAGGACGTCCGCGTACTCCGCCGAACTGGCCACCCCGGCGGGCAGGATCCGCTCGATCACGTGCCGTGCCCTCCGGTCGCGCGCCCGCGCCCCGCGAAGAGGCCGGCGACCGCGCCCAGGGCCGCCACGGCGGCGGTGGCCAGGAGGGCGTGCTGCATGCCCTCCAGGAACACCGACTGGCCGATCCGGGTCAGGGTGGCCCGCGCCGCGTCCACCGGGCCCAGGTCCGGGGTGAGGCCGACCGCCACCGTACGGACCGCCTGGTCCAGGACGCCGGGCGCGACCTCGATGCCCTCGGCGGCCAGGCGTCCGGGCAGGGCGGCAGCGGTGTGCGCCGCGACCAGGGCGCCCGCCGTGGCGGTGCCCAGGCTGCCGCCCACCTGCATGGCCGTCTGCTGCATTCCGCCGGCCACGCCGGACAGCTCCACCGGTGCGCTGCTGATGACGAGCTTGGTGGCGCCGACCATCACGGGGCTGAAGCCGAGCCCGAGCAGGAAGAAGCACAGGGTCGTCTGCAGCGTCCCGGACTGCGCGTCGAGGCGGGAGAGGGCGCACATGGCGGTGGCCGTGACGAGCAGTCCCGCGACCACCGGGGCCCGGGGTCCGGACCTGCTGATCCACACGGCCGCGGGCGGTGCGCCCACGATCATCAGCAGGGTCAGGCCCAGGACCCGGATGCCCGATTCGGCCGGGGTCAGCCCGAGCACGTTCTGCAGGTAGAAGATCAGGACGAAGGGGGCGCCGAACATCACGAAGGACATGGCGAGCATGGTCAGGACGCCGACGGTGAACCGGACCGAGCGGAAGAGGCGCGGCGGCACCAGCGGATCGCCGGCGCGCCGCTCCCACCAGGCGAAGAAGGCGCCGAGCAGCAGCGCCGCCGTCAGCAGGGCCAGGCTGCGGGCGTCGGGCCGGCCCTGGTCTGCGACCGTGGCGAGGCCGCCGACGAACAGGCACAGCGCACCGCCCAGGACTGCCATGCCCAGTAGATCCAGCCGGCCGGGCGACGCCGCCTCGCCCCGCGTGTCGCGCAGGACGACGACGCCCAGCACCAGGGCCACCGCCCCCAGGGGCACGTTGAGGAAGAACACCCAGCTCCACGCGGCGTGTTCGACCAGCAGGCCGCCCACGACGGGGCCGGCCGCGGTGGACGCCGCGATGACCGCGCTGCGCACGGCGATCGGCATGTTGAGCCGGTCGGCCGGGAAGGCGGTGCGCAGCAGTCCGAGGGTGGCCGGCTGCATCAGCGCGCCGAACACCCCTTGCAGGACGCGCAGGCCGATGACCCAGCCGAGGCTGTCGGACGCGCCGATGGCCACCGAGGTGGCCGTGAAGCCGGCGGCGCCGATGAGGAAGACGGTGCGGTGACCGTAGCGGTCACCGAGCCTGCCCGCGGCGATGAGCAGGGCGGCGACCGCGAGCAGGTAGCCGTTCGTCACCCACTGGATGCCGGTCAGGCTCGCGCCGAGGTCGGCCTGCATGGCCGGCTGGGCGACGGTGACGATGGTCCCGTCGAGCGAGACCATCATGGCCCCGACCGACAGGGTGAGCAGCGTCAGCCAGGGGTGGCCCCGTACCCCGCGGCGCGGCGGGGAGGGCGGGCCGCCCTGCCCCTGCGCGGCCGCGGCGTGTCCGGTCGCCTTGCTCATGTAAGGAGCTCACCCGGCTGTCCCGCGGCCGTCAGGCCGGGCGCCTCGCCGGCGCCGCCGCGCTTGGCGCCGCGCTGGTCGTCGCGCTTGCCGTCGCCGTCCTCGGCGGGCTTCCAGCCGGGCGGCCCGAAGACGTAGCCGAGCTTGTGGCGCAGCGTGCGCGCCTGGCGTACGTCGCGGAACATGTTGGCGAACTCGTGCACCTGGATCTTCCAGATGGAGAAGGTCTCGATCTGCTTGGTCAGGCCGTACGTGGGGCGCTGCACCTCCGGCTGGAAGGTGCCGAAGATCCGGTCCCAGACGATGAGGATGCTGCCGAAGTTCTTGTCCAGGTACTCCGGGTCGTTGCCGTGGTGGACGCGGTGGTGCGAGGGCGTCACGAAGATGTACTCGATGGGGCGCGGCAGCTTGCCGATCTTCTCGGTGTGCGCGAACAGCCCGTACACCAGGTGCGCCGAGTGCATGGTGAAGACCAGGGCGGGGTGGACGCCCAGGAGCGGCAGCGGGAGCCAGATCATCTTCTCGAACCACTGGGCCCACTTGCGGCGCAGGGCGGTGGAGAGGTTGAAGTACTGGCTGGAGTGGTGCACCTGGTGGCCGGCCCAGATGAGCCGGATGCCGTGCGCGGCGCGGTGGTACCAGTAGAGGAGGAACTCCACGCCGAAGAAGAGGACGACCCACGTGGTCCACGACGTGGACGACAGGTGCCAGGGCGCGACGTACTCGTAGACGAGCAGGTAGAGCGCGAGCGCCACGGTCCGCAGCAGGGTGGACGAGAGCAGCGCGCCGAAGCCCGTGAGGATGCTCGCCCGGTGGTCCCGAAGGTCGTAGCCGGGGCGCTCGTCGTGGTCGTCGCCGAACTTGATCGCGAGCATCTCGATCACGATCAGCAACGCCATGGCGGGTAGGGCGTAGACCGCTGGATCGTGCAGCCGGTCTATGACCTTATCGAGCATCGCTCTCTCCTTGTTTCGACTTCCGCAAGAGCCTAAACACCCTCCCTAAAAGGCCCGCTAAAGCCCGCCTTAACTGCCGCCTTCCTTTCGATAACGCGCAGTTCGACAGAATTTTTTTAGTGTCGTTTTAGCGTCCCCCGGGTACGCTCGCCGTCGGCTTGGCAGAATCCCGCAGATCACGTGGGAAGAGAACACCGGCCGCGTCGATCGAAATCGCAATTTCCAGGTCGTCGCTCTTTCGAACTACCTGGGAACGTGGGGTGCGGATGAACGGGAGTCGCGTCGCGGTCCGCCTGGACCGGGCCGCCCGCAGCGACGCCGACCCGGTGCGCGTACTGGCCCTGCACGGGCTGGCCGCGAGCGGGAACACGTGGCGGGCCTTCGGTGAAGTGGCGTCGCCCCGCACCGAATTGTGGACCGCGGAGCTGCCCTGGGGAACGGCCGGCGAGTCCGCGTGGAGCCACCGCGGGGACCCCGCCGAGTGGATCGGCGCCGCACTGGGCTCGGTCCCCGGCGGAGCCGATGCCGTCATCGCGCACTCCTTCTCCGCCGTCCTCGCCGTGGAGTACCTCGCCGGCGCCCCGCGGGTCGAGCAGCCGCGCGCCCTGGTCGTCGTCTCGCCCTTCCACCGCAGGGACCCGGCCGACTTCCACTGGGACACCGCCGGGCACTACCTCGGCATCTTCCAGGAGGTGTTCGAGGAGGCGCTGCGGATCAGCTCGGTACGGGAACTGGCCGCCGAAACACGCCGGGACATGGCCGTGCTCGTGCGCGACCGCGTCGGTCCGTACGGCTGGCTGCGCTTCTGGGAAAGCTACCTGCGCAGCCCCTTCGTCGACACCGGCGGCCTCGACTTCCCGGTGCTCGTCGTGGCGGGCGAGAACGACCGCTTCGCCGCACCGCAGGACGCCGCCCTGCTGGCGGCCGCCCTGCCGCAGGGGCGCCTGGAACTGCTGCGGGACTGCGGGCACTTCCCGATGACCGAGCAGCCCCAGCGGTTCGCGGACGCGGTCGAGCGGCTGCTCGCCGAGCGCGTCGTGGAGCCGTCCGCAGCCGCCACGAGAGTGAGTTGAACCCTTGGACCCCTCTGCCACCCCCGACGTCTTCGTGACCGGCATCGGCGCGGTCAGCTGCCTCGGCGGCAGCGCGGACGCGTTCTGGACCGGGCTGAAGGCGGCCGCCGGCCGCCCCACCGCCGTACCGGGCCTCACCGAGCGCGTGCCGGACGTCCTCGCCTATCAGGTGCCCGACGAGGCCCCCGCGGCCGCCGCTCCGCGGGGAGCGCTGGGCCGCGCCGCGCGGTTCGCGCTCGGCGCCGCCCGCGAGGCGGTGGCGGACGCGGGCCTGGGGCCGCGCGAGATCGCGGAGGCGGCCGTGGTGATCGGTACGGCCGTCGGCGAGAGCGGCGGGCGCGAGGGCGGCAGGCGCGAGGGCGAGGACCGGCCGCCGGCCGGTGCGTGGGAGCCGATGTTCTCCGTCGCCGCCGCGGTGGGCGGCGAACTCGGCGCGTTCGGCTCGAACATCAGCGTGAGCAACGCCTGCGCCGCGAGCGGTTACGCGCTGTCCGTCGCCGTGGACCTGATCCGCCGCGGCGAGGCCGACACCGTGCTGCTGGGAGGCGCGGAGGGCATCGCCTGGGTGCCGCTGGCCAGTTTCAGCCGGCTCGGCGCGGCGGATCCCGAGACCTGCCGTCCCTTCGACGCCGAACGCAGCGGAACCGTCTTCGGCGAAGGGGCCGCCATGCTGGTCCTGCAGTCGGCGCGGGCCGCGGCCGGCCGCCGGACGTACGGCCGCGTGCTGGGGACCGCGTGGAGCTGCGACGCCCACCACCCCACCGCGCCGGATCCGGGCGGCGAACAACTCGTACGGGTGGCCCGCGCGGCCCTAGACGAGGCGGCGCTCGGGCCCGGCGACATCGGCTGCGTCATCCCGCACGGCACCGGCACCCGGCAGAACGACGTGATCGAGTACCAGGTCCTGCGGGAGGTGCTCGGCGGCCACGCCCCGCACACGCCGCTGTTCAGCCTGAAGGCCTTCATCGGGCACACCGCCGGCGCCGCGGCGGCGTTCGCCGCCGTGTCCGCCGCGCTGATGGCCCGGCACGGCGAGATCCCGGGGAACATCCCGCTGGAGCGCCCGGACCCCGAGTGCCCGGTCCGGCTGCCGCACGGCGGTCCGACCGCGCTCGCCCAGCCGAACGTGCTGGTCAACGCGTACGCGTTCGGCGGGAGCAACTTCACGATGGTGTTCGGGGGCGAGGCACGGTGACGGCTACGGCGACGGTGACCGTGAGGGCCATGGCGGCCGAGTCCGTCGTCCACGGGGCGGCGCTGGTCGTACCGCCGGACGGGACCGCTCCGGACGCGCCCTGGTTCGACCACCGCACGCGGCTGGGCCGGGGCTACAAGTACCTACCGCCCGCCTGCCAGTACCTGCTCGCGGCAGCCAGGACGGCACTGGCCGCATCCGGTCAGGAGACGGAGCCGCACGCCCCGGAGCGCCGCGGCGCCGTCGTGGGGACCAACAGCGCCGTCGCGGCCCTGCACGACGGCATCGAGGAGACGGTCCGGCGCGAGGGGGCCGGCGCGCTGAGCCCCATGAGCGTGCCCTACTTCTCCGTCAACCTCGTCGCCGCGCGCCTGTCGACCGAGCACGTGCTCAAGGGCTTCAACCTGACGGTGACCTCACCGCGGGTGGCCGGCGTCGAGGCCCTGCACCTGGCCGCCCTCGAACTGGCCGCGGGCCGCACCTCCGTGGTGCTGGCCGGAGCCGCCGAGGCACCCGACCCCCGGGCCGGCGACGCCCTACCCGAGTCGGGCGCCGCGCTGCTGGTGCTGCGCCCGGGCGGCGGACCCGTACCGGTGGGCGGCGCGGTGCTGCGGACCGTACTGCGCTTCCTGCCGCCGCCGGCGCTGGCCGACGCGGCGGGCCGCGCTCTGGCGCGGGAGTCCGTACGGGAAGCGCTGGACGTGCTCTGCGCGGCCGGTCCCGCCCCGTACGAGATCGAGCTGCTGACCGATCCCTCGCCCGTCGGCGACGCGGTCGCCCGCGCCGTGCGCGCCTGGTGCGCCGGCCGCGTACCGGTGTCCACCGCGCGGTCCGGGGCCCGGGCCGGCGCACTCGCGCCGGTGGTCCGGCTGGCCGCACGCCCCCTCCCGGCAGGCGGTGGCACACGGCTGGTCGTCGTCGCCTCCCGCGCCGGCAACGTGGCGCTCGCCTCGACCCACTCCCCCGAACACACCAACTGAGAGGTTCACATGCTGACTTCCGTCAAGGGCTCCTGGTGCCTGATCCTGGGCGCCTCCAGCGGCATGGGCCGGGCCACCGCCCTGGCCATGGCCAAGGAGGGCGCGAACATCTTCGGCGTCCACTTCGGCACGGCGGCCCAGCAGGAGGAAGTCGACGAGCTGGTGGAGGAGCTGCGCGCCACGGGCGTACAGGTGTCCTTCCACAACCGCAACGCCGCCGCCAAGCAGACCCGCGCCGAGCTGGTGCCGGTCCTCGCCGAGCTGGCCGGGCCCGCCGGCGTACGGGTGCTGCTGCACTCCCTCGCGTTCGGCAGCCTGCTGCCCTTCCTCCCGCAGGAGGGCCAGGAGGGCCAAGAGGGCCAGGACGACGTCATCACTCCGCGGCAGATGGACATGACCGTCGACGTCATGGGCCACAGCCTCGTGTACTGGGTGCGCGACCTGTACGTGGCCGGGCTGCTGCCGCGCGGCGCCAAGGTGTTCGCGCTCACCAGCCGCGGCGACGGCCGGGTGATGCCGAGCTACGGCGCGGTGTCGGCCGCCAAGTCCGCCCTGGCCTCGCACGTGCGCCAGCTGGCCGTCGAACTGGCCCCCTCCGGTGTCTCGGTGAACGCGCTGCGCGCCGGCCTGACCCTCACGCCGGCGCTGCTGCGCATCCCCGGGAGCGACGCACTGGCCCGGCACGCCTCGCAGTCGAACCCGCACGGCCGCCTCACCCTCCCCGAGGACGTCGCCGAGGCCGTCGTCATGCTCTCGGCCACCGACTCCTCGTGGATGACCGGCAACGTCATCGACGTCGACGGCGGCGAAGGCCTCGTCTGAGCTCTCGTTCCGCACGGCACCGCACGGCACCGCACGGCACCGCACACGCACCGCACCCGCACCCGCACCCGCACCCGACATCAGGAGAGAACGATCATGCCCGAGCAGACCACCACCCCCCTGGACATCGAGGACCTGCGCTCCACCATCGCGGAGATCCTGGACGTCGAAGCCTCCGAGGTGACCGACACCGCCGACTTCAAGGAGGACCTCGACGTCGACTCCCTGCTGGCGCTGGAGATCCTCGTCACCCTGGAGCGCAAGTACCACGTGAAGATGGAGGAGTCGAACCTCCAGCTCATGCGCTCCCTCAAGGTCGTGCACGACCTGCTCGCCGAAAAGCTCGAGACCGCGTGATGCCGCACGAAAGCCGCAGGGTCGCGGTGGTCACCGGCGGATCGCGCGGCATCGGCCGGGCCGTCGTGGAGCGCTTCCTCACCGACGGCCACGACGTGGCCTACTGCTACCGCTCCCGGCCCGACGACGCCGACGCGATCGAGCGCCTCGCCGCCGAGCACGGCGGCCGGGTCCTCGACGCGTCCGTGGACGTGACGGACGCGTCGGCCGTACGCGGCTTCCTGGAGCGGACGCAGGAGCGGCTCGGGGAGATCGACGCGCTCGTCACCAGTGCGGGCATCGTCCGCGACGGCCCGCTGGTGACGATGGGCCAGGAGGACTGGGACAGCGTCATCGACACCAACCTGACCGGCACCTACCACGTGTGCCGGGCCGCGGTCTTCGCCCTCATGAAGCAGGGCCGGGGCAGCATCGTCACCGTGTCGTCCGTGGCGGGGGTGCACGGCAGCGCGACGCAGGCCAACTACGCCGCGTCCAAGGCCGGGATCATCGGCTTCACCAAGTCGCTGGCCAAGGAGGTGGCCCGGTTCGGCATCCGCGCCAACGTCGTGGCGCCCGGGCTGATCGCGACGGACATGACCGACGGGATGACGGAGAAGGCCCGCAAGGGCGTCCTCGCCCAGATCCCGCTCCGCCGGATCGGCACCGCGCGGGAGGTGGCCGACACCGTGGCGTTCCTCGCGTCGGAGCGCGCCGCCTACATCACGGGACAGGTGATCCGGGTCGATGGCGGCATCAGCAACTGAGGGAGCGGGTTGATGGACAGGTCCACATCGGTCGTCGTGACCGGGCTCGGTGTGCTCACGCCGATCGGCACGACCGTGGAGGGCTTCTGGGACGCGGCGGTCCGCGGCGTGGTCGGCACGGGGCCGCTGCGCCGCCCCGACGCGGCCGACTTCCCGGCCGCGCGGGCCGGCGAGGTCGCCGGCTTCGACGCGCCGCGCGCCGGCGGCGAGCGCAGCCTGCGGCTCGCCACCGCGGCGGCCGCGGCGGCGGCGGCCGACGCCGGGATCCCGCGGTGGACCGGCGACCCGTACCGGGCCGGCGTCTGCCTGGGCACGCTCCTGGGCAGCCGCGCCGGGCTGGAACCGGCCGTCACCGGCTTCCACCGCGGTACGGAGTCCCTCGCGGAGCCCTTCGCGGAGCCCTTCGCGGAGCCCTTCGCGGAACGGCCGGTGGTGGACCTCGCGGACGCGGTGGCCCGCGAACGCGGCTTCCTGGGACCGGGCCTGGCCGTCGCCACGGCCTGCGCCTCGGGCAACAGCGCGCTGGCCCACGCGGCGGACACCATCCGGGCCGGCCGGGCCGACGTGATGATCGCCGGCGGTGTCGACGAGCTGTCCAGCGGCATCATGATGATGTTCTCCAGCCTCCGCTCGCTGGCCCCCGACGTCCTGCGGCCCTTCGACCGCGACCGCGCCGGACTCGTGGTCTCCGAGGGCGCCGCGGCCCTGGTCCTGGAGTCGTACGAGCACGCCCGCCGCCGCGGCGCGCACGTCTACGCCGAACTGGCGGGCTGGGCCTCGGCGTCCGACGCCCACCACATGACGGCTCCGCACCCGCAGGGCAGCGGCGCCCGCCGTTCGATGCTGCGGGCGCTGAAGCGGGCCGGGATCTCCCCCGACCGCGTCGACCACGTCAGCGCGCACGGCACCGGCACCCCCTCCAACGACCGGGTCGAGGCGCAGGCCCTGCGGGAGGTCTTCGGCCCGCGGACGCCCGCCGTGACCTCGCTGAAGGGGGCCCTCGGGCACACCCAGGGCGCGGCGAGCGCGATCGAGGCCGTGGCGTGCGTGCTGGCGCTGCGCGACGGCGTGGTCCCGCCGACCGCCAACCTGGTCGACCTCGACCCGGAGTGCGACGTGGACGTCGTACGCGGGGCGGCGCGCGAGACCCCGGTGCGCGTGGCGGTCAACAACGCCTTCGGCTTCGGGGGCAACACCGCGTGCACAGTCTTCACCCGCATGAGCACAGCAGGGAGCGCACGATGAGCACCACGGCGGGCACCACAGCGAGCACCACGGCCGCCGTCACCGGCATCGCCCTGGCCAGTCCGCTCGGCGGCAGCCTCGACGCGACCTGGGAGGCGCTGCTGGCCGGCCGGACCGGCTTCACGCGGACGGCCGCCACCGACGGCCTGTACCCGGGCACGGTGGAGGCCCTGGCCGGCGCGCTGGCCGACGACCTCCCCGACGTACCGGCCTTCGGCCGCCGCAGGCTGCGCGCGCTGAGCCGCGAGTCCCTGCTCGTCTCCCGGGTCGGGATGCTCGCCTGGCAGGACGCCGGATTCGAGCCGGCCGGCACGCCGGACCCGGAGGAGACGGCCGTCGTCCTCGGCACCGCCGCCGGCGGCCTGTCGGGGTACCTGCGGGTGATGCGGGACGGTCTGACCATCGGCCCCGAACTGGTCAGCCCGTACGCCGGCCCGCAGGGCAGCCTGAACGCCGCGGCCTCGGACCTGTCCATCGCCGCCGGGGCCCAGGGCAGCATCGTCACGGTCACCGCCGGCCGCTGCTCGGGGGCCCACGCCCTGACCGTCGCGGCCGACTACGTCCGTACGGGGCAGGCCGAGGCCGTGCTCGTGGCGGCCGTGGACGTCCTGGATCCGCTGCGGCTCGCCGACGCCCGCCCCGCGCGGCCGCCCCGGCCGTTCGCCGCGGGCCGGGCCGGCGCGCCGCCCGGTGAGGCCGCGGTGGTGCTCGTCGTCGAGGACGGCGCGCGGGCCCGGGCCCGCGGCGCCCGGGTGCACGCGGAGATCGCGGGGCTGAGCACCCTGCGCGGCGGCACGGGCGGCGGGAGCGCCGCCGGTCCCGCGATCGCCGCGGCCCTGGCCGCGGCCGGCGTGCGGGCCGGGGAGCTCTCCCTCGTCTGCTCCTCCGCCGCCGGCGCCCCGGGGACGGACCGGTCGGAGGCCTTCGCCGTGCACGAGCGCGTCGGGCCGGGCGCCGCCGTCTACAGCCCCTTCGGCGCCCTCGGGGACTGCGCGGGCGCCGGCACCCTGCTCCAGGTCGCGCTGACCGCGCGGGCCCTGGCCGACGGCCGCACCCCGCCCACGGCCGGGCTCGACGGCTGGGACCCGGAGCTGCCCGAGCTCGCCGCCACCGGCACCGGGCGGGACCTGGGGAGCGGACCCGCGCTGGTCCTGACGACCGACGAGAACGGGCAGGCCGCAGCCGTGGTCGTCCGCACCGCCCAGGGCTCGCCGTAGGGCTCCCCATAGGGCTCACCGTTGGACTCACCAGACCCGAGGGCCGCCCGGCCCGCGTACCAGAAGCCATGAACGAACCAGGGAGAACCGGACCCCCGGACCCCTGCCGTACGGAGGTAGGAAGTGGATCACGACCCGGCTGAGCTGATCGCCATCGTGGGGATGGCAGGGCGATTCCCTGACGCTCCCGACACGGACCGGTTCTGGGAACTGCTCATGAACCGCGGCGATGCGATCCGCCCCGTCCCGGCGGCCCGCTGGAGCACCGAGCAGCCACTGGACCCGGAGAAGGAGATCCAGGGCCACGGCGGATTCCTGGAGGGCGTCGACGAGTTCGACGCCGCGTTCTTCGGGGTCTCGCCGCGCGAGGCGGAGGTCCTCGACCCCCAGCAGCGGCTGATGCTGGAGACCAGCTGGCTGGCGCTGGAGGACGCGGGCGTGCCCACCGCGAGCCTGAGCGGCACCCGGACCGGCGTGTACTTCGGCGGTCTGTGGCAGGACTACGAGCGGCTGCGCGAGGACCGCGGCGCCCGCCCGACCCAGCACTCGATCTCCGGCAACGCGCTCGACATGCTGTCCGCCCGGATCTCGTACTTCCTCGGCCTGACGGGTCCCAGCCTGACGCTGGAGACCGGCTGCTCCTCCTCCCTGGTCGCCCTGCACCTGGCCTGCCAGGCGATCCGCTCGGGCGACGTGGACGGCGCGCTGGTCGGCGCGGCCAATCTGATGCTGACCCCGGACGTGACCATCGGACTCACGCACTTCGGCGGTCTCTCGCCGAAGGGCCGGTGCAGTGCCTTCGGAGCCGGCGCAGACGGGTTCGTACGCGGCGAGGGCGTCGCCGCCGTCTACCTGAAGACGCTGGCGCAGGCCCGCCGGGACGGCGACCGGGTGCACGCCGTGATCGTGCGCACCGCCTCGAACAACGACGGCGGCGGCACCAGCCTGGTGACGCCCAGTCAGGCCGGGCAGGAGGACCTGCTGCGCCACGTCTACGAGGACTCCGGCATCCCGGTCGACCGGGTCGCGTACGTGGAGGCGCACGGCACCGGCACCCGGGCCGGCGACCCCGTCGAGGCGACGGCCCTCGGCAGGGTGCTGGGACGGGCCCCCGAGCGGGCGGGCCGGCCGCTCGGCATCGGGTCGGTGAAGACGAACATCGGGCACCTGGAGCCCGTGGCCGCGCTGGCCGGCCTCTTCAAGGCGGTGCTGTCGCTGAAGCACGGCGTCGTGCCGCCCAGCCTGCACTCCGCCGAGCTGAACCCGGACATCCCCTTCGACGAGCTGGGCCTCGAAGTCGTACGGGAACCGCTGCCGCTGCCCACGGACGGCGGACCGGTCTACCTGGGCGTCAGCTCCTTCGGCTGGGGCGGCACCAACGCGCACGCCGTGATCACCGCCGCCCCGCCGGTCGCCGACGACACCACGGACACTGCCGGCGCCGCGGACACCACAGGCACCACATGCACCACAGGCACCACAGCCGCCCCAGACACCGCGTCCGGGCGCCGCGACGCGCCCTTCGTCCTGCCGCTGAGCGCCCACAGCCAGGCGGCGCTGGTGCAGCGCGCCCGCGATGTGCGCGAGGCCCTGGACCGGCCCGGCGCCGAACCGCGCGAGATCGCGGCGACGCTGGGCTGGCAGCGCGACCAGTTCCCCTTCCGGGCGGGCCTCGTCGCCACGGACGGCGACGGGCTGCGCGCGGCGCTCGAGGGGTACGCGGCCGAGCCGGAGGCCCTCTCCTCGACCACGGTCACCGGCCGGGCCCGCCAGCGCGGCCGCACCGCCTTCGTCTTCCCCGGCCAGGGCTCGCAGTGGGCCGCGATGGGCACGCGCCTGTACGCCGAGGACCCCGCCTTCGCCGCCGTGATCGACCGGTGCGCCGCGGCGCTCGCCCCGCACACCGAGTGGTCCCTCACGGATGTGCTCACCGGCCGGGACGGTGACGCCTGGATGGGACGCGTCGACATCGTCCAGCCGGTGCTGTGGGCGGTCTCCGTGGCCCTGGCCGGCGCCTGGCGCGCCGCCGGCGTCGAGCCGGACGTGGTCGTCGGCCACAGCCAGGGCGAGATCGCCGCCGCCACCGTGGCGGGGGTCCTCTCGCTGGAGGACGCCGCCCTGGTCGTGGCCCGGCGCAGCGCCGTGCTGCTGCGCACCGCCGCGGGCACCGGCCGCATGCTCGCCGTGGACCTCGACGTCGACGCGGCCAGGGCCGCCCTGGAGGGCTTCGAGGACTGCGTGGCGCTCGCCGTGCACAACGGCCCGAGCTCCTGCGTGCTCTCCGGCGACGGCGACTCGGTGCTGCTGCTGAAGGAGCTCCTGGAGGCGGACGGCACGTACTGCCGGCTGATCAACGTGGACTACGGGTCGCACAGCCCGCTCATGCTCGACCTGACCGACGAGCTGCACGAGGTACTGGCCCCGGTGCGGCCGGGCCGGGGCGGGATCCCGCTGATGTCCACGGTGCGCGCGGCCGTACTGGAGGGTCCGGAGATGGACGGCGCGTACTGGGTGGAGAACCTGTGCCGCCCGGTGCTGTTCGCGGAGGCCGTCGACGCGCTCCTGGACCAGGGCGTCACCCATGTCGTCGAGGTCAGCGCCCACCCCGTCCTGGTGCCGGCGCTGGAGCAGATCGGCGCGCTGCGCAAGGAGCCGCCGGCCGTGCTGGGCACCCTGCACCGCGACCGCGGCGCCCCCGAGGACCTCGCGGAGAGCTTCGCGCAGGGCCACGTGGCGGGCCTGACCCCCTACGGCCCGCGCCCGACGACGCGCGACGCGGGAGTGCCCGCGTACCCGTGGCAGCGCGAGAGCTACTGGGTCGGCGCGGCGCAGCGCGGTACGGGCCGTTCGGCGGCCTTCGCCTTCCCGCTGGTCCCGCTGCCGACCGAGGCCGGGACCTGGCACGGCACCGTCGAGATCGGCACCGGCTCCCACCCGTGGCTCGCCGACCACCAGGTGCACGACGCCGTCGTGGTGCCGGCGGCGGCCTCCATCGAACTGTGCCTGGGCACGGCGGCCGCCCGCACCGGCGGCGTCCCGCAGTCGCTGCGCGGTCTGTCCTTCCTGAGCGACATGACGCTCTCGGACGGCGGGCTGCAATTGGGCGGCGTGTGGCGGGAGGACGCCGGCGAGGGCGCCGGCCTGGAGGTGCTGTCCCTGGCCGACGGGGCCGAGGGCTGGACGCGGCACATGACCGCGCACGCCTCCTACCGCGGCGAACAGGCCTCCGTACCGGACTTCCCGGCCGGTCTGCTGCGGGAACCGGCCGTCGACGGCGCCGAGTTCTACCGGGCGTGCACGAACCGCGGGCTCCGGTACGGTCCCGCCTTCCAGGGCGTACGGGAGCTGCGCGTGCGCGGCGAGGAGGCCCTCGGCCGGGTGGTCCTCGCCGAGCGGTGCCGTCCGGGCGCCCGCCGGTTCGTCCTGCACCCGGCCCTGTGGGACGGGGCGTTCCAGCTCTCCCTCGCGCTGTGCGCGCACGAGGACACCGTGGTGCCCGTCGCCATCGAGCGGCTCTCGCTCCTGCCGGGACGGCCCTCGGACCTCACCGAGCTGTGGGTGCACGCCGTGCGCCGGTCCGACGGACTCTTCGACCTGGCCCTGTACGGGTCCGACCGCCAGCCGGTCGCCCGGGTGGCCGGGCTGGAACTGCGCCGCCTGCTCTCGGGCGAGCGGTCCGCCCCGGCCCCCGAGCGGGTGCACCGCTTCGGTTTCCACGAGCGGGAGTACGCCGGGCCCGGCCAGGACCAGGACCAGGACCAGGGCCCGTGGCTGGTGTGCGGCCCGGAGTCGGCGGCGGGCGCCGCCGGGGAGCTGGCCGAGGCGCTGGGCGCCACCGCCGTGACGCTGCCGCGGGCCGCGGCCGGCGAGGCGGCGGCCTGGGCCGAGGTGCTGCGGGCCGCCGACGGCGGTGAGGTCGTGTTCGTCGCCCCGGACCGCGCGGCGGGCGAGGCCGAGCAGCGGGCGGGCCTGCT
This sequence comes from Streptomyces sp. NPDC028910, assembly GCF_055564955.1. Taxonomy (NCBI): domain Bacteria; kingdom Bacillati; phylum Actinomycetota; class Actinomycetes; order Kitasatosporales; family Streptomycetaceae; genus Streptomyces; species Streptomyces sp. NPDC028910. The sequence goes on along the minus strand of NZ_JBVHVF010000004.1, from coordinate 327,491 downwards.
GGCGCTCGGCGCGCTCGCCGGAGCCTGCTCCGACCGGCCGGTGGCGCCCCGCCTGACCGTGCTGACCACGCGGGCGCAGGCGGCGTCGGCCACCGAGACGCCCGACCCGGGAGCGGCCCTGTACTGGGGCTTCACGCGGGTGCTGCAGGGCGAGCACCCGGGCCTCGCGGCCCGGCTGGTGGACACCGCGCGCGACGACGAGTGGGCGGCCGGGGTCGTACGCGAACTGCTGGACGCCGAGCGCGAGGACCAGGTCCTCACGCGCGACGGCCGACGGCTGGCCGGCCGCCTGGAGCGCGGCGGGCACCGGCCGGACGACGCCGGGGCTCCCCTGCCGTACACGGTCCGCCAGCCCTTCCGGCTGCATCCCGGCCCGCGGCCGGGCCTGTGGGAGTCGCTGCGCTACCTGCCGTTGGCGCGCCGTGCGCCCGGGCCGGGCGAGATCGAGATCGAGGTGGACGCGGCCTCCCTCAACTTCATCGACGTGATGAAGGCCGTGGGCACGTATCCCGACGAGGCCGGCGGCAAGGAGCTGCTCGGCGGGGACTGCTCCGGCCGGGTCGTCTCGGTCGGCCCCGGCACGGCCGGATTCCGCGTCGGCGACCGGGTGGTGGCGTGCGTCTTCGGCGCGATCGTCTCGCACGTGACCGTCCGCGCCGACCACGCGCGGCCGGTGCCCGGGGCGATGACGCAGGAGGACGCCGCCGCACTGCCGCTGGTACTGGCCACCGCCTGGTACGCGCTGCACGACCTGGCCCGGACGGAGCCCGGCGAGACCGTACTGATCCACTCCGCGGCCGGCGGACTGGGCCTGGCCGCCGTGCAGGTGGCCCGGATGCTGGGCGCCGAGGTCATCGCGACGGCGGGCAGCGCGGCCAAGCGCGCCTACCTGCGGGAGCTGGGCGTCGAGCACGTCTTCGACTCGCGCGAGCTGTCCTGGGCGGACGCCGTGCGCGCCCACACCGGCGGCCGGGGGGTCGACGTCGTCCTCAACTCGCTGACCGGCGCCGCCATCGCGCGCGGACTGGAGGTGCTCGCCGAGGACGGCCGCTTCATCGAGGTCGGCAAGAAGGACATCCACGGGGAGCGCACGCTGGGGCTCGCGCCGTTCCGCAAGGGCGTCAGCTTCGCGGCCGTGGACCTGGAGGGGCTCGTGATGCGGCGTCCCCAGCGGTTCGCCAAGCTCTTCCGCGCGGTCTGGGACGAGGTGGAGGCGGGCCGGCTCACGGCGCTGCCCGTCACCCAGTACACCTTCGACGACGCGGCCGAGGCGCTGCGCGCCATGTCGCACGGCGACCACATAGGCAAGTTCGTGCTGTGCGGGCCGCACACCGTGGACCGGGTGGTGGCGGATCCGCTGCCGCACGGCCGGTTCCGCGCCGACGGCACCTTCCTCATCACCGGCGGTCTGGGCGACCTCGGCCTCTCGCTCGCCGAACACCTCGTGCGGCGCGGGGCGACGGCCCTGGCCCTGCTGGGGCGTTCGGAGCCGAGTGCGCGGGCCGCGGACCGCATCGCGGCGCTCCGCGAGGCCGGCGCCCGGGTGTCGGTGGTGCACGCGGACGTCGCCGACAGCACGTCCCTGGATCTGGCCCTCGCGCGGATCCGGGCCGAACTCCCGGCGCTGCGCGGTGTCTTCCACGCGGCGGGCGTCCTCTCCGACGCGGTGGTGCGCAACCTCGACGCGGCGGGCGTGGCCCGGGTACTGGCGCCCAAGATCGACGGGGCGGCCGAGCTGGACCGGCTGACGGCGAACGATCCGCTGGACCTCTTCGTGCTGTTCTCCTCGGCGGCCGGTCTCGTCGGCAACGTCGGGCAGTCCGCCTACGCGGCCGCCAACACGTACATGGACGCGCTGGCCACGGCCCGGCGCAGTTCCGGGCGGCCCGCGCTCAGCGTGCAGTGGGGCACCTTCGACGGCATCGGCCTGGCGGCCCGGTCCACCGCACGCGGCGACCGGCTCGCCGACCGCGGCATGGACGGTTTCGAGGCCGCCGAGGCCTGGCAGGCGCTGGAGTCGTTCCTGACGGGCGGCGAGAGCGTCGTGGGGTACGTCGCCCTGGACCCGCGCCGCTGGTTCGAGACGTACCCGGCCGCGGCGGGCCGGCCCAGCTGGAGCCTGCTGCGCACCACGAAGGACCCGGGAGCCGGCTCGGGCGGCGACTTCCGCCAGCTGCTGGGCAGCTGCGACGTCCAGGACCGGCCGGCGGTGGTCGAGGAGCGCGTACGGCAGCTCGCCGGGCGGGTGCTGCGGCTCGCCGCGGACTCCATCGACCGGGAGACCCCGCTCAAGTCGCTCGGACTGGACTCGCTGATGAGTCTGGAACTGCGCAACCGGCTGGAGGCCGACTTCGGGCTGCGGCTGTCACCCACGCTGCTGTGGACGTACGGCGCCCTGCGGCCGCTGGCCGGCGCCCTGGTCGAGCGGCTCGCGGAACAGGAGGCCTGACGGTGGAACAGGACGGCAAGAAGACGGCGGGCGCGGCGGGGACGGCGGGCGCGACGGGCGTGGCGGGCGCCGCCAAGGCCACCCCGGTCAGCCGGGCCATGGAGACGATCCGCGCCCTGCGCGAGGAGCTGGCGGCCCTGCGCGGCGCCCAGCCGATCGCCGTGGTCGGCGTCGGCCTGCGGGCCCCCGGCGGCATCCACGACCTCGACGGCTACTGGTCGGCGCTGGCCTCGGGAGCGGACGTGGTGCGTCCGATCCCGGAGTCCCGGCGCCACCCCTTCGGGGACGCCTGGGACGAGGTGCCGCACCGGGGCGGCTTCCTGGACGAGGAGGAGGTCCTGGAGTTCGACGGCCCCTTCTTCGGCGTCGCGCCCCGCGAGGGGCGCGCCCTCGACCCGCAGCACCGGATGCTGCTCGAAGTGGTGTGGGAGGCCCTGGACGACGCCGGCATCCCGGCCGGCCGGGCGGCCGCCGCCGACACCGGGCTGTACGTGGGCATCACGGGCCAGGACTACCGGGAGTGGATGCGCGAGGGCCCCGATTCGTACTGGGCGACCGGCAACGGGCACTGCTTCTCGGCCGGCCGGCTCGCGCACACGCTGGGTCTCACCGGTCCGGCCATGGCCGTGGACACGGCGTGTTCCTCCTCGCTGGTGACGGTCCACCTGGCCCGTCAGGCACTGCGCAGCGGGGAGTGCGACATCGCCGTGGCCGGCGGGGTGAACCTGGTGCTGTCACCGCACGGCACCGCGCTCGCGGCGCGTACGGGCGCCCTGTCCCCGGACGGGGTGTGCCGGCCCTTCGACGCGCGGGCCAACGGCTTCACCCGCTCCGAGGGGTGCGGCATCGTGGTCCTCAAGCGGCTGGCGGACGCCGTGCGCGACGGCGACCGGGTGCACGCGGTGATCCACGGCTCCGCGGTCAACCACGACGGCCGCGCCTCGGGGTTCACCGCGCCCAACGTGCTGGCCCAGACCCGGCTCGTCGAGCGGGCGCTGGCGCAGGCCGGTCTCCGCCCGGCCGACATCGGCCACGTGGAGGCCCACGGCACCGGGACCTCCCTGGGCGATCCGATCGAGGTGGAGGCCCTGGCGGCGGCACTGGGGCGGCCGAGCGCCGGGGCTCCCGTCCTGCTCGGGTCCGCCAAGGCGAACCTGGGCCACACGGAGTCGGCCGCGGGCGTCCTGGGCCTGATCAAGGCCATGCTGAGCCTGCGGCACCGGGCGGTCCCGCCGGTACCGCACTTCACCACGCTCAACCCGCGCATCGACCTCGCCGGCACGGGATTCCGTATCCCCACCGCGTTGGAGCCGTGGCCGGCCGGCGCCGGCGCCTACGCGGGAGTCAGCTCCTTCGGCATGAGCGGCACCAACGCGCACGTCGTGCTCGGCGCGCCCGATCAGCCGACGGTCGCGGCTGCGGCTGCGGTGTCCGGCTTCGAGGTGTCGGCGCGGACCCCGGCCGCGCTACGGGCCTACGCGGCGCGCCTGGCCGGCCGGCTGGCCGGGATCAAGGACGAGGAGTACGCCGCCTTCGCCTACACCGTCACGCACGGCCGCTCGGCTCTCGCCACCCGCGTCCGCGTCCACGCGTCCGACCGGCACCGGGCGGCGGCCGCGCTCACCGCGCTCGCCGAGGGCCTGGCCCCGCCGGAGGTCGAAGACGTCGCGGCGGGCACGGCACCCGGCTTCGGGGACCTGCCGCGCCAGGTCCTCGACCTGCCCGCCTATCCGTGGGAGCGGCGGCGCTACGCCCCGCTGGACGCGGCGCAGGCCCCGGCCGCGGGGTGAGCGTCGGCCGACGGGTACGCGGAAGGGCCGACCCCGGACGTACGGTCCGGGACCGGCCCTCTGCCCGCTCGTGGCGGCAGGTTCCTTCGGCAGCGGCGCCCGGTCAGGCCGCTGCCGCTGCCTGGATCAGGGCGACGACCCCGGCGACCGTGACGTCCTTGGTCAGCGTTTCGAGAGGGACGTCGACGCCGAACCGGCGCTTGATGGAAGCGGTGAGCTCGACGACGCCCAGCGAGTCGATCTCCAGTTCCTCCAGCCTGACCCCGTCCGAGATCATGTCGGGCTCCGCCCCGAAGTCGACGAGTTCGCGCTCGACGAAGGCACGGACAGAAGCAAGATCGGCGGGCTGGAACACAACATCCTCGTCTCTGAATCCTGGCAACCGAAACGCGAAGCAGCCTAACAACCGGCGGACTATGCCCCGCTAAAGCGAGCCTTTCGTCCGACGGACAGCAGCACTAAATCAGCCCTATCCCTCTATCCCCCCATCCCCTATCCCCCTATCCCAGAGATGGAGACTGCACATGCTCCGGATGCTGCTGAGGCGGCTTCTCCTCATCCCGCTCAAGCTCGTCCTGCGCCCCCGCGTCAGCGGTGTCGAGAACCTGCCGAAATCCGGCCCTTTCATCATCGCGGCCAATCACTTGTCCTTCTTCGACTCCATATTCATCGCCCTCCTCACCCCGCGGCACCTTTACTTCATCGGGAAGCAGGGGTGGCTGACCATGCCCGGTCTCAAGGGCCGGCTCCAGGGCCTCTTCTTCCGTGCCGTCGGGATGATCTCCGTCGACAGCACCAGCGGCTCCGCGACCATGGCGGGCCTGGAGACCTCCCTGCGCATCCTGCGCGAGGGACACGGAGTCGGCGTCCACATCGAAGGCACCCGGTCGCCCGACGGCCGCCTGTACAAGGGGAACACCGGTACGGCGTGGATCGCGCTGCGCAGCGGCGCGCCGGTGATCCCGTGCGGGCTCGTCGGCACGGAGCGGGTGCACCCGGCCGGCGCCAAGCGGCTCTACGTCTCCCGCTTCGACGTGCGCTTCGGCGCGCCCATGACCTTCCCCGAACACACCGGTGGCGAGTCCGACCGCCGGACACGACGCGCGGTGACGAGCCGGATCACCGAGGAGATCTCCGCCCTGTCCGGCCAGGAATACGTGGACATCTACGCCGCAACCGTCAAGAGCCGCTGAACTCCAGCCCCGCCGGCGCACCCCCAGCCCCGCCGGCGTTTAAGGCGCGGGGCCCGGGGCGGAGCCCCGCTCTTCCAGCCTCGCCGGCCCATTTCAGCCCCGCCGGCGTTTGAGGCGCGGGGTCCGGGGCGGAGCCCCGATCCTCCAGCCCCGCCGGCGTTTGAGGCGCGGCACCGCACAGCGAAAACGCCGGTCACCCCTCGCCGAGCGCCCGCCGCAGCACGCCCACAACCTCACCCCGATGCTCCTGCGCCAGCAGGAAGAAGTGGTCGCCGTCGAACCGTCGCACCCGGCACACACCACTCGTGTGATCCGCCCACCCCTCCAACGGCTCGTGCGGAACCAGGGGATCCGCCCTCCCCCCCAGCACATGCAGCGGCACGTCGAGGCGTACCTCCTCGAACCCCGACGCAGCCTCCCGACCGAGCGCGAGGTCGGCCCGCATGACGCGCGTGACGTGCGCCAGCACGGCCGGATCCCGCATGACCCACTCCGGCATGCCCCCACCGTCCCGCAGCAGCCGGACGACGTCCTCGTCGGTCGTGGCCGCATGGGCCCGGCGCGGTTTCCCGCCGGGGAGCTGGCCGCTGACGACGGCCGCCCGGCAGTCCGGGCCGAGCAGCCGCGCCGCGCGGGTCGCGAGGAGCGCGCCGAGGCTGTGCCCGAAGACCACCGTGGGCAGCGGGTCGCGGCCGAGCACCTCGTCGCGTACGGAGGCCAGGACCTGGTCGAGCCGGCAGCCGGGAGGCTCACCGATGCGGCGCTCGCGCCCGGGCAGCGACAGACCCAGCACCTCCACGTGCTCGGGCAGTGATTCGACGAGCGGGAAAAGGGTGTTGGGGCCGGACCCGGAGTGCGGGAACACCAGCAGGCGCACCCGGGGCACGACATCCGCGCCCTGGACCCGCAGCAGCGGCCACCAGGGGGCGGCGGAGGAGGACTTCACCGTCATCACTTCGAAGGTTCCCGTCATGGACAGTTGCCGATCTGGCCGGCGTAGGAGAGGCAGGGCCCCCGCCGAACGCGAAGAGCAGCACCGGCGAGCGGTTGACCAGCGGTCAGCCTATGCGGCGCGGCCGACGGCCCTCACGCGGCGTTGACGCCGACCAGCTGATCCGCGCCACAGTCGTCCAGGGACGGGGCATGGGTCAGGATCGCGTGCTGCAGCCGCTGGAGGCGCGGCGCGGGCTCGATCCCGTGGTCCTCGACGAGGTTGCGCCGGACCCTGCTGTACGTCGCCAGCGCCTCGGCGGTCCGTCCGCTGCGGTAGAGCGCCACCATCAGGTAGGCGTACAGGTTTTCCCACGTCGAGCGGTCATCGAGCAGGGCGTAGATCTCGCCGACGAGAGCCTTGTGGTGTCCGAGTTCGAGTTCGAGCTCGAACCGCTGCTCATGGGCGAAGGTGAGACGCTCGTCCAGCCGCCGGCCGAGGGATTCGAATGCGGGGATTGCGCGCAGGTCTTCGAGTGCCTGTCCGCGCCACAGCGAAATGGCCTGGTCGAGGGTTTTCGAAGCCTTTTCCCGGTCCCCGGCCCGACGGTGTTCGCGGGCATCGCCCAGCAAACGGTCGAACTCGTAGACGTCCAGGTCGCACCCGACGAGCCGCAGCCGGTACCCGGGCGGCTGGGTGGTGATGAGCGAGGCGGCGTCGAGGTCCAACGCCTGGAGGTGCTTGCGCAGCTTGGAGACGTAGACGTGCAGTGCGGTGGAGGCGGTCTGGGGAGGAGTGCCTGACCAGAGGGCCTCGATGAGCCGGCCGGAGGACACCGCTTCACCGTGGTGCGCACAGAGGTACGCCAGCAGCGACCGGAGCTTGAGCGCTCTCGGCGATACCTGCGCCCCGTCCTCCGTCTCGATCTCAACCGGTCCGAGCACTTGGAACTTCACGGCATTCCCCCTGGTAGATCGCATCGCCACGCAGGGGGTGCAAACGTCTCGTCTGCAACGTGCAGTCCCCCTCCGCACCCCTAGATCTTCATTGGGGACCTAGATCGAGTCAAGCCGGTCAACTCGTATCTGAGGAACACTTGAGGTGCGGAGCTCAAGCGGAGAACGGTTCGCCGGACGGCGAACAGCCGACACGAATCAAGCACATCTCCCGCCCATCCCGAGGGCTTGATTCCGATTCCCAAACCCCCGCGCACAGACTGTTTTTCGCCAGCAGAGCCCGCCTATTCAAGCCAATACCAAACGGCGTGAAACGCGTTCTTGACGCACCGAAGAATGGCCGGAACGGAACGACCCTGGCGGCCCGGCGCCCGCCGGCCTCGCCATCGGAGCGGCGGAAACGGTCGGGACGGCGTCGGCCCCTACGCCCACGCCGCGACGGTCACCGGATCCGGCAGTGCGGCTTCGACTCCGTTCACTGCGGCTAACCGCGCCGACTTAAGCGGGCCACAAGCGGAGGCGCTCATGCTGCCTGGCGAGGCTGAACTGACTCTCGAGGAACGTGATCGCTGTGGAGACGGGACGCCGGGCTGACCTGGAGGCGCTGGACGACTTCGGACGCGGTGAGGCCGCCCGCGTCGCCCGCGTCGGTCATGGGGACGCGGAGCAGCTCCCCGGCGCCTGCAGAATAGCGTTTACCCGCAGTCCATTGCAACGAACAGAGGGGTGTCGTTGCATTAATCCCAAAGACCATTGCAATGATTTCCTAGCTCTGACCTGCATAGATGTAGATGATGCGCAACGAACTCGTTGAAGACTCTTTGAATGCAACGTAGCGTTTCCACTGTCAGAAACAAGGAGCCAAGGAGAGCACGATGCAGAAGTTCGACACCCCCGCCCCCGTCTCCGCCGTCCTGGACATCCCCGCCGGACGCATCCGGTTCATCGCCGCCGACCGGGCCGTCACCACCGTCGAGGTCCTGCCCGCGGACGCCTCCAAGAGCCGCGACGTGAAGGCGGCGGAGCAGACCACGGTCGAGTACGGCGACGGTGTCCTGCGGATCGAGGCCTCGCCGGAGACGAACCGGATCCTCGGCAGCTCCGGATCCCTCGAGGTCACCGTCCAACTGCCGGCCGGCTCCCGCATCGAGGCCAAGGCGGCCAGCGCCGAGTTCCGGGGCGTCGGACGCCTCGGCGACGTCGCCTTCGAGGGCTCGCACGGCACGGTCAAGCTCGACGAGGCCGCGAGCGCCCGCCTCACCCTCCTCGCCGGCGACGTCTCCGTCGGCCGCCTGGGCGGGCCCGCCGAGATCAGCACCCAGAAGGGCGACATCCAGATCGCCGAGGCCCTGAGCGGCACGGTCACCCTGCGCACCGAATCCGGCGACCTGTCCGTCGGTGTCGCCCGCGGCGTCTCGGCCTCCCTGGACGCCGGCACCACCTACGGCCGCATCCACAACGCGCTCAAGAACACCGACGGCGCCGACGCCGGCCTGACCATCCACGCGACCACCGCCCACGGCGACATCACCGCCCGCAGCCTCTAAAGGAGCATCCATCATGACCAACCTGGCCATCGCGGCGAACGGGCTGCGCAAGTCCTACGGCGACAAGGTCGTGCTCGACGGCGTCGACCTGGCCGTTCCCGAGGGAACGATCTTCTCCCTGCTCGGGCCGAACGGCGCCGGCAAGACCACCGCCGTCAAGATCCTCTCCACCCTCATCTCCCCCGACGCCGGCACCGGCACCATCCACATCGGCGGCCACGACCTGGCCGCCGACCCCCAGGCGGTGCGTGCCGCGATCGGTGTCACCGGGCAGTTCTCCGCCGTCGACGGGCTGATCACCGGCGAGGAGAACATGCTCCTCATGGCGGACCTGCACCACCTGTCCAAGAGCGAGGGACGCCGCGTCGCCGCCGAGCTGCTGGAGCGCTTCGACCTCACCGCGGCCGCCAAGAAGCCCGCCTCCACCTACTCCGGCGGCATGAAGCGCCGCCTGGACATCGCCATGACCCTGGTCGGCAACCCGCGGATCATCTTCCTCGACGAGCCCACCACCGGCCTCGACCCCCGCTCGCGCCACAACATGTGGCAGATCATCCGCGAACTGGTCGCCGGCGGCGTCACCGTCTTCCTCACCACCCAGTACCTGGAGGAAGCCGACGAACTCGCCGACCGCATCGCCGTACTCAACGACGGCAAGATCGCCGCCCAGGGCACCGCGGAAGAACTCAAGCGGCTCATCCCCGGCGGACACATCCGCCTCCGCTTCACCGACCCCGCCGCCTACCAGTCCGCCGCCTCCGCACTGCACGAGGCCACCCGCGACGACGAATCCCTCGCACTGCAGATCCCCAGCGGCGGCACCCAGCGCGAGCTGCGCTCCATCCTCGACTGGCTGGACTCCGCCGGCATCGAGGCCGACGAACTCACCGTGCACACCCCCGACCTGGACGACGTGTTCTTCGCCCTGACCGGCACCGCCAAGGTGCCCGCCCAGTCCGCCCCGTCCGCCCAGCCCAGCCAGCCCCGCCAGACCAGCCAGCCCAAGGAGACCGTCCGATGAGCTCCCTCTCCCTCGCCGTGCGCGACTCGAACACGATGCTGCGCCGCAACCTCCTGCACGCCCGCCGCTATCCCTCCCTCACCTTGAACCTCCTGCTCACCCCGATCATGCTGCTGCTGCTCTTCGTCTACATCTTCGGCGACACGATGAGCGCGGGCATCACCGGCGGCGCCCCGGACCGCTCCGCTTACATCGCCTACCTCGTCCCCGGCCTGCTCCTGATGACCATCGGCAGCACCGTCATCGGCACCGCGGTGTCCGTCTCCAACGACATGAGCGAAGGCATCATCGCCCGCTTCCGCACCATGGCGATCCACCGCCCCTCGGTACTCGTCGGCCACGTCGTCGGCAGCGTGCTGCAGTCGATCATCAGCGTGGTCCTCGTCGGAGCCGTCGCCGTCGCCATCGGCTTCCGCTCCACCGACGCGACCGCCCTGGAATGGCTCGCGGCCTTCGGACTGCTCGTACTCTTCACCCTCGCGCTCACCTGGATCGCCGTCGGCATGGGCCTGGTCAGCCCCACCGCCGAGGCCGCCAGCAACAACGCGATGCCACTGATCCTGCTCCCCCTCCTCTCCAGCGCCTTCACCCCGGTCGACTCCATGCCCGGCTGGTTCCAGCCGATCGCCGAGTACCAGCCCTTCACCCCCGCCATCGAAACCCTGCGCGGCCTGCTCCTCGGCAGCGAGATCGGCCACAACGGCTGGCTCGCCGTCGCCTGGTGCCTGGCTCTCTCCGCGCTCGGCTACTACTGGTCCACGTCGAAGTTCAACAACGACCCGAAGTAACCGCCGTGACCACGCGGGCCCGCTCCCGCCCCGGGCCGCCCCAAGGGCCCGGGGGCGGACTTCGTGGGTCGGTGACATCTCCGGGTCTCCCCGGCTTGCCGGGCGGAACCCGCGGCGGCCGGGGACGACACCAAACAGCCGGCCGGTCCGGGTCCTGGAAACACCATGCGCCATAGATCGCAGATGCGGATCAAGCGCTACCCGCTACACTGACCGCGGTGGCCAGGCCTCACAGCCAGGTCTCCGCATGCTGCCGGTGAGCCCGTCTGGATCATCGCGTCCACCTGGACCGACTTTCAGACACGTTTTCCGACAGATCCCCGCCTTCGTAGCTCAGGGGATAGAGCACGGCTCTCCTAAAGCCGGTGTCGCAGGTTCGAATCCTGCCGAGGGCACAGTCTGAAGAGCAGGTCAGAGCACAGCGAGGCCCCCCGTTCGTCGGAACGGGGGGCCTCGCTCGCGCCCGCTTGCGGGCAGCACGCCAGTTGGCCCTAGACGGGTGGGCGGCCCGGCGTCGGGGTCGGCGGGGGCGACGGCAGCGGTGGGCCGGGGTCCGGCGGGAGCTGCGGGCCGCCAGGGGTGCCGTGCTTACCCATGTTCAGGATCCTTCCGTTGAGCTTGTACATGCCGAGCGGGGGGAACAGGTCGACGCGGGCCGGGTAACCGGCCTCGGCGCAGGGGATGCACAGCAGGTCCCGTCCGTGGCTGTGCGGCGCGGTGCGGGCGGTCTCGACCGGCTCGACCCAGCAGGCCTCGCAGGTGGTGACGTCGGTCGAGGTCGCCTTGAACTCGGTGGTGATCACGTCCACAGCGCCGGGTCGACGGTGAATCCGGCCTGCTCGATCGCGGCGGTCGTCCGGGCCTGCCTGCCGGGGGCGGGCGCCTCGGTGCCAGCGACGGCCGGGTAGTGGTGGACGAAACGACCGAGGCGGTCACCGAGGCCCTGGTAGATCTCGGTGTTCTCGATGAGGGCGTGCCAACCCGCGTCGACGAGGGGGGACGGTACGAGGTCGTCCGCACCCTCGGCTGCCGTGGCGACGAGCTTGAGGGCCTCGACGATGACGCGCTCGGCCTCCGCCCAGCCCATGTCCGGGTGGCGCTGCGCGAGCGTTGCGGTGACGGTCAAGAAGTCGTCAGCGGGCAGGAGTTCGCGGGCGTCGTGTGGCCCGAGCGGCGAGGTGAGCACGCCACCGGCTGCCGCGGGGGTGGGGGTGTCGCCCTTGCCGGAGCTGCACGGCGGTGGGGGCGGGTACGGGCTCGACATGGCTTCTCCTTCAAGTCGGAGTGCGGGATCAGCGAGTGCCGACGACGGCGAGGGCTCTGGGTAGAGATCACGTGATGCCGTGGCGGCCGCCCTTGCGGCAGCCCTCCGTGTGAACGAGGGCGCCGCCCTCGGGCCCGCCGAGCGGCAGCGGCCGAGCGCCGCATTCACACGGCGCCGGCGGCGGCGCGTCCGCCAGCTGGTAGGCGGTCGGCTCCTCCGTCATCGTGCGGCCACGATGTTCGCGACGGCTGTGGTGGTCTCCCGGCCCCCGAAGACGGGCCGGATGTAGGCGATCTCCGCCCAGCGGTATCCGCCGCCCTCGGCGACGTTCTCGTTCACGACCGCCATCAGGATTCCCTCGGTGCCGGACGCGATGTCACGCACCGGTTTGTTGAGCAGGGCGTGAGGCAGGTGCTCGTTTGCGTCGTGCGGGGTGGCCATGCCGGGCTCCCTACCGTCGTCAGCGGGTGTGCACCTGAGCGTGACGGGGTGATGTGCAGCGCCGCCAGCAATGTGCACTTCTGTGCATCAGGCCTACCGGCCACCGGGTTTGGCCACATCGACACCTTGACCGGCCGGACGGCGACCCGAACCTGATGCACAGAAGTGCACAGGCCGATACGGGAGGCTGGCATGCCGCTAGTGTTCGTAGGAATCGACCCCAGTACCGGAGACAAGCAGAGCCCAACCGTCTGGGCTGACCTGGAACATGAGGAACTCGTACTCCAGGGATGGAAGCCAGGCCCTGAACTGGAGGCCGAGTGCGCGGCCACCGAGGTACCGGGCCACGCCGTAGGAATCCCGGAAGGAGAAGCGGTGATCCGCATCCCGGTCCGCATGCTGCACATGATCAGGGAGGCGTGTGATGTCCTCGACGCCCACGTTCGATGAGCTGATGGCGGGCTGCACCACGGCATTCCACCTGGAGATGCGCGACTCCTACGCCGTGGACTATGAGACCGGCCCGTTCGCGGCCTGGCGTGCGGGTTACCGTCACGATCCGGCCGACCGGGCGGCCTGGTGGCGCCCGTGGTTGGACCTGGTGGCGGACTCAGTAGGCCGAGGTGTTGAGATCCGACGGGCCCGGATCGTCTCGGAGCCGGTCAGCGAGTACACCCGTTTCCTGTACGACGGGACGTTCACGAACGTCGCGGCGGGTGAGGCTGTGCGGTGGCTGGGCCGCCGCCAGGCCTCGGACATCGCACTGCCGGGCAACGACTTCTGGCTGTTCGACGGCGAGTGGGTCCATTGGAACTACTTCGCGGGTGACGGAACGTCACTCGGCGAAGAGATCACCAATGATCGGGCCGCGGCAAAGCTGTGTGCAGAGGCCTTTGCGGCAGTCTGGGCGCGGGCCACGCCGCACGCCGAGTACAAGATCTGACAGGACGGTCTGACGCTCGATGCCCGCCTCCCCGTCGTCCTCTGCGCAGGCCGCTCGCGAAGCCGTGGCAACACGGCTGCGCGACCTCCGCAAGGGCGCGGGGCTGACCGTCGCTGAGCTGGCCGGCCTCTGCGGATGGCACCACTCCAAGACGTCCCGCATCGAGAACGCGCGCACGGCACCCTCGGCGCGGGACATACGCCACTGGTGCCGGGCCTGCGGCCACCCCGACGAGGCGCCGGATCTCATCGTCCGGTCCATGAACGCCGAGTCCATGTACAGCGAGTGGCGACACCAGGTGCAAGAGCTGAAGAAGCTCCAGAACTCGTGGCCCCGGATCTTCGCCGAGACGCGGCTGTTCCGAATCTACTCGTCCACGCTCGTCCCTGGTCTGCTTCAGACGGAGGGGTATGCGGGCGGCCTGCTCGGGACCATCGCCCGGTTCCGGGGCTACCCCGAGGCGGGCGACGAGGCCGCACGCGCACGGGTTGAGCGGTCCCGGAGTATTCACGACCCGGGCCGCCGGGCTGTCCTCGTGGTCGAGGAGGCGGCCCTGTACTACCGGATGGGCAACCCGGACGCGATGGCCGCCCAGCTCGGGCACCTGCTGACTGCCGGGGCTCTGCCAACAGTGTCTCTGGGGGTTATCCCGCGCACGGTGGAGCCGCGCACGGTGTGGCCGCTGGAGACCTTCCACGTCTACGACGACACGTTCGTGTCCGTGGAACTACTCTCGGCAGAGGTGAACATCACGCAGCCCTCTGAAGTCGGGCTCTACCTCAAGGCGTTCGAGCAGCTGCGCCGTATGGCTGTCTACGGGGCAAAGGCCCGGGCGCTGGTCATGGCCGCGATGGCCGCGCTGCCCTGACAGCTTGCGCTGAACGCACGACAGCGCCCCACCCGTCACCAGGTCGGCAAGGGACGCGGTTCGTTCGAGCCACGTCGCCCCACCGTCTATGGCTGGGGGGCCTCTTCGCATTCCGTTGTGGTTGTATGGCGTTCGTGTCGCGTGACGCCGCCTACTGAGATGTGGGCCGGGCGGTGGTTGGGCAGGCACCTGTTGTTGAAGGACCGGGCCCATGGGCATGTACGCCACCGGCTACGGGTGATCTTCCTCGGTTGTTTCGCTGCCATCGCACGCATACACACCGTGAGGAATCCCCACTTCATGTCGTCATCCACCACAGCATCGTTCAACCAGAGCGTCATCGAAGAGTTCAGGGCGAACGCCGGCCACGTCGGCGGGCCCTTCGAAGGTTCCGAGCTGATCCTGCTCACCACCACCGGCGCCAGGTCCGGAAAGCCGCACACCGTCCCGCTCGGGTTCGTACGGGAGGGCGGCGACGGCGGGCACCTGCTCGTCGTCGGGTCCGCGGCCGGGGCCGAGCGGCATCCCGCCTGGTATCACAACCTGCTCGCGCGTCCCCTCGTACGGGTCGAGACCGGGGCCGAGGAGTACGAGGCCGTCGCGGTGCCGGCCGAAGGGGCGCGGCGCGACGAGCTGTTCGCGCGCGTCGTGGGCGAGGAGCCTGGGTACGGGGAGTACCAGGCGCGGACCGGGCGGGTGATCCCGGTCGTGGCGCTCCAACGCACGCACGAGCTCCCCGCCGGGGAGGGCGGGATCGCCGGGAAGCTGCTCGACGTGCACGGATGGCTACGGGCGCAGCTGGCCCTCGTACGGGAGCTCGCGCACGAGCACGTACGGGAGCTCGTACGGGACGAGCCGCGCGGCGGCGGGTCGGCGGAGCTCGGGCTGCAACTGCGCCAGCACTGCCTCGCGTTCTGCCACTCGCTGGAGTTCCACCACAAGAGCGAGGACGCCGGCCTCTTCCCGTACCTGGAGCAACAGCACCCGCACATGCGGGAGTTCTTCCGCCGGATCGGTGAGGAACACCGGGCCATCGCGGCGCTCCAGGAGGAGCTGGTGCACGCGCTGGACGCGCCCGGTGCCGCCGGGTTCAGCGAGCGGGTGGAGCGGATGAGCCGGGAGCTGGAGGCTCATCTCGACGCCGAGGAGGCACAGTTGCTCCCGGTGCTGCGGGCTCTGGGAGCGTGACGCGGGCCTCGGCGCCGCCCGCCTCCCGGTTGCGGAAGGTCAGGGTGGCGCCGAGCACGCCCGCCTGGCCGGCGGCGATAGTCAGGCCCAGCCCGTGGCCCTTGTTCGTGCCCTCCGTACGGAACCGCTGCGGGCCGGAGGCGAGGAGGTACTCCGGATAGCCGGGGCCCGAGTCGGTCACCGTCAGGCTCCGCCCGTCCACCGTGACCGTGACGGGGGCCGCGCCATGGCTGTGTGCGTTGGTCACGAGGTTGCCCAGGATCCGCTCCAGGCGGCGCCGGTCCGTCTCCACCCGCGGGGAGGAGACCACCTCCAGGGCCGTGTCGGTGCCGGAGGCGCGGATCGTACGCGCCGCCAGGTCGGCCAGGTCGTACCAGTCCAGCTCCAGGCGTTCGCTGCGCCTGTCCAGCCGGGAGATCTCCAGCAGGTCCTCGGTCAGCGAACGCATCGCCTGCACCCGGTCGCGTACGAGCTCGGCCGGGCGGCCCGGCGGCAGGAGCTCGGCGGCGGCGTTCAGGCCGGTCAGCGGGGTGCGCAGCTCGTGGGCCACGTCCGCCGTGAACCGCTGCTCCGCCTCGAGCTTGCGCTGCAACGACGAGGCCATGATGTCCAGGGCCCGGGAGACCGCCGCGACCTCGTCCTTGTTCCGCGCGCTGTCGTCGACCCGGGCGTCCAGGTCCCCGGCGCTGATCCGGCGGGCCACCTGGGCGGTCAGGTGCAGCCGCCGGGTGATCCGGGTGACGCCGAACGCGCCGATGAGGAGGGTGCCGGCGATGGCGAGCCCCGAGGAGCCGAGGATGGCCCGGTCCAGCTCGGCGATCGTCCGCTCGCTGCCGCGGAAGTCCACGGACACGGCTATCGCGGTGCCGTGGTCGGCGGGTCCCGCCGCCCACATGGCGGCGCGGCCACGGTGCTCACCGACCGCCGTGCCGCGTTTGCCGCCAACGGCGAGGGCGCGCAGCTCGGGGGGCAGGCCCGCGGGGTCTATGCCCTCGCCGCGCGGCATGCGCGCGCCGGTCTCGTAGGCCTTGATCGTCCGCTCCAGCTTCATCAGCGCCTTCTCGCGCGCCGTGCCGACGGTCTGCTGGGTCATGGCGCTGTGCACGAGGCCGCCGAGCAGCGCCGCGAGGCCGCAGCACATGAGGGTGATGAAGACCGTAGCCTTCCAGGTCAGGGTCGAGGTCCAGGCGGGCAGCCGCAGCCGCGCAGTGCGCCGGATGTCGTTCATGGTCCTCGAGGCCCGTCCGTCCTTGCGTGTGGAGACGCGGATGGTGAGCGATCAGGCCCTGGGCCCTGGTGACCATCCCCCGTCAGGTCACGGTAATGCGCCCCCCTCGGCGGGCGGGCGGCGGGATCACGCCGGATCCGCCACATCGGGCCGGATCACGTCGGATCACGCCACGAGGTCGGCCTAGAAGAAGAAAGGGCCCGGCCCCCAGGAGCCACGGCCGGCTCCGGACGCACGAAGCCCTCCCGGCCGAGAGACCGGAAGGGCTCGCGAAGGGTTCAGCTCAGACCACTGCTGCGTTCGCCGATACGGTCGCCCTGCGGAGTGCCGGCCCGCTTGAGAGCGGCCTTCGTGTGCAGTCCGCCCTTGACCTTGCTCCGTACCGGACCGTCGAAGCCGTGACCGGGAGCACGCGGCACCTGCGCCTGCTCCTGCGCCTTCGCGATGGCCGCCCGGACGTCCCGCTTCTGCTCTTTGTTCATCCCGTCGTCAACTCCCTCGGGAAGCACCCAATCGGACTACTGGGATCGTATGCACATATGCGGACCAACGCACCCGGACCAACGCACCCGGACCCGCCTGTCACGGACGCGGCGGAGCCGACCGCTTCGGCTGCCCCAGCGTCTGGTGGACCAGGTCCTCCGGGCAGGGCGTCCCCCGCGGCAGCTGGTACTTCGCCGCCACCCGGTACTCCCCCGGCGCCGGCGCCAGCAGTTCCGTCCACACGTCGCCGGTCCCGTCCGGAGCGGCCTTGAACAGGCACCCGGCCGTGTTCGCGTAGTCCTTCCGCAGCGCGCTCCCCGTCCCGCTCCCGTCACCCCGCGCCTTCGAGGCGAAGGTCTCCTGCGGCGGCGGCACCGGTTTCCCGGCCCCGTCGACCAGCCCCAGCCACGGCGAGTGCGGGACCCGCACCAGCACGCGCCCGGCCTGCTTCACGTCGATGACCAGCCGGTCGGCGCTCGCCCGCACCACGGTCGCCGGTCCGGACACCAGGTCCGTCGGCTCGTGCACCTTGAACAGCTGCCAGTTCGCGTCGCCCCAGACCTGCTGGAGGTACGGGACCCCCTCGCGCACCAGCTTCGCCTCGTCCTCCCCGCCCGAGTCGGGCTTGTCGGCGGGCAGCACCACGTAGTGCACGGCCCAGCGCTCCAGCCAGGCCCGGTAGCTGTCGGCGGTGAGGGTGTCGTCGTAGAAGAGCGGGTTGCGCTCCAGGTCGGCCTGCCGGTTCCAGCCGCGTGCGAGGTTCACGTACGAGGGGAAGGCGGAGGACTCGCGGTGGCTGCTGGCCGGGACCACCTCGACCCGGCCGCGGTCGGCGCCCGCCTTCTGCAACTGGTCGATCAGCGGGGCCAGCTCCCGGTTCCAGGCGGCCACGGGGGTGGTGCGGACGATGTCCGTGATGCTGTTGGCGGTGATCCAGGCGTTCAGCCCGATGAAGGCGAGCAGCACGCCGTACCAGCGCCGCGCGCGCGGGACCTCGTACGGGAGGGCGGCGATCAGTACGGCCCCGCCGAACAGCATGACCATCCGGGTGACGTTCGAACCGACCTGGGAGTCGATCACCCAGGTCAGGAAGACCCCGAGGGCGTAGACGGCCGAGGCGATCCGGACGGTCTTCCACCGCCTCGGTACGAGGAACAGGATCAGCAGCGCGAACACGAACGGCAGACCGGCCGAGCCGAGCTTCATCGGCTGCGTCCCGGAGAAGGGGAACAGCCAGGCCGAGAGCCCGACCACGGCCACCGGGGCCAGCCCGAGCGCGTACGCACCCGGGCGCCGCCGGCTCAGGAACAGTGCGGCCGCGATCACCCCGAGGAAGAGCCCGGCGACCGGGCTGGCGGCGGTCGCGAGGCCGGCCAGCGGGGCAGCCACCGCGGCCTTGGCCCAGCGCCGCTCCGCCCATTTGCGGGGCCAGCAGAAGACGGCGGCGACCGCGCCGAGCGCGAACATCACGCCGAGGCCGAAGGTGACGCGGCCCGAGAGGGCGTTGCACAGCAGCCCGTACACCCCGGCCAGGGCGGGCCACAGGGGCTCGCGCACGGCCCCGCGGCAGCGGGTCATGATCAGCGCGAACAGGCCGGCCGAGACGGTGCCCACGATCATCATCGTGGTCCGCACGCCGAGCATGTGCATGAGGTACGGCGAGACCACGCTGTACGAGACGGGGTGCATGCCGCCGTACCAGGCGAGGTTGTACGCCGAATCGGGATGGCGGCCCACGAACTCGGCCCACGCGTCCTGCGCGGCGAGGTCGCCGCCGCTGTTGGCGAAGCTGAAGAACCAGACGACGTGCAGCACCGCGGCGAGGAAGGTGGCCACGGCCACGGGGTGGCGCCTGGCCCGGTCAAGACCGGCCCGGGCGAGACCGGCCGGGGCGAAGCCGGGGGGCCGTGTGGCGGCGGGGGCGGGGGCGGGAGGCTCGGGCACCGCGGAGCTGCTGGCGGCGGGGGCGGCGTCGGCGGCACTGACGTCGGCGGTGCCGACAGCACCGACAGCGCCATCGGCCGATGGGGTGGCTGCTTCCTCGCGTCGCCGGCCCTGCTGCTCAGCGGTGGTCACTGCCGCCCTCCCCACACATGAGTCCACACCCGTACGCACGCACGTACCGGGTGCCAAGACGCGCCCGGGCGCCCCGGGGTTGCCCGGGGCGCCGGATCCACGCTCTCACCGGATGTCAGCCGACGCGCGTCAGCTTGCTCCCGATGCCGGGCGCGGCGAGATCGCTCTTCAGGGCCACCGGCACCTTCACCTGGCTGGCGCCCTCGCCGACCGTCAGCAGGCCGACCTCGGTGCCGGCCGTCGCGGTCTGCGGCAGCTTGCCGCCGCCGTCCCCGAGCTTGACGTCGACGGTCAGCGAGGCCCAGCCGACCGCCTGCACGTCGGCGGTGGCCACGACCGGGGTCCGGCCGCCGAGTCCGTCGTCCACGTACCCCACGACGTCACCCTTCTTCACGACGGGTGCGCCTTCGAGGGCCTTCTGGGTGGCGATCATCAGCTGCTTGCTCGCGGCGAGCACGCTGTCGATGATCGGCGACTTGTGCTGGCCGAGTACGGCACCGACGATCAGCTGGTTGGTGTTGCCGACCTTCTTCTGGGCGGCGAAGAGGAGGTTTCCGCCCGCCTTGGTCGTCGTACCGGTCTTGATGCCCAGCGAGTCGTTGTACGGGACCAGGCCGTTCCAGTTCCGCCAGCGCTTGCCCGACGGGTCGTCCCAGTAGGGCTTCTTGGTGATCTCCAGCAGGGTCTCGATCTCGACGAGCTTCAGGCCCAGCTTCACCTGGTCCTCGGCGGTGCTGACCGTGGTCGCGTCCAGACCCGACGGGTCGGTGTACGTGGTCTTGGTCATGCCGAGTTCCTTGGCGGTGTCGTTCATCTTCTTGACGAACGCCTCCTGGGAACCGGAGTCCCAGCGCGCGAGCAGCCGCGCGATGTTGTTGGCCGACGGGATCATGAGGGCGGCGATCGCGTCGTACTCCGAGATCTTGTCGCCCTCCTTCACCGTGTCGAGGGTGGACTCGTTGTTGACCGAGTCGTTCTTCTTGCCCTCGGTCTCGGCCGTCTTGTCGACGTCGATCATCTGGCCCTGCTCACCCTTCTTGATGGGGTGGTCGCGCAGGATGATGTACGCCGTCATCGACTTGGTGACGCTCGCGATCGGCACGGGCTTCTGCTCGCCGGACTGGCCGAGCGTGCCGAGGCCGGCGGCGGCCATGTAGGCCTGGCCCTCGGCGGGCCAGGGCAGCTGCGGCTTGGAGCCGCCGAAGGTGTACGAGGACTTCGCGGTCATCACGAGCTTCGGCTCGGGCAGCGGGCGCACCAGCTGGACGACGGCGAGGATGATCGCGAGGAGCGCGACGAGCGGGGCGTAGATCTTGAACCGCCGGATCGCGGTGCGCAGGGGGCTCGGCGGCGGGGGCGGGTTGTTCGTGAGGTCCGCCAGCATGTCGAGCGGCGGCTTGGGCGGCAGCGGCTGCTGGGTGGTCCGCTCGGCACGCTCCGCCCGCTCCGCCCGCTCCGCCCGCTCGTCGGCGGCAGCGGGGGCGGCAGCCGAGGCCCTCGGCTGTGACTGTGACTGTGACGGCGGTCCTGCTTGGGCCTTGGGCGCGCCGACGTCGGTACGCAGCGGCACGAACGTACTGGGCTTGGGCCGCTCGACCGGCGCCGCAGGCTTGGCGGTGTCCGGCTTGGCGGTGTCCGGCTTCACGGCACGGAAGGCGGCGGTGCGCTCGCTGTCGCCCGACTGCCCAGAAACGGAATCCGGCTTGGGGGCCCGGAAGACAGCCGTGCGCTCACTGTCGACCGGCTCCTCGACCGCGGGCTGCGACTCGCCGACCGGAGCCGAAGCGGAAGCAGCAGCGGCATCCAGCTTCACCGCACGGAACACAGCCGTGCGCTCACTGTCGACGGGCTCCTCGACCGGGCGCTTCGACTGCTCCACAGCGGGAGCCGCAGGCTCCTGCTCAACAGCCGCAGCCGACGCGGATGCACCAGCGGCAGCAGCAGCGGCAGCAGCGGAGCCCGAAACCGGCTTCACCGCACGGAACACCGCAGTGCGCTCACTGTCGACCGGCTCCTCGACCGCAGGCTTCGACTGCTCCGCCGCGGGAGCCGGCGTAGAAGCAGAAGCGGAATCCGGCTTCAGCGCACGGAACACCGCAGTGCGCTCGCTGTCCGCCGACTCCTCGGCCTCAGCCACCGGCTCGCCTTCAACGGCCGGAGCCGCATCAGAAACGGAATCAGAATCGGCCTCACTGGCGGGAGCAACAGAAGCGGCGGCCTCGGCCGTCGGCACGACGTCCGGCTTCACCGCACGGAACACCGCTGTGCGCTCGCTGTCGGCAGGCTTCGCGGCAGCGGAATCCACGGCTTCGCCCGATGCGACCTCGGCATCGGCGTCCGATTCCACCCGTCCGGAGGTATCCGCAGGCTCCTCGGTCCCGGCGACCCAGGCGGCCACCGCCTCCCGCAGCGCATCCGGCTCGCCGGCTTCGACCTCGGCTTCGACCTCGACCTCGGCCTCGGCCTCAACGGCGACCACGGCTTCGGCTTCGGCTTCGACCGCAGCTTCGGCTTCGCCAGCGCCAGCGCTACCCGCGCCGGCGACACCCGCGCCAGCCACACCGCTCTCAGGATCCCTCGGCCGGAACACCGACAGCCTCGGATCGCGCCCCGCGGACGACTCCGCCGCCCCCGGCGCTCCTTCATCTACCGACTTGTCGGGGGACTCGCCCGCCACCGTTCCTCCTCCATCGCCGCCACGTCCGGCTGTCCGAATGTCTAACAGTGTCCCGTCTCGGGGGCATCGCCCCCGTGCTAGACGAGAACGACATAGCTGCGGGTTCCCCCACAAAGCGGCCACGCGCTCTCGACAGATGAATGTGAGAGGCGTCACCCTGTCACTCATCCACGCGGGGAGGCATGGATGGGCAGGAGCCGCAGAACAATTCCGGAGGAGCTTCTGCTGCTCGCCTTGGACCCGGCCACGGGTACCACGGCGCAGCCGCAGTCGCTCGACCTCGGCCTGGCCGGGGCACAGCTAGTGGAGCTGGCTCTGGCAGGACGGATAGCCCCTGATGGGGATCGTATCGCCGTGGTGATGCCACGGCCGACAGGAGATCCGACTCTGGACTCCGCACTGGAACTGCTGCGCAGGCGCGGCAGCCCGGTACGGGCCGTCCACTGGATCGGCGGACCCCGACTGGGACTCCGTCAGATTTACCTCGCTCATCTGGAGCGCTGCGGCATGGTCCATGCCGTCGCGGGACAGATGTGCGGGGTGTTGCCGACAACTCGCTACCAGGCAACGGACACGGAGATCAGCCGGGAGATCCGAGCCCGGCTCGACAGTGCGATCCGTACCGGCGTACCGCCGGACCCGCGGACCGCGGCGCTCGCCGCACTGGCCCACGCGGTCGGACTCGGCAAGCACCTGTACCCCGGCAACGAGGGGCGGTCGTCCAGGTCCCGGCTGCGGGATCTGATCCGGCACGACCCGATGGGCGGACTCGTGGCGCATGCCGTGATGGACGTCCAGAACGGTGTGGCCGCCCAGCCACGCCGTGACCGCGCACCGGCACCGCCGGCCCGGGCCACGGCGAGCAGCGTCCCGCTGCAGCCGCGCCGGACCGGTGCGATGGCCCGCGCGGCCGCGCACTGATCCACCCGCAGTAACAGGCTCGGACCCCCGGGTCCACACAGCTCCATCGCAACGCCATCGCCGTGACCGACGTCCGCGAGGACCCGGTTCGGGAGCCGCCAGCGCGCGGGGTGGCGGGGCCGGTTCGCCGACCCCGCCGCCCCGCGCGTCTGTGTTTTCCCAGCCGTTCCCCAGCGGCGCCGCCCGCTTCGGTGGCAGTCTGCTCAACATCAGACACGCAGAGAGACAGCTGCTGCACGACAGAGAAACACGACAGAGAACACGACAGAAGAAGGCGGAGGTGCCGTTCACGTGGCGTCCAATGTCAATCCCACCGTCCGACGCCGCCGACTGGGAATGGAGTTGCGCAAGCTCCGCGAGGACAAGGGCATGACGGCCGAACAGGTCGCCGAGCGCCTCCTCGTCTCCCAGTCGAAGATCAGCCGACTGGAGAACGGCCGCCGTTCCATCAGCCAGCGCGACGTCCGCGATCTGTGCGACGTATACGAAGTCGAGGACCGCCGGCTCATCGACTCCCTCATGCAGATGGCGAAGGACTCCCGCCAGCAGGGCTGGTGGCACGCCTTCGGCGACATCCCGTACAGCGTCTACATCGGCCTGGAAACGGACGCCGCCAGCCTGCGCACGTACGAGCCGCTCGTGATCCCGGGGCTGCTCCAGACCACGGAGTACGCCCAGTCCCTCGTCCGCGGCGCGTGGCCGGAGACCGCTCCGGCCGACGTGGACAAGCGCGTCCAGGTCCGGATGCACCGCCAGAAGCGGCTCTCCGAGACGGACAACAACAACCCGGAACTCGGGCCGCTGCGCCTGTGGGCGGTCATCGACGAGGCCGCACTGCGCCGGCGGGTGGGCGACGCACAGTTGATGATCAGGCAGCTCGAATACTTGATAGAGCAGTCGGAACAGCCGCACGTCACGGTGCAGGTGATGCCCTTCTCGCTGGGCGCGCATCCGGGTGTCAACGGCCAGTACGCGATCCTCGAGTTCCCGGACGCGTCCGACTCGACCGTCGTCTACATCGAGGGCGTGACGAGCGACCTGTACCTGGAGAAGGCCAACGACGTCCAGAAGTACAGCGTGATGTACGAGCACCTGCGCGCGCAGGCCCTCAACGTCGACCAGACCCAGCAGTTCATCTCCGCGATCATCAACGAGTATGCGGAGAAGGGTGAATAACGGGGCAATAAACGCAATGGAGGCGATGGGCGCAATAGTTGCAATAGGCGCAAACGGGGGCGTGACGCGCCGGGCGCGCGGTGAAGGGGCCGGTACCGTACACCGCCGCTCCCCGGCCACAGAAGGCTGAATTGAATATGCCACTCGGTCGGGTGAATGGTTCCTTCACCCGTCAGGAGCTGCGGGTAGCGTCGATCAGGTCAGCCGGAGCAATGGCCGACACGACACCGGAACTACTCGCTCACCGGAGAGAAACATGGCTATTCACCAGGGCGCCACGGACAACTGGATCAAGTCCTCCTACTCCGCCAACGGCGCCTGCGTCGAGGTCAAGTCCCCCGTCATGGAGGCCATCGCCGTCCGCGACTCGAAGGTGCAGGACGGTCCGTCCCTCACCTTCGCGCCCGGCTCCTGGACCTCGTTCGTCGCCGACGTCACCGAGGGCCGGCTGGGACGCCTCGCCTGAAGATCACGGCGCGTCCCAACCGTCTGGCCCTCACCCCTCGTACGACCTGCATCACCTGCATCACCTGCATCACCTGCATCACCTGCACAGCCAGCACCACCTGCACCACTGACTGGAGCCCTCTCGACCGGCCCGCCGTCTTGGCCGAGGGGGCTCGGCCATGCCCCCGTACCCGCTCCTGGTCAGCCGAGCCGGTCAGCGAAGCTGGTCGACGTAGCGGTCGGTCCCCGGCACCGTCGGGATGAACGGCGCCACCAACTCCACCCGCCCCACCCCCGCCTCCGCGACCTCCGCGTCCAGCCCCTGGAAGCGGTCCCAGCAGGTCCGGGGATCCTCCTCCAGGAACCACAGCAGCGTGAGCCGGGTGTCGACCCCCTCCACCTGCTTGACGTACGTCATCCGGTCGCCGGGCAGCGGCGCGGGCCGGAAGACCGTCACCATCGCGGCCGGGGAGCCGTGCAGCCGCTTCGGCAGGGCGCGTGAGCGCAGCCACTCCAGCAACTCCGCCCGCTGCTCGGGGCCGTCGGCGTCGACGACCTGGACCACGAGCCCGGCGTACGGATGGTCGAGGGCGTGGAAGTCCCGCGGGCCGGCGGCGCCGTCGCGGTAGACGGTGGCCGCGTGGTCCTGGAAGGCCGTGAAGACGTGGGTGCGGTCCTGGTAGACCCGGCCGTCGCGGTTCAGGCGCTTGTTGATGCCGACGGTCCACTTCATGTGCTCGTCGTAGCGGCCCTCGGTGACCCAGTACGTCGATATGTAGCAGCCCGCGGTGACCGGCTGGGCGACGGCCGACTTCTCGGGATAGCGCAGCTCCTGGAGCTCGCGGGTGGCCACCCAGCGGCGGCCCGCGTACATCCAGGGCATGGCCATGGCGCCGGCGTAGTAGTGGTCGTCCTCGTACCAGCGGTTGTACGCGTACTCGTGACCCGGGTGCGGTTCCACCATGGTGATCAGCGCGTGGCCCGGGCGGACGCCGTAGGGGCCGACGGCCGCGAGCCCGGCGTAGTCGTCGACGCGGGTGTCCGGCTGCGGGTCCTGCTGCTGTCGCTGCTGCTCTCCTGTCGTCATGGGGACGGTCTAGCTGATGTGGCGTCAGATAGCGAGGGCGCGGGCGCGTTCGGGAACCAGCCGTCCACCCTCTGATATATACATGCCGTCTACAACTTTCCCTGACTACGATGCGCGGACCCGTCTCCCCGAGGAGCCCCCGTGCCCGCTGCCTCCGTGCCCGCCGCCCCCGCCACCGCCGCGTCCACCGCCGCGTCCACCGCCGCCGTTACGTCGCCGCCTCCCGCGTTCGCCGCCCGCGCCACCTCGGTGGAGGGCTCCCCCGTACGCGAGATCCTCGCGCTCACCGAACGCCCCGGGATCATCTCCTTCGCCGGCGGCCTCCCCGCGCCCGAACTCTTCGACACCGAGGGCCTGCGGGCGGCGTACGAGGCCGCCTTCGCGGTGTCGGCGCGGCGCGCGCTCCAGTACTCGACGACCGAGGGCGCGCCGGAACTCCGCGCGGCCGTCGCGGCCCGGGCCACGGCGCGCGGCCTGCCGACCGGCGTGGACGACGTCCTCATCACCTCGGGCTCCCAGCAGGCCCTCACCCTCATCACCACCACCCTGATCGAACCCGGTGACGTGGTGCTGGTCGAGAACCCCACCTACCTCGCGGCGCTCCAGTGCTTCGGGCTGGCCGGGGCGCGGGTGGTGGCCGTGCCCTGCGACGAGGAGGGGATCGTCCCGGACGCGCTGGCGGACATCGTCGCGCGGGAGCGGCCGAAACTGCTCTACACCGTCCCCACCTTCCAGAACCCGACGGGACGCACCCTGCCGGCCGCCCGCCGGGCGGCGGTCGCGGGCATCGCGGCGCGCCTCGGGCTGTGGCTGGTGGAGGACGATCCGTACGGGGACCTCCGCTACGAGGGGTCCGACGTCCCGTGGCTCGCGGCCCATGCGGGAGCGGAGGACCGTACGGCCCTGCTCGGCAGCTTCTCGAAGGTCATGGCGCCGGGGCTGCGGCTGGGCTGGCTCCGGGCACCGGCGGCGCTGCGCCGGGCAGCGGTGGTCGCGAAGCAGGCGGCGGACCTGCACACGTCCACGGTGGACCAGCTGGCCGCGGCGCACTACCTCGCGACGGTGGACCTGGACGCGCACATAACCACGGTCCGCGCGGCGTACCGCGAGCGCCGCGACGCCCTGCACACGGCCCTGAGCCGGACCCTCACGGCGGACTGCGAGTGGAACCTGCCCGCGGGCGGCATGTTCGTCTGGGCCCGCCTGCCCGAGGACCACGACGCGACGGCCCTCCTCAAGACGGCCGTGGCCCACGACGTCGCCTTCGTCCCGGGAGCCCCCTTCTACGCGGCCGCCCCCGACGCCCGCACCCTCCGCCTGTCCTTCACGACGCACTCCCCGGCCGAAATCGCCGAGGGCGTCACCCGCCTGGGCGCTGCGCTGGCGGAGCACGGGGGTCGCTGACGGGTCGGCGGCTATTGCTTCTGCAATGGCTGCACGCGGCGCGGTATCGGCTGGCACCCGGCGAGCAACCCGCTCATCAGAGGCCTGATCTCCATCCCCGCCGGAAGCGAACGCTCGGCTCGATTGGCTCGATATGTGCGCTACCGAACAGTAAAGTTCGTCAACTCCGCCACAGCGTGCAAAAGTTCGTTCGATCAGGACGCATGGGGTGGGCGCCGGTTCGGTCGAGGCCGAGTCGCGGTGCGCCGGGGGGAGTTCAGGGTGGGGTTCGACGAGGAGTGGGGCCGGCTGCGGGCCGATGCCGTTGAGCGCGCGGCTGCCGATCCGGTGGTGGCGGCGCGGGAAACGGTACTGGAACGGCTGGCGGACTTCCGTAGCCGGGTGGTGCTCGTGCCGATGGACGAGCGGGGCGGTCTCTGGACGGCCCAACTCGGCGGTCTGGACTGGATCTGCGCGTTCTCCGACGAGGAGGCGCTGAGTCGCTTCGCCGTAGCTCGGGACGAGGGCGACCGGGAGTGGACGTACCGGCGGATCACCGGTGCGCGGCTGCTGGACGAGGTGATACCGGCGGTGGACTTTCCGTGCGGGGTCGCGCTCGACGCGGCGGGGCCGGACGGCATGACGTTCCCGCCGATGCGCGGGATCGTGCCGGACGCTGTCGCCCTGGACGGGGAGGTGGCCGCGTGAGTGGGGACGGGGCGGATCTCGATGTCTCGAAGCAGGCGCTGGGGCAGATCGCGAAGGGCATCACGGACAGCCTGGCGGAGCTGAAGGAGCTCGGGTCGGTGGGCACGGCGAGCATGGGCGGCGGCTTCACCGATCTGGGGCTCACGGGGATGGAGACCGGGCACGAGGGTCTGACGTCCACGCTGGGCACGTTCTGCGAGCGCTGGGGCT
This sequence comes from Streptomyces sp. NPDC028910, assembly GCF_055564955.1. Classification (NCBI taxonomy): domain Bacteria; kingdom Bacillati; phylum Actinomycetota; class Actinomycetes; order Kitasatosporales; family Streptomycetaceae; genus Streptomyces; species Streptomyces sp. NPDC028910. The sequence continues at coordinate 299,716 of NZ_JBVHVF010000004.1, read as the reverse complement.
GGGGGGTGCGGTCGCTGGTGCAGCAGGGGAACGCGTTCGCCGCGAAGGTGGGCCTGTCGGCGGGCGTGATGTACGAGCAGGACCAGTACATCCAGGGCAGCTTCAAGGTCGTGACGAACGCGGCGCTGGGCAATCCGTATGCCTCCGAACAGGACGTCATCGACAAGAACTGGGGCGAGGTCTTCGCCGACAATCCGATCACCCAGATCAGGGATGCGGACTACAGCCCGGAGTCCTTCGAGCGGGCCTCGGCGAACGGCAACGAGGCCTGGAAGAGCGCGGTCCGCGACGTGAACACCTCCGACATCTTCCTGCCCAATCAGGTAGTCGACGCCGCAGGACTGCGGGACGAGATGGACGCCGTGGTGGTCGACATGGTCGGCCCGGCACCCGAGGCGGCGGTCGCCGAGACGCAGGCACAGCCGGGTGGGGGTGAGGGCTGATGACGGACTGGGGCGGCCTGGTCGACAGGGGTCTCGACAAGATCGAGGAGAAGGTCGATTCCGCCAGGGAGGTCATCGGTCACGGCGTCGACAGGGTCACCGACGAGGTCGGTGGCGTTCTCGACCGTGCCGGCGCGCACGGCTGGGCGGACAAGGTCGAGGACTTCGGCGACGGACTGGCCTCCCGTCTCGGTGTCTGCGTACGGGAGCAGGAGCTCGGCCAAAGTGAGCAGGCCAACGAGCTGATCCACGGCAGTTCGTCGGCGATCCGCGAGACGGCCAAGCACTTCACGGACTTCCAGGCGGCCTTCGAGCGGGTCGGCCAGGGCATGAAAGCCCTCGACTCCGGCCGGTGGAAGGGCCAGGCCGCCGACGCGTTCCGCGAGAAGTTCGCGATGCACCCCACCGAGTGGCTGCACGCCTCCGACGCGTGCGAGTCGGCGGGCGGCGCTCTCACCCGGTACGCGGAGACGGTGGAGTGGGCACAGAAGCAGGCCCAGGAGGCCATCGAGCTCTACAAGGCGGCGGTGAAGGCGTCGAAGGAGGCCCACGCCGCCCACCTCGAAAGGGAGGATGCCTACGAGGCGGCCTCGAAGTCTGGCCGCGATCCGGGCCCGAAGCCGGTGGAGGGCGCCGACCCGGGTGAAGCCGCCCGCAAACGGGCCAAGGAGATCCTGGACGAGGCCCGCAGGCAACGCGACGAGGCCGCCACGACGGCCGAGCGCACCCTCAAAGCCGCCATGGAACACGCCCCCGCCACACCCCCGCCGACAGAGCGACTACTCGCCTCGATCACCGACTACGCGGGCTCGGAACTGGTCGAGCTCAACCACTTCGCGGGCGGCGTCGCCAAGGGCACAGCGGGAACGCTGAACTTCGCACGCGGCCTGAACCCGTTCGACCCCTACAACCTCACACACCCGGCCGACTTCCAGCAGAACGTCAACATGACACTGGCCGGCCTCATCTCCACCGCCTCCCACCCCGAACGCATCCCCGGCCCGCTGATCGACAGCTTCCTGAAAGACCCCAGCGAATTCTGGGGCCGCCTCCTCCCCGATGCCGTCGGCACCAAGGGCTTCGGCACCGCCCGAGCCGGAATGCGATTCGCCGACAACGCGGCGGGCAGCGCGGCGAACAAGGAGGCCGCGCGGGCGGCCACGAAGGCCGAAGCCGAGGCAGCGGCCCGCCGCAAGGCGGACCTGGAGTGCAAGGGCGACCCGGTCGACGTGGCCACGGGCCGGATGGTCCTGCCGCAGACCGACCTGGTCCTCCCGGGCTCGCTGCCGCTCGTGTTCACCCGGACCTTCGAGTCCTCGTACCGCGCGGGCCGCTGGTTCGGCCCGACCTGGTCTTCCACCGTCGACCAGCGCCTGGAGATCGACGAGGAAGGCGTGATCCTCGTACGCGAGGACGGCAGCCTGCTCGCCTACCCGCACCCCGAGCCGGGCGGCGTCTGCGTACTCCCCGGCCACGGCCAGCGCTGGCCCCTCACCCGCGACGCGGACGACGGATACACGGTCACCGACCCCGAGTCCGGCCACGTCCGCCACTTCACGGACGAGGGCCTGATCACCCAGCTCGACGACCGCAACGGCGCCTGGATTTCCTTCGAATACGACGAGTCCGGCACGCCGACCGCCCTGTCCCACAGCGGCGGCTATCAGGTACACCTCACTTCATCGGACGGCCGAATAACCGGCCTCGCCCTCGCCGACGGCACCGAGGTGCTCCGCTACGCGTACACGGACGGCCACCTCACCCACGTCACCAACTCCTCCGGCCGACCCCTGCGCTTCGGCTACGACGCACTCGGCCGGATCACTTCCTGGACCGATACCAACGGCCGCCACTTCGACTACGTCTACGACGATCAGCACCGCTGCACCGCCCAGTCCGGCACCAACGGCCACCTCAACGTCCGCTTCACCTACGGGGACGGCTTCACCACCTACACCGACTCCCACGGGCACGAAACCCGCTACCTGGTCAACGACCGCGCTCAGATCACCGCCGAGATCGACCCGACCGGCGCCACCACCCATCTCAACCACGACGCGTACAACCGCCTGCTGACCCGCACCGACCCGCTGGGCCACACGACCCGCTACGTCTACGACGAGCAGGGACGGCTCACCACGGTCGTCCGCCCCGACGGTCGCGAAGTACGGGCGGAGTACGACGCCCTGGGCCTGCCGGTCACGGTGATCCAGCCGGACGGCCGGGTCACGCAGTCAACGTACGACGCCCACGGCAACCGCACCTGCGCCACTGCCCCGGCAGGAACCACGAACCACTTCACCTACGACACCCGCGGCCACCTCGCCTCGGTAACGGACCCGCTGGGCGCGGTCACCACGGTGCGCTGCGACCCAGCAGGCCTCGTCATCGAGGTCACCAACCCCCTGGGAGCGACGACCCGCTACACCCGCGACTCCTTCGGCCGCCCCACCGCCATCACCGACCCCCTCGGCCACACCACCCACCTCACCTGGAGCGTGGAAGGCCGCCTGCTCCGCCGGGACACCCCCGACGGCAACACGGAGTCCTGGACGTACGACGGCGAGGGCAACTGCACCACCCATACCGACCCGCAAGGCGGAGTGACGCTCTCCGAGTACGGGGACTTCGACCTCCTCACCTCCCGCACCGGCCCGGACGGCGTCCGCTACACCTTCACCCACGACACCGAACTACGGCTGACGCGGGTGACCAACCCCCAGGGCCTGACGTGGGACTACGCCTACGACGCGGCGGGCCGGCTGGTCACGGAGACGGACTTCGACGGCCGCACCCTGACCTACGGGTACGACGCCGCGGGCCGCCTGGTGTCCCGTACGAACGCACTCGGCGCCACCACCACCTACACGCACGACGCCCTCTCCCAGCTGCTCCGCAAGGAGACGGCGGACGGCATCACGTCCTACGAGTACGACACCTTCGACGAGCTCGCCCGGGCCGTCTCGCCGGACGGCACCACGCTGACGCTGCTACGGGACCCGTTCGGGCGCGTCGTCTCGGAGACGGTCGACGGACGCACGCTCACCCACACCTACGACGACGCGGGCCGCAGGGCGGGCCGCACCACCCCAGCCGGGGCCCGGTCCCAGTGGACTTACGACGCGGCCGGCCGCCGCAGCGCCCTCCATGCATCGGGCCGCACCCTGACCTTCGAACGGGACGCCGCAGGCCGGGAACTGAACCGCACCATCGGCGCGGACCTCGCCCTGGTGCAGGCGTACGACCCGCTCGGGCGCCTCACCGACCAGCACCTCGTCGGCCAGGACGGCCGCACCCTCCAGCGCCGCGGCTACAGCTACCGCGCCGACGGCGCCCTCACGGCCATCGACGACGCGCTCGCGGGGCCGCGCGCCTTCACCCTGGACGCGGCGGCCCGGGTCACCGCGGTCGACGCCGCCGACTGGTCGGAGCGCTACGCCTACGACGACGCCGGCAACCAGACCTCCGCCTCGTGGCCGGCCAGCCATCCGGGCGCCGAGGCACGGGGCGACCGCGCGTACACCGGCACCCGCATCACCCGAGCCGGCTCGATCCGCTACGAGTACGACGCTCTCGGCCGGGTCGTCCGACGCCGGCAGACCCGCCTCTCCCGCAAGCCGGACACCTGGCACTACGAGTGGGACGCGGAAGACCGCATGACCGGGGTCACCACCCCCGACCGCACGCGCTGGCGCTACCGCTACGACGCCCTCTCCCGCCGCACGGCCAAACAACGCCTCACGCCCACCGGCGACGTCGCGGAAGAGGTCCTCTTCACCTGGGACGGCACCACCCTCTGCGAGGAGACCGCGGGCCCGGTCACCCTCACCTGGACCCACCACGGCCTGCACCCCCTCACCCAGGCGGAACGCGTCCTCGGCACCACGGACGACCGCTTCTTCGCTATCGTCACGGACCTCATCGGCACCCCCAGAGAACTGATCGACGAGTCCGGCACCATCGCCTGGCGCGCCCGCTCCACCCTCTGGGGCTCCACCACCTGGACCCGCAACGCCACCGCCTACACCCCCCTCCGCTTCCCGGGCCAGTACTTTGACCCCGAGTCGCGCCTCCACCACAACTACTTCCGCACGTACGACCCCGAAACAGCCCGCTACCTCACCCCGGACCCCCTGGGCCTCACGCCCGCCCCCAACCCGGCCACGTACGTCCACAACCCCCACACGTGGTCGGACTCTCTCGGCCTGACTCCGGACGAATGCAAATACCGAGTGGAGCGAGTTCCAGAAGAAGAACTCAGCACTCTGTACCACTACACAAACGAGGATGGATATAACGGGATCAGAGAGAGCGGTGAGCTCAGGGCGTCGATCAAGGAGCACAACCCGAAAGACGCACGATTCGGGGATGGCCAATACCTTTCCGACATCATCCCAGGAACAAAGACACTCGGCCAGCTTTCGGCAGCGTTCCTGCGGGTCCCTTGGGCTGGAAACAAGTTCGGCTACTTCATAGAAGTCGATGTCCGTGGCCTGGAGGTCATGCGCTCGGTTGAGCGACCAGACGTGTACGTTGTACTTAATGACGGACCTTTGGACGTGAGTGGACGAATCGTCAGCCATGGGAAGAGCTAGGGCATGCAGTATTGGAAAGTTTATTGGCATCACGACTTCGAGTCCGACCCCGTTGCAATCTACAGCGAAATCGGCTGCGATGGGTACGAAGTGCGAAAGGTTCACGTGTACCGCGACGGCCGGATTCTGAAGTCCGACGAATGGCATGAGTCCAGAGAGATTGGACTCGGTGAAATTCCGGTCGGCCCGATCGAAGAGGTTTCAGCGCAGCCTGATTTTTCTGCCTTCATCGTGTCCCGAAATGATTTTGAAGCCATGTGGGAGAGAGCTCGGTGGCCTCAGCCCTAACTCGCCGATGCAGCGGGCTGGGGACATGAACCTGCGGGCGGCGGCGGCGGCGCACGTGCACGCCCCGAGCGCGGCACGGCAGCCGCCACCCCGCGACCCGCACTCGTCAAGGCCTGCCCTTGGCGTCCCCTCGCGTCGAATCGCTCCACACCAGGGTGATCAAAATGTGACGGAACGTCAACACATGGTCCGACCTCTCGGGCTCAGCCCGCGCCCCGAGCTGAGGCTGAGCGACGCAGCACAGCGCGAGATGGAGAAGTTGGAGAACTCCGATGGCGTCAGAAGGGACTACATCGCCGCCCTGAACGCATTCCGCGCCATTTCACCACCACACTGAACAGACCGCGATCACCGGCCCCGATCGCAACGCAGGCCAGCCAGACGGCGCTACGGGGCCGATCGGACGGCCACGTTGGGTCCTCGGTCGGCGCACGCGGACGTCGCCGGTGCGGGGAGCCAGGACGGAACCCCGGCGCGCACCCGATCCCCGCCCCTTCACATCGTCGCGGCGTCGCCGTAGCCTGACGGGCCGTCAGGTAAGCCCGTGCTGCTGGAGGCGCGTCATGCTGCTGCGAGGGAAGACCGTCATCGTCTCCGGGGTCGGGGCCGGGCTCGGGCATCAGGTGGCCGCCACCGTCGTGCGGGATGGGGGGAACGCCGTGCTCGGGGCGCGGACCGAGGCGAATCTGGCCAAGACCGCCGCCGAGATCGACCCCGCAGGGGTCCGTACCGCCCACCGGGCCACCGACATCACCGACGAGCAGCAGTGCGAGGCGCTCGTCGCGCTCGCGCGGGAGCGGTTCGGGGGCGTGGACGCCGTCGTGCACGTCGCCGCCTGGGACTCGTACTTCGGGGGGCTGGAGGACGCCGACTTCGGGACCTGGCAGCAGATCCTCGATGTCAATCTGCTGGGGACGCTGAGGATGACCCGGGCCTGTCTGCCCGCGCTCAAGGAGCGCGGCGGGTCCGTCGTCATCATCGGCACGCAGTCCGCCGTCGCCGCGCCCAACGAGGTGCAGCAGGCCGCCTACGCCGCCTCCAAGGGCGCCCTGACCTCCGCCATGTACTCCATGGCCCGCGAGCTCGGCCCGCACCGGATCCGCGTCAACACCGTGCTGCCCGGCTGGATGTGGGGCCCGCCCGTGCAGGCCTTCGTCACCTTCACCGCCCATACGGAGGGCGTTCCCGAGGCCGAGGTGCACGGCCGGCTGACGCGGCGGATGGCGCTGCCCGACCTCGCCACCGACGGGGACGTGGCGGACGCCGCCGCCTTCCTCGTCTCGGACCGGGCGCGGGCGATAACCGGCCAGTCCCTGCTGGTCAACGCCGGTGAGTTGATGAGATGAGCCAGGATGGCCCAGCCGGAAACCGCCCATGAGCCTGAACATGAGCCTGAACATGAGCCTGAACATGAGCCTGAGCCCGAGCCTGAGCACGAGCCACACCACCGCCCGAACGTCGGATCGTATGCTCGCCGTATGACCACTCCGAGTGAGGCTCCGACCGAAAACGCGATGCGCCGCGCGCTCCGGCGGGCACGAGACGGCGTCGCGCTCGACGCGACCGAGGCGGCCGTGCTCCTCCAGGCGCGCGGCGAGGCCCTCCGGGACCTCGCCGCCTCCGCCGCACGCGTCAGGGACGCCGGACTGGACGCCGCCGGACGGCCCGGAGTCATCACGTACTCGCGCAAGGTCTTCATCCCCCTCACCCGCCTGTGCCGCGACAAGTGCCACTACTGCACCTTCGTGACCGTGCCGGGCAAGCTCCGCAAGAGCGGCCACGGCATGTACCTCTCCCCCGACGAGGTCCTCGACATCGCCCGCCAGGGCGCGGCGATGGGCTGCAAGGAGGCGCTCTTCACCCTCGGCGACCGCCCCGAGGACCGCTGGCCCGAGGCCCGCGAGTGGCTCGACGCGCACGGCTACGACGACACCCTCGCCTACGTCCGCGCCATGGCGATCCGCGTCCTGGAGGAGACCGGGCTGCTCCCGCACCTCAATCCCGGGGTCATGTCGTGGTCCGACCTGCAGCGCCTGAAGCCGGTCGCGCCCAGCATGGGCATGATGCTGGAGACCACCGCCACCCGCCTGTGGTCCGAGCCCGGCGGCCCCCACCACGGCTCCCCCGACAAGGAACCGGCCGTACGGCTGCGGGTGCTGGAGGACGCGGGCCGGTCCAACGTCCCCTTCACCACGGGCGTCCTGATCGGCATCGGGGAGTCCTACGAGGAGCGCGCGGACGCCTTCTTCGAGCTCCGCCGCATCCAGCGCAGCTACCACGGCATCCAGGAGGTCATCGTCCAGAACTTCCGCGCCAAGCCGGACACCGCCATGCGCGGCATGCCGGACGCGGAACTGGAGGAGCTGGCCGCCGCCATCGCCGTGGCCCGCCACATCCTGGGCCCGAACGCCCGTATCCAGGCCCCGCCGAACCTGGTGGACGCCGAGTACGCCCTGCTCATCGGCGCGGGCATCGACGACTGGGGCGGGGTCTCGCCGCTGACCCCCGACCACGTCAACCCGGAGCGCCCCTGGCCGCACATCGAGGAGCTGGCCGAGCGCACCGCCGCCGCCGGTTTCGAGCTGCGCGAACGCCTCACCATCTATCCGGAGTTCCTGCGGCGCGGCGAGCCCTGGCTGGACCCCCGGCTGCTGCCGCACGTACGGGCGCTGGCGGACGCGGAGAGCGGGCTCGCGGACGAGTCGGCGCAGGTCGTGGGGCGGCCCTGGCAGGAGCCGGACGAGGGCTTCACCGCGTACGGGCGCACCGATCTGCACGCCACCATCGACACCGAGGGCCGCACCGGTGATCGCCGCGACGACTTCGACCACGTCTACGGCGACTGGGAGGCGTTGAAGGAGATCGCCGCCCCCGGGATGGTGCCCGAGCGCATCGACACCGACGTACGGGCCGCGCTCGCGCAGGCCGCAGACGACCCGACGAAGCTCACCGACGCGCAGGCCCTCGCCCTGCTGCACGCGGACGGGCCGGCCCTGGACGCCCTGTGCCGGATCGCCGACGACCTGCGCACGTCGGTCGTGGGCGACGAGGTCACCTACATCGTCACGCGGAACATCAACTTCACCAACGTCTGCTACACCGGCTGCCGCTTCTGCGCCTTCGCGCAGCGCCGCACGGACGCCGACGCCTACACGCTCTCCCTGGAGCAGGTCGCCGACCGGGCCGCCCAGGCCTGGGACGTCGGCGCGGTCGAGGTATGCATGCAGGGCGGCATCCACCCGGACCTGCCCGGGACGGCGTACTTCGACATCGCGCGGGCGGTGAAGCAGCGGGTCCCCGGCATGCACGTGCACGCCTTCTCGCCGATGGAGGTCGTCAACGGCGCGACCCGCACGGGGATGTCCGTACGGGACTGGCTGACGGCGGCCAAAGAAGCCGGCCTGGACTCGATCCCGGGCACGGCGGCGGAGATCCTGGACGACGAGGTCCGCTGGGTCCTGACCAAGGGCAAGCTGCCGACGGCGGACTGGATCGACGTCATCACCACCGCGCACGAGCTCGGGATCCGCTCCTCGTCCACGATGATGTACGGGCACGTGGACCAGCCCCGTCACTGGCTCGGCCATTTCCGCACGCTGGCCCGGATTCAGCAACAGACCGGCGGTTTCACGGAGTTCGTGACGCTCCCCTTCATCCACACCAACGCGCCCGTGTACCTGGCGGGCATCGCGCGGCCGGGTCCGACGGTCCGCGACAACCGTGCGGTGACGGCGATGGCGCGGATCCTGCTCCACCCGCACATCCCCAACATCCAGACGAGTTGGGTGAAGCTGGGCGCGGAGGGCGCGGCCGAGATGCTCCGGTCCGGGGCGAACGATCTCGGCGGGACCCTGATGGAGGAGACCATCTCGCGCATGGCGGGGTCGAGTTACGGCTCGTACAAGTCGATCCAGGACCTGATCGCCGTCGCGGAGGCGGCCGGGCGGCCCGCGAAGGCCCGTACGACGCTGTACGGGGAGGTGCCGCAGGAGCGGCAGGACGCGGCACGCGCCTCGGACGGGCACCTGCCGGAGCTGCTGCCGGTCCTGGACTGACGCCCGAAACCAGCCGCGGGGAGGGTTCGCATTCTGGCCGATCTCTGCTCACTTCCTGGGTTCTCGGCGAACCGCTTCCGGGTTTGATCGAAGCTGTCCACTACAGTGCGGGTTCGCATGCGCGGCGGGACGGGACGGGTGGCGAGTGCCGGACGTCGGACGTCGGACGTCGGGTGGAGTGGTCAGCGGGGGGCGCGGTGCCGGGGGTGGACGAAGTGATCGGTATGAACGGCACGAGGGACGGCTCGGGCGGTTCTGATGCGCGAGGCGGGGGCCCGGGACAGGCCGACCCGTACGGCACGGCGACGGTCGATACGGGCCGTGCTCCCGGCGCGACACCCGGAAGCACGGCAGGGACCCCTGCCGGTACGGCGCCGGGCCCCGGCCAGGCACCCGGCGCCGGCCCCGGCACCACCGCCCGCGGCCCTGGGCCCGGCCCGGCGCCCGGCCCCCGTACGGCGCCCGGCCCCGGTTCCGGCCCCGGCACCACCTCCCCCGGCCCCGCCACGGACACCGACCCCTCGCCCGCACCCGCCCCCGCACCCGCACCCGCCCGTACCCTCGGCCGGGGCATCGTCACCGGCCTCTGGGGCCGCGTCGAGCAGCAGGAGTTCCGCAGCCGCGTCCGCGGCACCCTCCTCGGCTCCGCCCTCGGCGACGCCCTCGGCGCGCCCGTCGCTGGCCTCACCCTCGACGGCATCCGCGAAGCCCACGGCCCGCAGGGCCTGACCGGACCCGCCCCCGCCCACGGGCGCCGCGGCGCGGTCACCGCCGCCACCCAGCTCACCCTCTTCACCGTGGACGGGCTGATACGGGCCCACGTACGCCGGGACACCGGCGCCTGGCACCCGCCCACCGACGTCCACCGCGCGTACCTGCGCTGGGCCGCCACCCAGCACGACTGGGGCCCCGACGAGCGCCGCAAGGACAACGGCTGGCTCGCGCAGGAGGAATGGCTCTACGTCCGCCGCGCCCCTGACCGCGCCAGCCTGACCGGCTTCGCCGACGACATCCTCGGCACCCTCGCCCAGCCGAAGAACCCGGCCGCCCGCGACGCGGCCGCCACCTCCCGCTCGGCCCCCTTCGGGCTGCTGGTCGGCTGGGAGCCCGCGCTGGTCCTCCAGCTCGCCGTCGAATGCGCCGCGCAGAGCCACGGCCACCCCACCGCCTACCTCTCGGCCGGCGCCCTCGCCGTCATCGTCCACGGCCTGGTCCGCGGCGACTCCCTCGACTCCGCCGTCCAGCGCACCCTGGGCCTGCTCGGCGCCCGCCCCGGGCACCAGCCCGTCACGGACGCCCTCCAGCGCGCCCTGTCGGCGGTCACCCAGGGCTCACCCGGCCCCGAGTCCATCGAAGCCCTCTCCCGCACCGCAGACCCCACCGCAGACCCCACCGACGGCCCCACCGACGGCCCCACCGCCAACCCCACCGATCGGCCCACCTCCGCCCACGGCCCGGGCCGCGACGCGGCGGACGCCCTCGCCGTCGCCGTCTACTGCGCCCTGGTAGCCGAGGACATCCCGCACGGCCTGCGCCTCGCCGTCAACCACGGCGGCGACTCCACCGCCACCGGCGCCCTGTGCGGGGCGCTGCTCGGCGCCCTCCACGGCGAGACGGCCCTCCCGGGCCCATGGCTCGCCGAGCTCGAAGGCCGGGCCACGCTGCTGGAGCTCTGCGACGACTTCGCCCTGGAGATGACCCAGGGCCCGACCCTCCACGGCCCCGCGCACTCGTCCCCGGGCTGGCTGGCCCGCTACCCGCGCGGCTGACCCGCCGGGCACGCCGTCTGACGCCCCCTCAACATTCGTGGATCCAGCCCGTACCGTGGCGGGTCCCACGTCTCGGAGGTGCCAGCAACCATGCGGATCGCCACGACCATCTTCCTCACCGACCGCACCGTCTCACCCGTTCGCCTCGCCCGCAGCCTGGAGGAGCGCGGCTTCTCCGGCCTCTACCTCCCGGAGCACACCCACATCCCGGTCGCCCGCGACACCGAGGCGCCCATGGGCGGCGAACTCCCCGAGATGTACGGGCGCACCCTCGACCCCTTCGTGGCCCTCGCCCAGGCGGCCGCCGTCACCGAGCGGCTCCACCTCGGCACCGGCATCACCCTGGTCGCCCAGCACGACCCGATCGTCCTCGCGAAGCAGGTCGCCACCCTGGACCACGTCTCCGGCGGCCGCCTCACCCTGGGCATCGGCTACGGCTGGAACGTGGAGGAGGCCGCCGACCACGGCGTCGAGTGGCTCACCCGCCGCGAACTGGTCCGCGACCGGATGGCGCTGATGCGCGCCCTGTGGGCCCCCGAGCCCACGGCGTACGTCGGTCAGTACTCCTCCGTCCAGGCGAGCAGCGCCCACCCCAAGCCGGTCCAGGCCCCGCGCGAACTGGGCCCCGGCGCCCCCCTGTACGGCCCCCGCACCCTGATCGGCGGCGCGGCCGGCCCGAAACTCTTCGCCGCCGTCGCCGACCACGCCGACGGCTGGCTCCCGATCGGTGGCGGCGGCCTCACCGAGTCCCTGCCGGTGCTGCGCCAGATCTGGGAGACCGCCGGGCGCGACCCGAAGACCCTCCAGGTCGTCCCGTACGCCGTCAGGCCCACGCCCGGCAAGCTGAGCCACTACGCCGACCTCGGCATCGAGGAGGTCGTCCTCCAACTCCCCTCGGCACCGAAGCCGGAGATCCTGCGCACCCTGGACGACTTCGCCCAGTACCTCTGACCCCAGCGCAGCGCTCGTGCACTACTGGTAGCCGCCGCCCGTGACGAGGGACCCGTCCGATCGGGTGATCGGACGGGCCCCTCGTCGTATGCGCTGCCAGCTCGGTCAGGAGGTGAAGTAGCCGTTCAGGTCGGCGATCACGTCGACGGAACCGGCGTGGTTGTAGAAGGTCACCCGCCCGTCGATCACCGGCACCACCACCAGGTTGGGGACGGTCTGCCCGGCCGTGAAGTTCAGGTTCGACACGTCCGGGCGCGCGATTCCGTGCGGGTGCACGGTGAGGAAGCTGGCCTGCGTGGGCTGGGTGACGGTGACGTTCAGGACCACCGCGGTCACCCCGGTCGCGGGAACACCCTCGACACCGGCCACCTGAAGGCTCACGATGCCGCCCGCGCCGACGGCCCCGGCACGGGCGCCGGTGCCGTCCCGGGTGTCCAGGAGCCGTACCGGCGAACCGGCCGAAAACGTCGACCCGCCCGCCGAGTAGTAGCCCGTGACGTCGGCGATCAGGTCCACCGAGCCGGAGTGGTTGCGCAGGTCCACCTTCCCGTTGACGACCGGGACCGTCACCAGGTTCGGGACGATCTGCCCGGCCGTGAAGTTCAGGTTCGACACGCCTGGCACCGCCTGCCCGTTCGGATAGACGGTCACGAACCCGGCCTGCGTCGGCGACACGGCCGTCACGTTCATCACGACCGCGGTCACCCCGCTCGCCGGCACACCCTTCACACCCGCCACCTGCAGCGTGACGATCCCGCCGGGACCGACCCGCGCCTTCGCCGCTCCGACACCATCACGCGTGTCCAGGAACCGCGAGGGCGTGATCGGCGTGAAGGCCGAGCCGGTACCGGCCTGGTCCGTGAAGTACCCGGTCACGTCCGCGATCAGGTCGACGGAGCCGGCGTGGTTGCGCAGGTCCACCTTCCCGTTCACGACCGGGACCGTCACCAGATTCGGCACGATCTGCCCGGCCGTGAAGTTCAGGTTCGACACCCCTGGCACGGGCCGCCCGTTCGGATACACGGTCACGAACCCGGCCTGGGTCGGCGACACGGCCGTCACGTTCATCACGACCGCGGTCACCCCGGTAGCCGGAACCCCCTTCACACCCGCCACCTGAAGCGTGACGATCCCGCCGGGACCGACCCTCGCCTTCGCCGCCCCGGTGCCGTCCCGCGTGTCCAGGAACCGCGCGGGCGTGATCGGCACGAACCGGCTCTTGCCCGTGGTGTCCTCGGGGGAGACCGTGTACGCCTTGGGAAGGTAGCCCGGTGACGCGACTCCGTCGGCGTACCCGATGCCGTCGACGAGCACGTCATACGTCCCCGGCTCCAGCCCGGTCGTGTCGACCAGGACCTCCAATGACGTACGGGCGTCGTTCACGGAGACCGTCTTCATCACCTTCGACTGCGTGCTCGTACCGCTCCTGACCAACTTCAGCTGAGTGGTCATGTTGAGCCACTTGCCGCTTACGATGGCCTTGGTCTGAGCACCGGCGGGACTGGTAGCAGGACTGATGGACGCCGGCAATTGAATCGGCCAGTTGCTACACACGCCGCACTCCGCCCGCATGCTGTAGATGACCGGCAGGGGAGTGTTGGCAGCGCTCAGCACGAACACCGCCTGGCCGGCCTCCGACTCGTACTCCGAGCCGCACTCGGCCTTGAGCTCCCGCCAGCTCTGCTGGCATTCATAGGTGGGGTCCGCGCTGTCCCACTCGGTGCTGCCGTGCAGGCTCAGGGCAGGAACCTCCCGGCCGGCGGCGATATTGGTGACACCGTTGACGTCGAAGGACTCGCCGGGCTTCATGTCGACGACGGCGCAGTAGGCCGTCGAGGTCTCGGAGAGCACTCCGTTGCGCAGCGGAAAGCCGTCGACCGAGATCGGGTTGGCGGTGCACTCAGGCGCCCAGCCGGCCGCCGTGCCCACCTTCCAGATGTCCAGGCTGCGGCGGATGGTCGCGTCCCCGGCCCGCCAACCCGACACGACCACCGTGTACGAGGTCGAGCCGGTCACCCTGCACGAGCCGCTGCGAGTGTGGCTGCACAGGGCCGTGCCATCGGCATCGGCGACCGTCAGCACCGTGGGGTCGTCGATCGCGCCTGCGCCGGGCCTCATGCCGATCCAGAACTTGTCGGTGGTGGCGCCGCTGATCCGGATGCATCGGGCGTCCAGCCGCGATGTGAACTCGAACGGGGTGGACGGGCCGCCGACCTTGGTCGAGGCCGGGGTCGCGCAGTTCGCGGCCTGCGAGATGTCGCGCCGGGCAAGGATGTGCCCGGCGTAGGCGCTGTTCTCCACCATTGCGGTATAGGGAACACCACGGGCGAGCCGACAGGTGGTAGGAGGAAAGGCCGAGCATGCCTCGTTGCCCGCCGGGTCGACCAGATGGATCTTGGTGTACGCGCTTCCGGAGTTCGTGGCCAGGGCGATCGACTCGGCGGTGGAGTGCTGATCGGCAGGCAGACTCAGGCAGTTCTGCAGAGCTGAACCGACCTGTGCACCCCAGGATCCGTCGAACCCGGTCTGCCGCCACGGGGTGCAGCCAGCGGCCTCGCCCGTCCGGTGGATGACCAGCGCGTAGGCCTTGGACGGGGTGCCGCTGAGCACCGCGCGGAACGGAGCGGTGCCGGTCAGCTTGCAGGAGCCGTACATGGGCCCGTAGTCGCCGTCCATCGCGCACTGCTCGATGCCGGCCGTGTCGTAGACCCTGGCGCGGAGAACGCTCGTGGATATGCGGTCGAGCAGATAGACGCCCAGGCCGGTGGCGGTCGGAAGCGTCAGACAGAGCTTCTGTCCGGGGCCGCCGAAGGTGCCCGTGACCGGGCCGGCTGCCATCCCGTTGTCGTGGGTCGCGGTGCAGCCCCGGGTCTCCTTGAGGGAGTAGAACTCCATGCCGAACTGCGAGAAACCGCTGATACGGTAGTCGGTCGCCCAGGTGTAGTCGTCGGACGCCAGATCGCAACCGCGCCCGCAGTCGCCCTGTTGCTGCCGGGTGCCGTCGGACGCGAACAACCGGCCCAGGGGCGCGTAGTGATCGGAGTCCACGACCGGGCCGAAGGCGTACCGGGCCGAATCCGTGGCACGCAGGACATAGCAGGGCACCGTGGAGGTCACGTCGGGCGACGTGCCGAACACCTGCGGCTCCACCACTACGCAGCCCTCCGGCTTGGAGAGCCGCGCAAAGGTGATGTCATGCCTGGCTTCCACGCCGGAGGCCGAGACCGTGACCCGGTAGGGCGCTACGCCCGTGAGCCTGCAGTCGAGGTTGTCGCTGCCCTGTTCACCGCAGATCCTGTTGCCTGCGCCGTCGTACACCGCCCTGCCGACATGGACGCTGGCCATGTTGGAGCGCAGCATGTCGTTCGCGGCCAGGTCCAGCGTGTAACAGTCACCTGCCGTGCCGAGCGGCAGGGACCCGTGGAACACCGTCGGGGCGCCGAGCATGCGGTCGGCCGCGCCCACCGTCTTGCAGGAGGTGGAGGAGAGCAACGCGAAGTACGACACCGATATGTCGCTGCGGAATTCGCTGCTGTTCGTGATCTCCAGGGAGTACGTCCCCGCCTGGGTCGTGGGGCAGCTGGTGGGGGCATAGTCCACGCCTTGACAGGTCACGGCAGTGCCGCCCGGTGCGAGCAGCTTGGTGTTCACGAAGGCCATGGTCGTGATGGTCCGGAAGAGGACCAGGTCCCTCTGCTGCGGCAGGGTGAGCGAGAAGGAGACGCTCTTGCCCGGTTCGACTCCGCAGCTGACGACCGTGTGGGGCGCGAGAGTGGCCGGGCAGACCTCTGCCACGTCGCTCTGCTCCAGCGCGCGCACCGCGGCCTCGCGTTCGGCCTTCGGATCCGCCTTGGGCGGGGCTTCCGGGCCCGCCTGCGCGGCCGACGGAGCACGGGCGCCGGCCGCCGGTTGCGGCGAAGCGGTGGCCGGCGGTTCGGGCGCCGCAAGCGCGGTACCCGACTGGCCCGTGAACGAGGCCAGGAGGGCCAGCAGCAAAGCCCCGGAAACCACTCCGCTTCTTCGCCTGTAGCTCTTCCACACTCTTCTGCCCGGTGGCAGCAAGCTCATGAACCCCCCAGTCCAAGCAGGCCCGGGCCATGTGACCATCACAGGATTGCGGGCAGGCGGAGCTTATCCGCCCGTTACACGGGTCACGCAGGGGGTCGGCCCTCACGGCGCAGTTCCGCCCAGACCGTCTTGCCGATCAGGCGGTCCGTGACGCCCCAGTCGGTGGCGAGGGCGTCGACGATGCGGAGGCCGTAGCCGGATTCCGCCTGGTAGGCGTGCGGCTGCACGGTGGGCCGGCGGTCGCGGCGGGCGTCGGAAACCTCCACGCGGAGCACACCCTCCAGGAGGGTCATCCGGAGCTCGAAGTCCCGGCCGGGAACGCGGCCGTGGGTGATGGCGTTGGCGGCCAGCTCGGCCACCAGTAGTCCGGCGTCGGCGGAGAGCGCGGTGGGTTCGGGGATTCCTCGTTAACTTAACTAGTCTCGTTCTTTCCCCAGGTCAGGTGACGTTTTCCTGATCTGGGCGTTAGGTCGTTCGTGAGCGAATCTCTGGCACCTGTACGTGATCTTTCGACATTGGTCGTCCCTCAGGTCGGCCGGCTGACGAAGACGGGAGACGAGTGGGAGCCCTACCGGCTCGTGGACGCCTCAGGGGCAGTGGTCGAGCCGGTCGCGGAGTACTTCCGGGACCTCCTGGGGTGTCAGCGAGCAGAGTCGACCGTGTACACGTACGGCAATGGGTTGCTGCGGTGGTGGCGATTCCTGGCCGCACTCGACATCGGCTGGGACCGGGCCACGCGAGTCGAGGCTCGCGACTTCATGCGATGGCTCCAGCACACCGACAAGCCACGGGTCGGCCGCTCTCCACGGCGGGCCGAAGACGCAGTGAACGCGGTCACGGGCAAGCCGCGACCGGGCAGGAAGTACCAGCCGTCGACGCGCGCGCACACCGAGACGGTGCTTCGGAAGTTCTACGAGTTCCACCAGGAGATGGGCACTGGGCCGCTGATCAACCCGTTCCCACTGGTCAGAGCCCGGCAGACGGAGCGGGCAAACGCCCACCACAACCCGATGAGCTTGTTCCGCAACGAACGCCAAGGCCGCTACCGGCCCAAGGTGCCCAAGCGGATCCCCCGAATGATCCCAGACGACCGATTCAACGAGATTTTCGCTGCGCTTGGATCCAACCGGGACCGCGCCCTGGTGGCGTTCTGGGTCTCCACGGGCGCCCGCGCTTCTGAGCTACTGGGCGCCCGGTTTTGCGACGCGGATCCAGGCCAGCAGCTGATCAGCGTGATTCGCAAGGGCACCAAAGTTGCGCAGCCATTGCCCGCTTCGCCAGACGCCTTTGTCTGGCTACGGCTCTACCAGTCTGAACTGCATGGGCTGCTGCCCAAGGGGCGCTCACGGCCCCTGTGGTGGACGCTGCGTCAACCGCTTCGACCACTGACCTACCACGCCGCCCACCGCATGTTCGAGCGCGTGAACACCGGCCTCGGCTCCAACTGGACCCTGCACGACCTCCGACACACTGCCGCATATCGGATGTCCCGGGACCCAAAGATCCCGCTCATCGACGTCCAATGGGTCCTGGGCCATGCCAGCCTGACCACCACTCAGATCTACACGACGCCTACCGGCGACGAAGTCATCGAGAACGTCCTGGCTCACCATGCCCGGATGGAGGCCAACGCCGCGGCCCGCCAAGCACCGCCGCCGGCCCCGGGCTACCGGCCGGAGAGCCTGGACGTGCTGTTTGGGCGGGTGGCGACGCCGTGAACAAAGCCGGCCCCCGGGGAACCGTCTCACGCCGCGCCACGCTGAGCCTGCCCGAGCAACGCGTCGAACCCGAGATCGGCTCGCAGAGTCAGGCTGCCCTGCGAGCCCAGTACCCCGCTCGCACTAACCCACCCTGCTGGCCTGGCAGCGAGCAACCGGCGGAAGATCTGATCGATCTGCTCACCGCAGGACTGAACAGGCACACGCTTCCCAGCGTCCAGCGTGGTGTCACCGCGGTGCTGGGCTGGCTGAGCACACAGCCCGGGCTCTCGTGGCAGGACAAGTGGCTGGCCAGTGGGGCGGAAGATCGCCCGAACGACTGGAAGGCACTGGTGGAGCCCTGGCTGGAGGCCAGGGGCTGGGACAAGGAGTACGGATTCAAGGACCTCAGCACCGGCCTGCGCCGACTGATCTGTGCGGACGCACTCCGCCCCAGCGCAAACTTCATGCTCAGGCAGCAATTCACCGGGCTTGTCGCATCCATGACCGACATCCGGGATCCGGACGGCTTCGCCAGACTGCGCTCAAGCATCGCGGAAATGACACCGGCTCCTCGTCGCTTTGCCTCCGATACCGCGTTCAAGCGGATCGCGACAATCCTGGCCGTCAAGGGCGGGAAGGTCGATGAGATCACAGTTGGAGACTGCGTTGAGCTCCTGGATACCCAGGACACAACGCACGCCCGCGGTGGGCAGGGCAAGATGCTCTTCTATCAGCTCCTACACGTCTCCGGCTATTTCCCATCCGACGCGCCCCTGAGCGCCCGCGCCTTCCGCTCGGCAAAGGGGCAACTAACCTGTGCCGAACTGATCGATCGCTACGCCCTTCAGTGCCGGCCAGTCCGCGATCTACTGGTGGAGTACCTCAAAGAGCGCCAGGCTGTGCTCGACTACACGACCCTCAAAACGCTGTCATACATCCTGGGGCGGGTGTTCTGGAAGGATCTGGAAGACCACCACCCGGGTATCTCCTCGCTTCAGCTCCCGGCCGACGTGATCAGCGCGTGGAAACAGCGGGCCGCGACCAAGGTCTGCACTATCCGAGCCAACGACGGCACAGTCACCCAGGTGCGGCAACCCCGCACCAACATCAATCACGCCCTAACGCTCGTGCGCGCCTTCTATCTCGACATCGCCCAGTGGGCTGCCGAGGAGCCAGCCCGCTGGGGGCCACACGTCGCGCCTTGCCCGATCCGCTCCCACGAGATCAGCCAGACCAAACAGATCGAACGCGCGCGAGCGCGCATGCACCAGCGCACACGTCATCAACTACCCATGCTGCCGACCGTGGTGGCCATTGCTGAGCGGCGTCTCGCGGCCATGACCGAGCTGATGGCTGCAGCCCGCCAGGCCGAACCTGGCACAACTTTCACCTTCGATTCGGTCACCTACCAGCGTCCGACGACGGTCCGCGCGGACGCCAGCAGCCTCCGTGTGCTCAATACCGACACCGGAGAACAGCGCAACCTCACTCACGAGGAGCACCTCACCTTCTGGGCTTGGGCCACCATCGAGGTTCTCCGGCATACCGGAATCCGGATCGAGGAACTGAACGAGCTCAGCCATCACAACTTCGTCCAGTACCGGCTGCCGAACACTGGCGAGCTCGTACCTCTCCTCCAGATCGCCCCATCCAAAACAGATAGCGAACGACTGCTGCTGATCAGCCCCGAGCTCGCGGACGTGCTGAGCAGAATCGTCAGCCGAGTCCGTGCCGCCGACGGCGCCATCCCCCTAGTAAGTGCCTACGACACTCATGAGCGCATATGGAACCCACCTCTGCCGTTGCTGTTCCAGTTCAAGTACGGCACCGAGAACAGGCCGGTCGGCGGCTACAACCTCCGCAAGTTCATCCTCACGCTCCTTGAGAGCGAGGGGTTGAGCCATCCCGATGGGACGCCGCTGCGGTTCACGCCGCACGACTTCCGCAGAATGTTCGTAACCGACGTGATCTCGAATGGACTGCCGCCGCACATCGCCCAGGTGATCTGCGGGCACCGCGACATCAACACCACGATGCACTACAAGGCGGTCTATCCACAGGAAGCCATCGAACAGCACCGAGCCTTCATCGCCCGCCGCCGCGCCATCCGCCCCAGCGAGGAATACCGCACACCCACCAACGAGGAGTGGGAAGAGTTCCTCGGCCACTTCGAACTCCGGAAGGTGTCTCTCGGCACCTGTGGCCGGGCGTTTGGCAGCCCTTGCATCCACGAGCACTCCTGCGTCCGGTGTTCGATGCTCCGGCCCGACCCGGCGCAACGTCCCCGCCTCATCGAGATCCGAGACAATCTCCTCGCCCGGATCACCGAAGCCGAGCGAGAAGGCTGGCGGGGAGAGGTCGAAGGGCTCAAGGTCAGCCTCAGCGGCGCAGAGGCCAAGCTCGCACAGCTCGACAGCCGTCCCACCATCCACCTTGGCATGCCCGACCTCAGCCGTATCGTCTCTGACACCGTCACCACAGCAGGACCAAACAACGAACCCGTGTGATCGGACTTGGCGCTTCGAGCACAGAAGAAGAGCTCACCCTTGATGAAGCGCGGTACGACGTCCAACAGGTGGGGCCATTCTGACTAGTTCAGAGAAGCCCCAGTCGTGCAGTTCGACGAGGGCCAGCTGGCGGGCGAGGCGGGCGCCGCGGCGGGTGGAGCTGAAACGCTGAGTGAACGTGCGTACGAGGGCCTGGGTGGGGCCGGAGGGTGCGGTCATGGAATGAACTTCCCGTGCGGCCAGGGAAGTTCCCAGCAGGGCAACTACTACTTTTCAACTGTAGTAGTCCACTCTCTGGACAGGAACAGTCACCGTGCGTAAGCCTGTCTTCGGGGAGGTGACCGCTGTGACGAGTGTCGACGAGAGCGGTGACGCCGAGGTCGAACCGGACGACGACCTGCGGAACTTCGGCGAGACGATCAAGGCGTTCCGCAAACGGGCCGGCCTGACCCAGGAGGCGCTCCGGCCGCTGGTCGGGTACTCGGTCCAGTACGTGGCCTCGGTCGAACAGGGCCGCCGCCACCCGTCCACGAAGTTCGTGGACAAGGCGGAGGAGGCGCTGGACGGCTTCGGCGTCATCCGCATCGCAGCAAAGAAGCTGGCGCGGCGACGAGGGCTGGCGAAGTGGTTCCGGCGGTGGGCCGAGCTGGAAGAGGTCGCGATCACCCTTAATACGTATGAGTGCCGGTCGATACCGGGGCTGTTACAGACGGAGGCCTACGCGCGGGCTCTCGTAGGCGCGGTGCTGCCGCCACCCACCGCCGAGGAGGCGGAGGAACGCATCACGGCCCGGCTGGACCGACAGCGGCTCCTGTTCCGTACCCCGTACACGGTCTTCAGCTTCATCATCGACGAGGCGGTGATCGCGCGGCAGACCGGCGGCCCGGAGGTGACCCGCGAGCTGATCGACCACCTGCTGGAGTGCAGCCGCCTGCCCAACGTCGACCTCCAGATCATGCCGCTGATCAGCCCCGAACACGCAGGCCTCGGCGGCCCCTTCTGCCTCCTCGAAACCGAGGACCACGAGTGGGTGGGTTACAGCGAGGGGCAGCAGTTGGGTCGGGTGCTATCTGACCCGAAAGACCTCAGCCTCCTCCACCAGCGGTATGCCAAACTTCGCATTCAGGCCCTCAATCCTGCGGACAGCAGGGGCCTGTTGATGCGAATGCGAGGATCCCTGTGAACAGCTCCCAGCTCCGGCGGTTCAAGAGCAGCTACAGCGGTAGTCAGGGCGACGACTGCGTCGAGGTCGCCCTCTCCTGGCACAAGTCCACGTACAGCAGCGGTGACGGCGACAACTGCGTCGAGGTCGCCGCCTGCGCCGACACCGTCCACGTCCGGGACTCCAAGGTGACCGCCGGTCCCGAGCTGGCCGTCGCCCCCGCCGTCTGGGGTGCTTTCCTGGGCGGGGTCACGGCCGACCGCTGAGCTACGCCTCGTAGGGGAACCGGGCGAGCGGGGTCTCGCGCTCGAAGAAGGTCTTGGCGCGGGCCATCGCCCGCTCGTCGTTCCGCACCTGGCCGGGGCGGGAGCCGTTGCCGAGGAGTACCCCGCCGAAGCGCATCCCCATGTAGGCGGCCGAGTGGTTGAGGCTGGTGATCAGCCCGTCGGCGACGACCTCCTCCTCATGGGCCATGACCGTGACCCCCCACAGGGTCCGGCCCGCCATCCGCTTCTTGAAGTCCACGCCGGGTACGCCCAGCCAGCCCGACCAGTAGTCGAGGTAGCGCTTGGTGTGCGCGGAGAGGGAGTACCAGTACAGGGGCGAGGCGATGACGATGTCGGTGGCCTCCAGCGTGGCCCGCCGCAGCTCCTCCTCGTGGGCCCCGGCCTGCCAGGATTCGCTCTCGTGCCGGCCGTCCTGGAAGTCGGGCAGCGGCAGCTGCGCCAGATCCACCCAGCGCTGGGGGGTGCCGGCGGGCAGCTGCTCGGCGGCGGCGCGGGTCAGGATCTCGGTGTTGCCGTCGGGCCGGGAGCTGCCGAGGACGAAGAGGAACGAGCGGTCCGCGTCACTGGCTATGTCAGTCGTCATGTCTACTCCGGTCTCGGTCGGCGCGTGCCTCGCGTGCAACTCCCCTACCTCCCGGCGTATTCCGGCGTTCCGCGCGAGCGCGTTCAGGCGCTGAAGCCCAGCGCCAGGGCGCCGACCACGGGCGCCGCGAAAAGCGGGGCCTCCCCTAGGAGGCCCCGCCATCATCGCCCGGTCGGACCACTGCTTGCTGGCGCCCGCGAGCTGGAGCGCCTTTCTGAACGGGGTCACGGTGAGCCGCTGACCGTGTTTCGATCGCTCCTTGATCGTGCTCACGCTAGCTTGGCGTGATGTCTGAGCTGCGAACCGATCGTCTTGTGCTGCGCGGGTGGCGGGAGTCCGACCTCGGGCCCTGGGCGGCCATGAACGCCGATCCCGAGGTCCGTGCGTACTTCCCGGATGTACTCACCCGGGAGCAAGCCGAGGCGTCCGCGGCCCGGGCCGCGGTGGCCTACGGCTTCGACAGCGTCCGCCTGGCGGAGATCCTCGCGGTCACGTCGGTCACCAATCTCCGGTCGCAGGCGGTGATGCGCCGCATCGGCATGACCCGTGACCCGGCCGATGACTTCGACGACCCGACCGTGCCGGAGGGGCCGCTGCGCCCGAGCGTGGTGTACCGGCTCCGGGGCGGGTCGGTCATGACGAGATGAGCAGCTGAAGGGCCAGTGCGGTGATGAGGGTGGAGGACGCCATGGCGGTCACCAGCCTCCCGCGACCGCCGGTCAGCGCCCGGCCGAGCAGTGCTCCGCCACCGGCCAGGAGCAGTTGCCAGCTGGCGGACGCGGCGAAGGCGGCGAGGACGAACACCGTCTGCTCCAAGGGGTCCGGAGCGTTCGCGGTCCGGCTGCCGAGGACGAGCGCCGCGAAGTAGATCACGGTCATGGGGTTCATCATCGTGATGCCCAGCAGCGCGAGGTAGGCGCGCGCGGGGCCGATGGGGGCCTCGTCCGTCCGGGTCGCCGTCTGCCGCCCGCGGTACTGGGCGATGGCCTGGGCGCCGCTGCGGACCGCCAGGGCGATGAGCACCAGGGCCGAGGCCCAGCGCAGGGGGAGCAGGACCGGTTCGATCACCGGGGTGAGCGCGGAGCCACCGATCGCGGCGATCAGCGCGTAGAGACCGTCGGCGGTGGCGACACCCAGGGCGGCGCACACGCCGGTCTTCAGAGAGGTCCGGGCGGTCAGGGCCACCAGATAGGTCGCGACGGCTCCCACGGGTACGGCGATGCCGTAGCCGGCGAGGAGCCCCGCGAGCAGCGCGGCGCTCACGCGTGCGTGGGCGCCGGACTCCGCCGTGGGCCGGTCTGCTGCTGGCCCCGCGCCGATCGGGCGGCGGAGGTCAGCGGCAGGAAGGCGACGAGATTCGTGGTCATGGCGGGATTCTGCGCGCGACGCACTCGCCCCGGCAATTCGTTTTTCAGGGCCGTGCAAGGCCGTGCAAGGCCGTGCAACGCCGTTTCAGGGCCGCCCCGTACGCTGCACGCATGATCGATTCACGTACGCATGTCCGCGTCGCCCGGCCCTCCCTCGACCTGGAGGCGGCCGAACGGTTCTACGTCGACGGGCTCGGGCTCGACGTGCAGTGGCGGAGCGCCGGGAGCGTGCCCGGGGAACACGACCTGCTGATGGTCGGGCCGGCCGGGGGCGGGTGGCACTTCGAGCTCACCCGTGACGCCTCGAACCCGATCCTGCCCGCGCCCACCGTCGACGACCTCTTCGTGCTCTACCTCGGCGAGACGCCGGACGAGGCCCTCGTCCAGCGCCTCGTCGAGCACGGCGGGACCCGGGTCGCCGCACACAATCCGTACTGGGACGAGTGGGGGGTCACCGTCGCCGACCCCGACGGCTACCGCCTCGTGCTCTGCTCCCGCACCTGGGGCTGACCGGCCGGACCCGCCTCCTGGGACCAGGACCAGGTCCCGGTCACCCGTACCGGCTGGGCTCACTCGATCTTCGGGGCGTGGGGGAGGCCGGCGGTCAGGGCGGTGCCGGCGCCCCTGAGGGAGGAGTCCGTGGCCTTGGTGGCGGATCCGGCCGCCGAGGCGGTGACGCCGACCGCCGTCTTCGTGTCCTGTACGGCCTGGCCGGGGTGGTCGACGATCTCGCCGACGCGCTGGGTGATCGGGGGCCCCTGGACGGCCGGTTCGTCGGCGTGCGCGGCGACGGGGGTGAGTGCTAGGGCGGCTCCACCGGAGACGACCAGGGCGGCGAGGGTGCGCTTCATGGCATTCATGCCCGGCCCAACGACCCCGCCGCACGGGGGTCACCGCCCGAGGACGGCCGTGTGGGTCACCCGGGACGCACGGCGGCCCCGGATCGGGGATCGATCCGGGGCCGCGGGGGTGACTCAGCGGGTGGGGCGGGGAAGGGTCAGTCCTCGACCACCAGGGCCGGGGTGGACTTCGTCAGGACCTCGCCGCGGAAGAAGGCCGGGCTGCGGCGCTCGGTGATCACCATGATGACCACGCCGAGGAGGAGCAGGCCCACTCCGATGATGAAGACGCTGCCCACGCCGAAGAGCGAGGAGCCGGAGCCGTAGGCCGGGTCCAGCATGTCGTACATCGTCTGGCAGAAGACGGCGGCGAGCATCAGGCCGCCGACGCCGGGGAAGATGCCCTTGACGAACAGGTCGCGCACCGAGCCGCGCAGGTCGCTGCGGAAGTACCAGACGCAGGCGAAGGCGGTGATCGAGTAGTAGAAGCAGATCATCAGGCCGAGGGCGTAGATGGTGTCGATCAGCACGTTCTCGCTGACCACGGTCATCACCGCGTAGAAGGCACCGGTGGCGACGCCCGCCGCGACGGTGGCGCGGCCCGGGGTCTTGAAGCGGGGGTGGACCTTGGCGAAGGAGGACGGCAGGGCTTCGTAGGTGCTCATCGAAAGGACCGTGCGGGCCACCGGGATGAAGGTGGTCTGCAGGCTCGCGGCGGCGGAGGCCAGGACCGCGACGAAGAGCAGGATCCCGAGGCCGGAGCCCATGATCGGCTCGGCGAGGGTGGCGAAGACGTTGTCCGCGGTCTCCTCGTTGCCGAGGCCGTTGCCCTCGGCGCCGACACCGGCGTACATCTGGGAGGCGATGGCGACGACCAGGTACGAGGCGACGATGACGACCATGGCGAGCATCGCGGCGCGGCCGGGGGTCTTGGCGCTGCCGACGCTCTCCTCGTTGACCGACAGGCAGGCGTCCCAGCCCCAGTAGATGAAGATCGACAGGGAGAGACCGGCCGTGAAGGCGGCGAGGGACTCGACGGCGAAGGGGTTCATCCAGGACCAGGAGAAGGCGAGCGAACCCGCGACCTCGTCGGCCTTGGTGATGGCCATGAAGGCGAAGATCGCCAGCACCGCGAGCTGAAGGCCGACCAGGACGTACTGGACCCACTTGGTGGCGGTGATGCCGCGGTAGCTGATGGCGGTGGCGATCGCGATGAACGCCAGCGTGGTGAGGATGTGGACGGCCTTGTTGCCGTCCAGTGCGGCGAGATCCTCGCTGCCGCTCACTTCACCCAGGAGGAGGTAGAAGTAGTTGGTGGCGACACCGGCGAGGTTGGAGAGCACCACGACCGTGGCGACGAGCAGGCCCCAGCCGCACATCCAGCCGACGCGGGGGCCGAAGGCCTTGACCGACCAGGTGAAGGAGGTGCCGCAGTCGGGGACTGCCTTGTTCAGGGCGCGGTAGGCGAAGGCCACCAGCAGCATGGGTATGAATCCGGCCAGGAAGATGGCCGGCATCTGCACGCCGACCTCGCTGACCGTGGGGCCGAGCGTGGCCGTCAGACAGTAGACGGGGGCGACCGTCGATACGCCGATGACGGCGTTGCCTATGAGCCCGACGGAATTGCCGCCGAGTCCCTTGCCGCGTACGCCCTCGGCGACGCCGCTTACCGTGTCTCCGGCCTGAGGCCGAGCTTCCACCTGAGTCATGGGTCAGGACGTTAGAGGGTGCGTTTTCCACATCTGGACGATCGAAGTCCGGAACGGGAGAGCCGTCAAAGCCTTCGAATCTTGAGATCGACACGATTCGCACGGGCTTAATGCAAGGTTCATTTCGGGATCCGCCCACGCTTCAGCAGGCTCTGGAGCGGGGCTTTCGGCATACGGAAACCGCAGCTGTGTCCGTTTTGGGCGTTTCTAAAGTTTCCCATACGAGTTTCGGCCACCGGTTTGCCGCGGACATGGCAAGCGTTTTAGAGTCGCCGCCGTTCAAGGTCATTTACGGGGGGACACGACGAACATGCATTTCAAGCCACTGATCAGCACCGTCACGGCCGCCACGGCGCTGCTCGCGCTCACCGCCTGCGGCGGCGGCGAGAAGCCGGCGCTCGGCGGCATCGGCGGGGATTCCGTCGCCGCCGGCATCGGCGGCGTCGGTGGAGACGGCGGGGACGGCGGGGACGGCGGGGACGGCGGCCCCAACGAGGGCACCCTGGACAACCCGACGAAGAACGGCGGGGTCAACGGGAACGCCCCCAAGAACGGCACCGCCTTCCAGCAGCTGCCCAAGGCCGCGACCATCGCGGCGGCCGCCCGGTTCGTCAACGGCCACACCAAGTGCGCCGAGATCACCACGACGGAGAGCGGCTACGAGTACTGGGACGAGGACGCCAAGTACGACGAGAAGACGTACTCCGTCGTCGAGCGCGGCAGCTGCGACACCGGCAGCACCCGCATCTTCATGATCAAGGACATGAAGGTCTTCCAGACCGCGTTCAAGGCCGAGATCGCCAAGGACGCGGCGGAGAACAAGGGCAACGTCAACTCCGGGGTCGTCATCGGCCAGGACTTCACCGTCGGATCCACCCGCTCGACCGCCATGGCCGCCCTGCTGAAGCCGCAGGCCGGGCTGCTCATGCTGAACTGCCACCCGGAGTTCAAGCCGCCGAGCGGCTTCCGCAAGGAGCCCGCCCTGATCAAGGGCTGCGTCCTCACCGACTACTACAAGGACTGAGGCTTCCGGACGGGGCGGGTCGTCCCCCGCCCCGCGCCGGTCCTCAGCCCGTCCAGACGATCGACTGGATCTCGCTGTAGGCGTGCAGGGCGTACGAGCCCACGTCCCGGCCCACCCCGCTGCGCTTGAAGCCGCCGAACGGGGCCTCCATGTTCCGCCCGACGGTGTTCACGCCGACCCCGCCCGACCGGAGTCGGCGGGCCACCCCGAAGGCCCGGGACGCGTCCCCCGACCAGACGTAGCTGATCAGCCCGAAGTCGGAGTCGTTGGCCAGGGCGACGGCCTCCTCCTCCGTGTCGAAGGGGACGACCACGACCACCGGGCCGAAGATCTCCTCGCGGACCACCCGCATGTCGTTCGTGCAGTCCACCAGGAGGGTCGGGGCCACGTAGAAGCCGCGGCCGGCCCCCACCACCGGGCGCTCGCCCCCGTACGCGATCCGCGCCCCCTCCTTCTTCCCCAGCTCGATGTACGACTCCACGCGGTCCCGGTGCGCCGCCGAGATCACCGGGCCCACCACCGTGCCCCGCACCGCCGGGTCGCCGACCTTCATGAAGGCCAGGTAGCCGGTGAGCTTCTCGATCAGCTGGTCGTAGACGGCCCGGTGCGCGATCACCCGGGTCGGGGCCGTGCAGATCTGCCCGGAGTAGAAGGAGAAGGTCGTCCCGATCCCGCTGACCGCAGCGTCCAGGTCGGCGTCCTCGAAGACGATCGCCGCGCCCTTGCCGCCCAGCTCCATCAGCTGCCGCTTCATCGTCCGGCCGCAGACCTCCGCGATGCGCTGGCCGACGCCCGTGGAGCCGGTGAAGGACACCATGTCCACGTACGGGGAGTCCACCGCGGCCTCGCCGACCTCCACCGACCGCCCGCCGACGACGTTCACCACGCCCGCCGGCACCCCGGCCTCCGCGAGCGCCTCGGCCATCTTGAACACCGACAGCGGATCCTGCGGGGCCGGCTTGACCACCACCGTGTTGCCCATGGCCAGGGCCGGGGCCACCTTGCCCGCCGGATTCGCCCACGGGTTGTTGTACGAGGTGATGCAGGCGACCACGCCGACCGGCTGGCGTACCTCCAGCGCGCCCAGGACGCTCGCCCGCCCCATCGGGCCGGCCTCCGTCACCTGCGGCGGAAGGCCCCGCTCCACCGGCTCCAGGGCCCCCTTCGCGTACCGCCGGAAGCGGGCGACCCCGACCCCGACCTGCATGCCGCGGGCGATCCCGGTCGGTGCGCCCGTCTCGGCCTGGGCCAGCGCCGTCCACGGCTCGAACTCCCGCTGCATGATGTCCGCGGCCCGGTCGAGGATCGCCGCCCGCGCCTCGGGCGCCGTACGGGACCAGGCGCCGAAGGCCTCGGCCGCGGCCCGGGCCGCCTCCGCGACCTGCCCGGGCGAGGCCTCGGGCGCGAGCCCGACCACCGACTCGTCCGCCGGGTTGACCACCTCGTAATGGCCGCCCGCCGGCTCCACCCACTCGCCGCCGACGAAGAGCCGCTGGGCGTCGTGGGTCATCGGGTGCTCACCGGTCATCGCGTGCTCACCGTCCTCGTGTCCCGGCCCGACCTGAGCACGATGCCGGGAACGGCCCCCGTCACCTGGTCGTCGCGGATGGTCTCCACGCCGTTGACGCGGACCGAGACGATGCCGATGGCCCGTGCGTCCAGCCGCGGGCTGTTGCCGGGCAGGTCGTGGACCAGCGTCGCCGGGCCGGCCTCGATGCGCTCCGGGTCGAAGAGGACCAGGTCCGCGTGGTAGCCCTCGGCGAGGCGGCCGCGCTCGCGCAGCCCGAACAGCTGGGCCGGGTCGTCGGTGAGCATCCGTACCGCCTGCTCCAGCGGCACCAGCTTGCGGCCGCGCAGGCAGTCGCCGATGAAGCGGGTCGTGTACGGGGCTCCGCACATCCGGTCCAGGTGCGCCCCCGCGTCGGAGCCGCCGAGCATGACGTCCTCGTGCTGCCAGGTCTCCTGGCGCAGGGCCCAGCTCGCCGGGTCGTTGTCGGTCGGCATCGGCCAGAGCACCGTGCGCAGGTCGTCGTTGGCGCAGATCTCCACCAGGCAGTGGAAGGGGTCCTGGCCGCGTTCGGCCGCGATGTCGTTCACGACGCGGCCGGAGAGACCCTCGTTCTCCTTGCTGTACGTGTCCCCTATGACGTACCGCCCGAAGTGGGCGAGGCGCCGGAAGACCCCGGCCTCCTTGCTGTCGGCCCGGCGCAGCATCTCGGCCCGTACGTCGGCGTCGCGGAGCTTGTCGATCCGCTCGGGGACGGGCAGGCCGAGGATCTCGCCCCAGCCGGGGATGAGGTTGAGCGCGCAGAAGGTGCCCAGCGACATGTTCATGGGGGTGAGGATCGGCATCGTCAGCGCGACGATCCGGCCGCCGGCCTTGCGGGCGCGCTCGCTCGGGATCAGCTGGCGCGGGACCCGCTCGGGGACGGAGGCGTCGATGGTGAGGACGTTCCAGTTCAGGGGCCTTCCGGCGGCCGCGCTCATCTCGACGAAGAGGTCGATCTCGTCGTCCGAGAACTGGTCGAGGCAGCCGGCGACGATCGCTTCGAGCTGGGTCCCCTCGTGTTCGGCGACCGCTTGAGAGAGGGCGAGGAGCTCCGCCGGCCTGGCGTGCCGGGAGGCCACGGGGTGCCCGGCGCCGTCGGAGTGGGTGGAGGACTGGGTGGTGGACAGGCCCCAGGCGCCGGCGTTCATGGCGTCGTGGAAGAGGTCGAGCATCTGCCGCATCTGCTCGGGGGTGGGCTGGCCGCCGACGGCGTCCTCGCCCATCACGTGACGGCGCAGGGCGCAGTGGCCGACCATGAACCCGGCGTTGACGGCGATCCGGCCCTCCAGGGCGTCGAGGTACTCGCCGAAGGTGGACCAGGTCCAGTCGACGCCCTCCTCCAGGGCCTTGAGGGCCATGCCCTCGACCTTGCTCATCATGCGGCGCGTGTAGTCGGCGTCTTCGGGGCGGGCCGGGTTGAGCGGCGCCAGGGTGAAGCCGCAGTTTCCGCCGGCGATGGTGGTCACGCCGTGGTTCATGGAGGGCGTGGCGTAGGGGTCCCAGAAGAGCTGGGCGTCGTAGTGCGTGTGGGGGTCGATGAAGCCGGGGGTGAGGACCAGCCCGGTGGCGTCCTCGCTGGTGCGGGCCGCCGCGTCGGTGACGGTGCCGGGTGCGGCGATCACCGCGATGCGGCCGTCCCGTAGCCCGACGTCGGCGACGCGGGCGGGGGCGCCGGTGCCGTCCACGACGGTCGCGCCCTTGATCAGGTGGTCGAGCATGACGTCCCTTCTGCCGGTGTTCGCCTTGCGGGCCGTGTGCTGGGGCTCCGCCCCAGACCCCGCGCCTCAAACGCCGGCGGGGCTGGTTTTTCAGCCCCACTTCCAGCCTCGCCGGCGGGGCTGAGACGGTCAGACGGCCTCGCGGAAGCGGGTCGTGCGGTGGATCGGGTCCGTGTCGATCTCCGGGATCACGTGCTCGCCGATGAGCTTGATGGTGGTCATCGTGTCCTCGTACGAGACGCCGGTCGGCAGACCGAAGGAGAGCTGGTCCGCACCCGCCTGCTCCCAGCGCTTGCACTGCGCGCGGACCTCCGACGGGTCGCCGCAGATCAGCAGTTCCTCGGCGATCAGCAGCTCGATGATCTCCGCGTTGTACTCCGGCAGGGTCTCGGGCCACTGCGGGATCGCCTCGGGCCTCGGGAAGGTGTCGTGGTAGCGGAAGACCAGCGACTGGAAGCGGTTCATGTTGGCGTTGACGGCGATCTCCACCGCCTTGTCGTGCGTCTCCGCGCAGATCGCGGTCGAGGTGACCATCACGTTGTCGTTCACGAAGGCGCCGATCGCCTTCGCCTCCTGGATGGCCGTCTTGTACTGGTCGAGGACCCACTCCATGTCGGAGACCTTCTGGACGCTGAAGCCGAGGACTCCGAGGCCCTTCTTCGCCGCCATGGCGTACGAGGACGGGGACCCGGCGGCGTACCACATGGCCGGGTGCGCCTTCCCGTACGGCTTGGGGAAGATCTTCCGCGGCGGCAGCGACCAGTGCTTGCCCTGGAACCCCTCGTACTCCTCCTGGAGGAACATCTTGGGGAACTCCGCGATGGTTTCCTCCCAGATCTCCTTGGTGCCGTTCATGTCCTCGATGCCGGGCAGGAAGCCGAGGATCTCGTGGCTGCCCGCGCCGCGGCCGGTGCCGAATTCGAATCGGCCCTTGGAGAGGTGGTCGAGCATGGTGACCTTCTCGGCCACCTTGACCGGGTGGTTCACCGGCGCGAGCGGATTGAAGATGCCGGAGCCGAGGTGGATGCGCTCGGTGGCGTGGGCGAGGTACCCGAGGAACACCTCGTTCGCCGACAGGTGCGAGTACTCCTCCAGGAAGTGGTGCTCGGAGGCCCAGGCGTACTTGAAGCCGGACTTGTCCGCCTGGACGACGTACTCGGTCTCCTCGATCAGCGCCTTGTGCTCTGCCTCGGGGTCGACCTTGGAGCGCGCCTCAGGCACGTATCCCTGCACGAAGAGCCCGAATTCCAAGGGGGTTCACCGTCCTTTGGTTTCTGACGTTGCGTCAGATCAGATGTCCCGACTGTTCCACCGTCACGCCGCGAGCGTCAATACCTGACGCTCCATCAGATGATGCTGACGCCCGCCATCCAGCCGCCGTCGATGACGAACGGCTGCCCGGTGATGTACGAGGAGTCCTCGCCGGTCAGGAAGAGCGCCAGCTTGGCGATCTCCTCCGGCTGCCCCACCCGCCCCATCGGTACGACCCGCTTGTAGAGCTCAGCCATCGCCTCCCTCGCCTCGTCGGTCATCCCGGCCGGGTCCAGCAGCCCCGGGTTGGCCATCGGGGTGTCCACGGCACCCGGGCACATCGCGTTGACCCGGATCCCCTTGCCCGCCAGCTCCAGCGCGGCCACCCGGGTGAGGCCGAGGATGGCCGCCTTGGTGGCGGCGTAGGCGCCGACGTACGCCATCCCCGTCAGTCCGGTGTACGAGGAGGTGTTGACGATCGTGCCGCCGCCCGCCGCCTCGATCTCGGGGGCCACCGACCTGATGCCGAGGAAGGCGCCCACCTGGTTGACCTGGACCACCTGCTGGAACTCCTCCAGCGGGGTCGCGGTCAGCTCGTTGAAGCGCAGGATGCCCGCGTTGTTGACCAGGCCGTCGATCGGGCCGAAGGTCTCCTTCGCGGTGGCGATCGCGGCCGCCCAGTCCTCCTCGCGGCTCACGTCCATGCGTACGTAGCGGGCCCGGTCCTCGCCTATTTCCTTGGCCACCGCGGCGCCCTGCTCGTCCAGTACGTCGCCGAGGAGCACCTTGGCGCCCTCGGCGGCGAAGAGGCGGGCCTCCTGCTCGCCCTGGCCGCGTGCCGCGCCGGTGATGATGACGACGCGCCCGTCCAGCTTGCCCATGCGTGATCCCCTAATCGTTGAGGTGCGGGGCCACTTCGGCCCCGAACGCGGTGATCTGGTCGACGAGTTCGGCGCGGTCGCGGCAGCGGAAGCGGACCTGGATCTGGTCCACGCCGAGCGCCTTGTACTCCCGCAGGGACTCGGCGAGCACCTCGGCCTTGCCGGTGAGGGTGCGGCGGCCGGTGTCCCAGCCGGGCTCGCCGACGTACAGCGCCTCGGTGATCGCGCCGAACTCGATGGGGCCGCCGATCCCGGCCCCGGCGCGCAGTTCCCGGATACTGGCGATCTGCGCCGGGAGCTTCTCGCGCGGGTCGCCCTGCGGGAGCCAGCCGTCCCCGCGCACCGCGGCCCGGCGGACGGCGGCGGGCGAGGAGCCGCCGACCCAGACGGGGATCCGCTCCTGGGCGGGCCGGGGCAGCTGGCCCAGGTCCTTGAAGGAGAACAGCTCGCCCTCGAACTCCGGGTACTCCTCGGGCCCGAGCGCCGCCCGCAGTGCGTCCAGGGTCTCGTCGAGGACCGCCCCGCGGCGGGCGAAGTCCACGCCGAGGACCTCGAACTCCTCCTGGACGTGCCCGGCGCCGACGCCGAGGATCAGCCGGCCGCCGGAGAGGTGGTCGAGGGTGGCGTACTGCTTGGCGCTGATCAGCGGGTGGCGCAGGCCGAGGATCGCGACGTGGCTCAGGAGCCGCACGTGCTCGGTGACACCGGCGAGGAAGGACAGGGTCGCCACCGGGTCGTACCAGACGGTGCCCATGGGGCCGGCGAGCCGCCGCGGGATGGCCACGTGGTCGCAGGTGGCCACGTACCCGAAGCCGGCCCGGTCCGCGGCCCGCGCGACCTCGGCGAGATCGGCGGCGGTGGCCGACGCCTCCCAGGGCTCGGCGTAGAGGGTGCTCTGCGACTGGACCGGGAGCTGCATCCCGTAGACCAGCCGACCTTCCGGAAATACGCGCGCCATGCGGGGCCCGCCTCGCCTTCGTCTGCCGAGTCCTCTGGCGAGGGCTCTGCCGATTCGTCCTACCGGTGCCGGGCCATCGTCGTAGCTGACGGTCCGTCAGGCAAGGGGTGCGCGCACTACACCCGATCGGGTGTTGCGGAGTGCTACTAATGGTGGGACCGTAGTGGCATGGCAACCACAGCGCTTGCACCTACGGAGGCCCGCATGTCCGAGATCACAGTGAAGAAATCGGTGACCATACGGCGCTCCATCGCCGAGCAGATCGAGGAGCGCGCGGGTGCGGGTGGGTTCTCCAGCTTCATCGACGCCGCCGCCGAGCACTGGCTCGCCCTGCTCAAGGCGCAGGAGATCGTCGAAGACTACGAGCGGACAAACGGGCCGCTGCCCGAGGATCTTCTGGAAGAGGTCAGTCGCGCATGGCACGGCGAGTAGTACCGAGGGCGGAGCACCTGCGCGTCAGCGCCGCGCTCGTCCTTGACGCCCAGGCATTGTCTCTGCTTGCCGAGAAGGACGCCCGCACGACCGTGCTGATCGAAGTCGCACGCCGCGACGGCTACGCTCCGGCCATCAGCACGGCCACTCTCGTGGAGGTTCGCCGCCACGGCCAGGCGGGCCAGCGCCTTGCCTGGGTCAGATCCCGGCTCACGGTCGTCCCCGTAACTGAGGAGGTGGCCGACAAGGCCGCCGAACTGCTGGAGACCGCCGGGCTCGACGGGCACGAGTGCGTGGTGGACGCACTCGTCGTGGCCACCGCAGCCCTCTCGACCGGGCCGGCGAAGGTGGCGTCCTCGGACGGCTCCCACGTACCGAAGCTCTGCGCAGCGGCATCCGTCGGGCGGCCGTCGCCCGTGCAGTGGGTACGCGTGTGAAGGCGACCACGACCGTTCGGCAGGACCGGCCGCATCAGAGACAGCTCGAGCGTGAGCGTCTCCGCGAACTGATCCAGGACTCCGAGGCCGTGAACGGACCGGCCGAACCCACAGCAGTCGAGGCGAAGCGAGCCATCTTGCGTGGTGAGACCGAGGCGCCCTGGAGTGAGTGACGGCGAGGCCGGTCAGAAGCCTTCCGGGCCCATCGCGATGACCGGCTTCGCCGCCGGGTCGAGGGTCTCCAGGACCTTCTTCATGGCCTCCTTCGGGATGCCGACGCAGCCCTGCGAGGGGCCGTCGTGGTCCACGTGGAGCCAGATGTTGCCGCCCTTGCGCTCCCCCTCCGGCTTCACCGGGTCCAGCGGGGACCTGCCCGGCCTGCGGTTGAAGTCGATGGCGACGACGTAGTCGAAGGAGCCCGCCAGGGACTCCCCGTTCACCCCGCGGCCCGTCGCGACGAAGGCGCGGTCCTTGTCGTACGGGAGCCGGGTGCCGGGCGGCTTGGGCAGCAGGCCGCCCGCGTCGGTGAGCGTGAAGACGCCCTGCGGGGAGGTCAGGTCGCCGTACGTGCGCTCCGTGGACCAGCCCTTGGCCCCGTTGCGCGCCGGCCAGCTCTCGGCCCGCACCCAGTCTGCGCCGGCCGCGGGGCGGGTGTAGAGCGTGGCGGTGGACTCCGAGGAGTCCTTGGCCTTGCCCGTGACCAGGATGAGCTGACGGGACTCGGCCGGGATCCTGGCCCGGGTCTGCTCGCTGATGCCGGTCAGGCCCTGCGGGGCCTCCCGTTGGGCGGGAGGGTGGGCGGGACGGTGGGCGTCACGTGCGGCACGGTCCGCGGTCGGCGGGCGGGAGTCGGCGCGGGCCTGCGACGCGCCCGCGGCCCCGTCCAGGTCCTGGGCGGCGTAGACCCAGCCGACCGTGAGGGTCATCAGGCCGAGGGTGGCGGCGTAGACCACACGGCGGGTCGTACGGCGCGTGCGGGAGCGGGCTCGGGCGTGCTTGCTCATCAAACCGACCGTACAGCAGCCGGTCTTCAGGGGCGGTACGCCTGCGCCGCGCGCCCCCTACCCCTGCACGGGGAAACGGACCCGTACCGTAAGGCCGCCCTCCGGGGCGGGATTGGCCTCGGCCGCCAGCTCCGCCCCGTGCGCCCGCGCGATCGACGCCACGATCGAAAGCCCCAACCCGGCGCCCTCACCTGCGGTGTGCTGCCGCTCGGCGCGCCTGCGGAACGGCTCCAGGAGCCCCGGCACGTCCGCCTGACCGATCACCGGGCCGGTGTTCGACACCGTCAGTTCCCCGTCGGAGGAGGTGGCCACGGCGATCCGGCCCCCGGCGCGGTTGTGACGTACGGCATTGATCAACAGGTTCCGCAGGAGGTGGCCGAGCAGCGCCCGGTCCCCCGTCACCGTCAGCGGCGCGAGGGTCCGTACGACGGTCAGCCCCTGCTGCGGGCAGGCCGCCAGCTCGGCCGCCGCGAGCGCCGCCAGGTCCACCGGCTCGGTGGACTCCAGCCCCTGTTCCGAGACGGCGAGCAACAGCAGCGACTCGATGAGGTGCTCGCTGGAGTCCGCGACCCCGATGAGCTTGTCGCGGATCCGGGCGACCTTCTCCGGCGACGGGTTCCCGGCCAGCCCGATCTCGGCCGCCGCCCGCTGCACGGCCAGCGGCGTGCGCAGTTCGTGTGCGGCGTTCGCCGCGAACCGCCGCTGGGCGGAGACCAGATGCTCCATCCGCCCCAGCATCGCGTCGAAGGTGTCGGCCAGCTGCTTGAGTTCGCCGGGCGGGGCGTCGAGGGAGATCCGCTCGTCCAGGTTCTCCCCGGACAGGCGGCGCGCGGTCTCGGTGATCACGCCGACGGGGCGCAGCACCCGGCCGGCCATCCACCAGGCGAGCCAGATCGACAGCACGGCGAAGACGGCCAGCGCGAGGAGCGAGTACATCAACAGCCGGTGCTGGGTGGCCTCGGTGACGGCGTCCGAGAGGTTCCGGGTGTAGGCGAAGCCCTTGAGCTGCTCGGCGGTGGGTGCGGTCGGTGCGGTGGGTGCGGTGGGTGCTTCCCCCGGGGCCATGGTCTGGGCGGGCATGGGGCTCCGGCTCGCGTCGGTCGTCTCGCCGGGTACGGGGAACTCGTAGGCCGGGCTGACCGTACGGACGACCCCGCTGACGCTCGCGTGGAGGCCCTGGCCGACGAGTACGTAGACCAGCGCCACCAGGCCGCCGCCGGCGAGGAGCAGCAGCGAGCCGTAGAGCGCGGTGAGGCGGCCGCGCTCGGTGCGCGGGAAGACGGTCAGGCCGGTCCGCCGGGCCACCGTGCTCACCGGGCGGCGATCCGGTAGCCCGCGCCGGGCACCGTCTCGATCAGCGGTGGCTCGCCCAGCTTGGCGCGGAGCTTGCTGAGGGTGACGCGGACGGCGTTGGTGGAGTAGCTGGTGTCCTGCTCCCACACCTGCTCGATCAGGTCGTCGTTGCTGACCACGGCGCCCTCGGCGCGCAGCAGCGCCTCCAGCACGGCGAACTCCTTGCGGGACAGCGCGAGCCGGTGCCCGTCGCGGGTGGCGCTGCGCCGGGCGGTGTCGACGGCGATGCCCGCGCGCTCCAGTACGGGCGGCAGGGCGGGGCGGGCGCGCCGGCCGAGCGCCAGGACGCGTGCGAGGAGCTCGTCGTAGGCGAAGGGCTTGGTGAGGTAGTCGTCCGCGCCGAGGCCGAGCCCCTCGACGCGGTCCCGTACGGTGCCGGAGGCGGTCAGCATCAGGACGCGGGTCAGCAGCCGCTCGCGCACGACCTGCCGGCAGACCTCGTCGCCGTGCAGG
Organism: Streptomyces sp. NPDC028910; assembly: GCF_055564955.1. Lineage (NCBI taxonomy): Bacteria > Bacillati > Actinomycetota > Actinomycetes > Kitasatosporales > Streptomycetaceae > Streptomyces > Streptomyces sp. NPDC028910. The sequence goes on along the minus strand of NZ_JBVHVF010000004.1, from coordinate 262,333 downwards.
CCGGGCAGGTCGCGGTCCAGGACCAGGACGTCGTACTCGCCGAGCCGCAGCCGCCGCAGGGCCTCCAGGCCGTCGCTCGCCTCGTCGACGGCGAGCGCGTCGCGGCGCAGCCCCTCCGCGATCATCTCCCGGAGGAATTCCTCGTCCTCCACCACCAGTACGCGCATGGTGTCCTCTTTACCGGAGATCGGCATTTCGCCGTTGTAAGCAGGGTGCGAGAGGGAAGCGAAATGCCCCTTCACCCCATGCTCGGGCCCATGAAGCGATCCCTGATCATGACCACGGCCGCGGTCGTCACCGGACTGACCCTGTTCGCCACCGCCTGCACGAACGACTCCTCGGGGACGGGCGGGAAGCAGGACGCCTCCGGGGGCGGGAGCGGGAGCAGTAGCGGTAGCGGTAGCGGCAGTGGGGGCGGATCCGGCGCCGGCGCGGAGGCCGACAACGCCGTGAAGATGCGCCAGTGCCTGCGCGAGCACGGCATAGACGTGCCCGACCCGGCGCCCGGCCAGGACCCGCGCGCGATGACCCTGGGCGGGGACGCCGACCCGCAGAAGATGCAGGAGGCCATGAAGGCGTGCGGGATGGGCGGCCCTGGCTCCGGCAAGGAGCCCACGCAGGAGGAGAAGGACAAGGAGCTCAAGTGGATCCGGTGCATGCGCGAGAACGGGGTCGCCCTCAAGGACCCTGAGTACAACGGGGGCATGAAGAGCGCCGTCGAGATCCCCAAGGGGCAGGAGAAGGCCTTCGAGGAGGCCCAGAAGAAGTGCGAGGCGGCCGGATGAGGAAGCGGGCGAAGCGGGCCAAGTGGCTGCTGGGCTCGCTGGCCGCCGTACTGGCCGTCTCGGGCGGCGGATACGCCGTCATGGCCCAGCCCCAGCGCGACGGCGACGGCGGCGGGCAGGAGCGGGCGGCCGGCCTGCCGCCGGCCACGGCGCCGGTGCAGCGCGGCGACCTCAGCTCGGGCCTCCAGGTGGAGGGCACCCTCGGCTACGCGCAGGAGCGCAAGCTGGGCGCGGTCGGGCCGGGCGTGCTGACGTGGGTCGCGGGCGAGGGCTCGGCGGTCGAACGGGACGGGAAGCTCTACGAGGTCAACGGCCGGGTGGTGCGGCTCATGTACGGGTCGACGCCCATGTACCGGCCGCTGAAGACCGGGGACAAGGGCGAGGACGTCAAGCAGCTCAAGCGGAACCTGGGGGCGCTGGGGTACGGGACCGGACTCGACCCGGAGGACGGCACCTTCACGGCGGGTACGGCGACGGCGGTCAAGCGGTGGCAGAAGGCGCACAAGGCCGCGCAGACGGGCGAGGTCGGCAAGGAGGACATCGCCTTCGCGTCGGGACCGCAGCGGGTGCGGAGGAACGACGCGGCGGTCGGTGACGAGCCCGGCCCCGGCAAGCCGGTGCTGACGGTGACGGGCACCGAGCGGATCGTCCGCTTCCAGCTGGACGCGGCGAAGGCGGGCACGGCGAAGGCCGGGGACCCCGTGACCGTACGGCTGCCAGGAGGCGCCACGGCCACCGGAAAGATCGACTCGGTGGGCGGGGCCGCCCGGCCCGACGACCAGAACGGCGGCTCCGGCGGCCCCGGCGGCGGCGACAAGAAGGCCAAGGTCGAGGTGGCCGTCGCCTTCGACAAGCCGGCCGAGATCAACGCCCCCGACCAGTCCCCGGTGACCGTCGGCCTGACCGGCGAGACCCGCAAGGGCGTCCTCTCCGTACCGGTCAACGCACTGCTCGCGCTCGCGGGCGGCGGCTTCGGCGTCCAGGTCGTGGAGGACGGCAGGACGCGCGAGGTCAGGGTGGAGCTGGGCATGTTCGGCAACGGCCGGGTCGAGGTGACCGGCGACGCCCTCAAGGAGGGCATGCAGGTGGGGATCCCGAAGCTATGACGCAACCGGAAACGGTCGTGGAACTGACCGGGGTCACCAAGGAGTACCCGGGCGGGGTCACGGCCCTGCGCGGGGTCGACCTGACCGTCGCCGCCGGCGAACTCCTCGCCCTCGTCGGGCCGTCGGGCTCCGGCAAGTCCACCCTGCTGCACATCGTCGGCACCCTGGACCGCCCGACGGCGGGCCGCGTACGGATCGCCGGTCACGACATCGCGGCCCTGTCGGACCGTTCGCTGTCGGCCCTGCGGTCCCGGCACGTCGGCTTCGTCTTCCAGTCCTTCCACCTGGTGCCGGGCATCAGCGCCCGGGCGAACGTCGCCGAGGGGCTGCTGTACTCCGGACTCTCGCGGGCCGAGCGGGGCCGCCGGGCCGCGCAGGCCCTGGAGCGCGTCGGCCTCGGCGACCGGATGGAGCACCGGCCGCACGAGCTGTCCGGCGGGCAGAAACAGCGCGTGGCGATCGCCCGGGCGGTTGCGGGCGCGCCGGACCTGCTGCTGGCCGACGAGCCGACGGGCGCGCTCGACACGGCGTCCGGGGAGTCGGTGATGGAGCTGCTGCGCGAGTTGAACCGGGACGGGGCCACCATCGCCGTGATCACCCACGACAACGAGATCGCGGCGAGCCTGCCGCGGCAGGTGCGGATCCGGGACGGGGAGATCGTGGCGGACGTACGGAGCGCGGCGGGGATGGCGCGGGTGGCGGGGGTGGCGGGATGAGCCGTACGAGGAAGCGCGCCCGTGGGCCCGTCCGGCGGCTGACTCCGCCGAGGCTGTCCCCGCGGGACGTCCTGCACGTCGGATCGGCGGGCCTGCGCTCGCGCCCGATGCGGGTCTTCCTGTCCGCGCTCGGCATCGCCATCGGCATCGCGACGATGATCGCGGTGGTGGGGATCTCCTCCTCCAGCCAGGCCAAGCTGCTGCGCGAACTCGACAAGCTCGGCACCAACATGCTGGTGGCGACGCCCGGCCAGGGGATGTTCACCGGCCAGGACACGAGGCTGCCCAAGGACGCCCCCGGCATGATCTCCCGCATCGAGGGGGTCGAGTCGGTCGGCACCACCGGTGACGTGGCCGAGTCCGTACGCCGGTCGGAGAACATCCCGAAGGAGGAGACGGGCGGGGTCGCGCTCAAGGCGGCCAAGGACGATCTGCTGGGCACCCTGCGCGCCCGGATGGCGAGCGGAACCTGGCTCAACGGGGCCACCGGCCGCTACCCCTCGGTGGTGCTCGGCGACGTCTCCGCGCGCCGGCTCGGCATCACCGGACCGGGTCAGCAGGTCTTCATCGGCGGCCGGTACTTCACGGTGATCGGCATCCTGGAACCGATCCCGCTGGCCCCGGAGATCGAGCGCTCCGCGCTGATCGGCTGGGACGCGGCCGAGCAGTTGCTGGGATTCGGCGGCCACCCGACGGCGGTGTACGAGCGGTCGGCTGACGACCGGGTGGCGGCGGTCAGGAAGCTCATCGCCCAGACGGCCAACCCCCAGACCCCGAGCGCGGTCCTGGTCACCGACCCCTCGGCGGCGCTCCAGGCGAAGGCGGCCACGGAGGGCGCCTTCAGCACCCTGCTGCTGGGTCTGGGCGGGATCGCGCTGCTGGTGGGCGGGGTCGGCGTCGCCAACACCATGATCATCTCGGTGCTCGAACGGCGGCACGAGATCGGTCTGCGCCGCTCCCTGGGCGGGACGAAGGGCCAGATCCGGATCCAGTTCGTGACGGAGTCCCTGCTCCTGTCCGGGCTCGGCGGCCTGGCGGGCATCGTCCTCGGCGGCGCGGCCACGGCGGTCTACGCCCGCGCCGGCGACCTCCCCTGGGTGGTCCCCCTCTGGGCGGTGACCGGCGGCTTCGCGTCCACCCTGGCGATCGGCACACTGGCCGGCCTCTACCCGGCGGTGCGCGCGGCCCGCCTGTCGCCGACGCTGGCGCTGGCGGCGACGTAAGGGGAGAAAGACCAGGTGCAAGCCCATCCCCCGGGTCCGATCACCGGCGTACGCTGAGTTGATGATGCGAACTCAACGTCATGCAGCGCGGGTTGTCATCCTGTCACCGGCCGGATCGGTGTTCCTCTTCCGCGAGGACAACGTGGAGGTCGGCATCCACTGGCTGCCGCCCGGCGGCGGGATCGACCCCGGCGAGAGTCCCGAGGAGTGCGTGCGGCGCGAGCTGCGCGAGGAGACCGGGTGGACCGACCTGGAGCCGGAGCGGCTGCTGTGCACCTGGGAGCACGACTTCACGCACCAGGGGATCCCGGTCCGCCAGCACGAGCACGTCTACCTCGCCAGGGGGCCCCACCGCGAACCGGTCCTGGAGGACCCGGCCATCCACTGGCAGTGGCTCCCGGCGGAACGCCTGGCCACCCTCGGCGAACCGCTGTGGCCGCCCCGCCTGCCGGACCTCCTGGCCAACGCCCCGACGGACCCGGTCCACCTGGGGCTGCTGGCCTGAGGGCTGTCCCGCAGGTGTGGGACCGCCCTCAGCCCGGGCCGCGACTCCGCCGTACGGTCAGGAGCATCATGGGCGTGTGAACGTCTCACCGAACGTCTCACCGGGCGCGGACGGCGGAGCGGAGGGCCCGGAGGTCCCGGGGGGCCCCGGGGTCCTTGAGGTCGCACCCACACCTCGGACCGCCGTCGTGTGGCTCCCTCCGGCCGAACTGTGGCCCCCCATCCAGCGCATCCGCGCCGAGCACGACCCCCAGATCCGCCGCTGGCCACCCCATGTGAACCTGATCTTCGGCTTCCTCCCGGAGACCGACTTCCCGGTGGCCGCCCCGCTGCTGGCCGCGGCGGCCGGTGAGCGCGAGCCCTTCGCCGTCCGCCTCAGCGGAGTGCGCAGCTTCCGCCACCGCGCGTACTCCACCGTGTGGCTGGACCCCGCCGCGGCGGGCCTGGCGCCCTGGACGGCGCTCCAGAGCGCCCTGGCGGAGCCGTTCCCCCTGTGCGGCGGCCGATTCCCGCGCTTCACGCCGCACCTGTCACTCGGCCGCTCCCGCGACCCGCGGCGGCTGGCCGCGGAATGCGCTGCCCGGCTGGGCGGCATGTCGGCGGAGGTCCACGAGATCGTGCTGCTCTCCCGCCACGGCGAGGAGCCCATGCGTCCCCGCCTCACCATCACTCTGGGCACGGGCGAACTGCGCTGGCACGACGACCCCGACGGTACGGAGTGACCTCCGCCGCTGCGGCCGCCGCACCGTAGGCAGCTCAGTGAGGGGCCGGTGTCCTGGCTGACGCTGACGCCGTGGCCGTGGCCCCGGCCGTGGCCTTCGTGTACAGCGAGGCCGCGTACTCCCCGAGGACCGTGCTGGTGGACACCTCGTCGGTGTCCCCGCCCGTGAGGATCCCGATGATCTTCCCGTCGCGGGCGATCCACGCGCTGCCGCTGGTGCCGCCCGGGAAGTCGGCGCAGTCGAAACGCTGTTGGGTCGCGCTCTCGCGGACGGCGACCGACGTGCACGTACGGGGCACCTTGCGGTCGGCGGGGTAACCGGTGACGGTGACCTCCTCACCGGCGCGGCCGCTGGTGTCGAGCACGGCCGCCCCGGTCACGTCCTCGATGGTGCGCCCCTTGTCGTCGGGGGCGAGACGCGCGAAGGCGAGGTCGTAGTCGTCGTCCGTACCCTCGGCCCAGCGCTCGTCCTCGAAGACCTCTTCGATCTTCCACGTACCGTACGGGGCAAAGTCGTTCGCATATGCAGGTGCGAAGACGGCGGTACCGTCGCTCTGTTGGCCGTCCAGCAGACAGTGCCCGGCGGTGACGATCAGGTTGCGGCCGGGGCTGCTCACCACGGTGGCCGTACAGAAGTGATCGCTGTCCAGGCCGTTCGTGAAAAGGGCCCCGGTGAAGGCCGCGGGCCCTCCGGGCGGGGGCGTGACGGCGGGCGGCAGCGTGGTCCCGGGCGGAGCGTCGAGCTGAGGCTTCGCCGCTTGCGATCGCGATGGAGCCGTGGGCAATCCGGTCGGCGCGGCCTTCGCCCGCACGGGCGGAACCCCTTCGGGCGGCGGCGCGAGCTTGGCCACCACGGCGGACGCCCCCAGAGCCGCCGCAGCACACAGCACCGCCGTCACGACGGTCCGCTTGTCCACCGGCATGATGATCCTTCCGCTTTGCCCTGGCGAAGCATGCCTCGGGGACGGGGGCGGGTGCAAGGGCGGGGGCGAGGGCGGGGGCGAGGGCGGGGGGTGGCTGCCTACGGCAGGGTGCGTACGAAGCTGAGGCCTGGGCGACCGTCCACCTGGAGTTCGCCGGTGGGCACGAATCCCGTGCGGGCGAGGACGGTTCGCGAGCCGGCGTTGTCGAGCGTCGTGACCGCCCGCAGCGTGGTCAGGCCGTACTCCGTGACCGCCAGGCGGCAGGCCTCCCGAACGGCCGCCGTGGCCAGGCCCTGCCCCGTGGCCTTCTTGGCGATCCGGTATCCGAGCTCGGCGGAACCGTCCTCCACGTCGACGAGGTTGACCCGCCCCACCACCTCGCCACTGCTGTCCACCAGCACGTGGAAGAAGCACAGCCCTGCGGCCTGCTCGGCCATCAGCGCCTGGTGCCGCTCGTCGAAGTAGGCGAAGTAGTCGTCGCCCCGGTCGGGAACCGATGCGGCGAAGTAGGCCCGGTTCTCCTGCTCGAACTCGAGCAGTGCCGGGGCGTGGTCGAAGCGCAGCAACTGAAGTCGAGGCACACCTCGATGCTAAGCCGGATCAAGACTCTCCGACGGGGCACCCGCTGCGGATCGCGCGGCAGCACGAACTCCTCTCCCCCACGTGGGGGAAGTGAGGGCACCCCGGCACCCCCCGTAGGGCGATTGACCGATGCGCCGGCCCCTCCTCAGAACGCAGTCTGGCCCGATGACCAGTTGGGGAACGGGACGGGTCCTGCGGGACCGCAACGCGGGGCTCTTCCTGTCCGGGGTGGTGGTCTCGGGATTCGGCACGACCGCGATGTGGCTGGTCGCCGGGATCTGGGTGAAGTCCCTGACCGGCTCGGACGCTCTCGCGGCGCTGACGGTGTTCGCGATGTGGGCGCCGGTGCTGGCCGGGCCGGTGCTGGGGGCGCTCGCCGACCGGCTGCCCCGGCGGCCGGTGCTGGTCGCGGTCGGGCTGGTCATGGCCGCGCTGCTGCCCGTACTGCTCCTGCTCGACTCGGTGGACCGGGTGTGGCTGCTGTTCGCCGTCCTGCTGGTGTACGGGGTCTGCGGCACCGTCCACGAGGCGGCGGAGGCGGCCCTGGTGCCGCGGGCCGTCGACCACCGGCTCCTCGGGGACTTCAACGGGCTGCGGCTGACGGCCAACGAGGGCATGAAGCTGCTGGCGCCGCTGGTGGGCGCGGGGCTGTTCACCCGGTTCGGCGGGGCGTCGGTGGCGCTGCTCGACGCGCTGACGTTCGCGATGGCGGCGGGGATCTTCGCCCTGCTGCGGGTACCCGAGGACGCGCCGGGGCGGTCGGGAGGGTCGCGCGACGGCGGCTTCGCGCAGGTGCTGGTGGGTGCGCGGCAGTTGTGGAGCTCGCCCGTGCTGCGGCCCTTGGTGCTGGCCGGCGCCGCGGTGATGTTCCTGGCCGGGCTGAACGGTGCGGTGATCTACGCGGTCGCCGATGACGTCCTCGGGCACGCGCCCACCTACGTGGGCGTGCTGTACGCCGTACAGGGCGCCGGTTCCGTCCTGAGCGGGCTCGTCGCGGGCCCGCTCCTGCGGCGGATGCCGGAGAAGGTGTTCACCTCCGCCGGAGTGGCCCTGTTCGCGCTGGGGGCCGGCGGCCGGGCGCTGCCGTACGACGCGGTGGCCCTGGTGTGCAGCGCGGTGATCGGGGCGGGGCTGCCGTGCGTGCTGATCGCCGCCCTGACCGCGGTGCAGCGCGAGGTCCCGGGCGCCGTCCTGGGCCGCGCCGCCGCCACGGCCAACACCCTGATCTTCGTACCGAACGCGCTCGCCCTGGCGCTGGGGGCCGGCCTGGTGGCGTTCGTGGACGTACGGGTGCTGCTGCCGGCGCTCACGGTGGCGGGCCTGGCGACGGCGACGCTGCTGATCCGTGCCAGGCCTTGATGTCCTGTCCTGATGCCCTCAGTCCGCCTTGCCGCGCGGCACGACCCACTGCACCGGCTGGCCCGTGACCTTGGCAATCATGTCGTAGTCGCCGTCGTAGTGCAGGACGGTGGCGCCGTGCAGTTCGGCCGTCGCCGCGATGATCAGGTCGGGGACGGACACCGCCTTCCAGGTCCCCGCCTTGACGAGTAGGGCCTGCACCTCGATGGCACGGTCCCACGCCTCGTCGTAGGTGGCGAGCCAGTCGAAGCCGCGCAGCTCCTCGCGGATCTCCTGGGCCTCGTCCAGGCCCCGGGCGCTATGCAGCACCTCGAGTTGGATCGCACCGCACAGCGCCAGCAGGCCCGCGCTGTGCAGAGGGTCGAGCACCCGGCGCACGGCAGGCTTGGGGTAGCGGGCGAGTGCGGACTTGTCGATGAGGAATCGTGTGCTCATGCCGCCTTGTCCTGCACATCCGGAGCGGGCGGAGCGGGCGGAGCGGCGGATGCCGACGACTGCTCGACCGGGCCGGTGAGGTCGGGCAGCCGCCCCTCGGCCAGGCGGGCGAAGAACGCCTCCCGCTTGCGCCGGTTGACCGCGTCCGCCAGGGCCGCGTTCACCGTCGCCACCTTCGTCTTCGTTCCGAAGATTTCTGCGGCTTCGGCCAGCAGGGCATCGTCCACGTCGATCACGGTTCTGGCCATGACGCACCTCCGGGGTGGAGGGGCCGGCTGCCCCTGTCCACTTAAACGATATCAAGATCGACGCCGAGGGATATCGTTTCCGCAGACAGGGGCCGCCGAGCGGTGCTACGCGTTCACGCCCCCGGCCCCGCCCACAGCCCCTCCGCCGTGAGCCCCAGCAGGTCGATCGCGTTGCCGCGCACGATGCGGTCCACCACGTCCGGCGCCAGGTGGCCCATCTGCGCCTCGCCGACCTCGCGGGACTTCGGCCAGGTCGAGTCCGAGTGGGGGTAGTCCGTTTCGTAGAGGACGTTGGCGACGCCGATCGAGTCGAGGTTCTTCAGGCCGAAGGCGTCGTCGAAGAAGCAGCCGAAGACGTGTTCCGCGAAGAGCTCCGACGGCGGGCGCAGCACCTTGTCCGCGACTCCGCCCCAGCCGCGGTTCTCCTCCCAGACCACGTTCGCGCGCTCCAGGATGTACGGGATCCAGCCGATCTGACCCTCCGCGTACATGATCTTCAGGTGGGGGAAGCGCTCGAACTTGCCGCTCATCAGCCAGTCGACCATCGAGAAGCAGCAGTTGGCGAAGGTGATGGTGGAACCGACCGCCGGCGGGGCGTCCGCCGAGGTGGACGGCATGCGGGACGAGGAGCCGATGTGCATGGCGATGACCGTGCCGGTCTCGTTGCACGCCTCCAGGAAGGGGTCCCACGCGTCCGTGTGGATGGAGGGGAGGCCCAGGTGCGGGGGTATCTCCGAGAAGGCGACCGCGCGCACGCCGCGCGCCGCGTTGCGGCGGACCTCGGCGGCGGCCAGGCGGGCGTCCCAGAGGGGGATCAGGGTGAGGGGGATCAGCCGGCCGCGGGCGTCCGGGCCGCACCACTCCTCCACCATCCAGTCGTTGTAGGCCCGTACGCCGAGGAGCCCCAGCTCACGGTCCTTGGCCTCGGTGAAGGTCTGGCCGCAGAAGCGGGGGAAGGTCGGGAAGCAGAGGGCCGACTGGACGTGGTTGACGTCCATGTCCGCGAGCCGGTCGGGAACCGAGAAGGACCCCGGACGCATCTGCTCGTAGGTGATGACTTCCAGCTTGATCTCGTCGCGGTCGTACCCGACGGCCGTGTCCAGGCGGGTGAGCGGCCGGTGCAGGTCCTCGTACACCCACCAGTCGCCGATCGGGCCGTCGTCACCCGCGGCTCCCATGACGGGGGCGAACTTGCCGCCGAGGAAGGTCATTTCCTTCAAGGGGGCGCGGACGACGCGGGGCCCGAGGTCCTGGTACTTGGACGGGAGCCGGTCCCGCCAGACATGGGGGGGCTCCACCGTGTGGTCGTCCACCGAGATGATCTTCGGGAAGGTCTCCATGGCTCACACGGTAGCGTCGATCTGACGAACCGTCAGCTAGTTGGCCGGTGATCGGTCATGGACGGGCTGACGTGTACGCGCAAGACAGGGCAGACTGACCCTTACACCGACGGAAGGCAGGGGGACGACAGATGGACGGCGTACCGGCCATCCCGCACCCGCGGAAGCCCCTTGCGGCTGCCGCCGCACCCGAGGCCGTACCCACTGATCCCCCTGCCGGTTCGGGCGCGCCCGGGATCCCGCCGTCCGACGGGGTCGGGTGTGTGCCGGGGTGCTCCCCGCAGGGCGTCGAACGCAACCGCCCCGCAGGCTCCGCCCCCTCGCCACGTTCGGCGCCCGAGGAGACGCCCCGGTGCGCGCCCGGCGCCGGCGCGGCCGGCCCCACCGCGCGCACCCCCGGCGCAGTCGGCCCCACCGCGCGCACCCCCGGCGCAGCCGGCCACACCGCGCGCACCCCCGGCGGAACCGGCCCCGAGACCGGCCCGGGCGCCGCAGGCCACGCCGAGTCCCGTTTCGCCGTCCTCGGGCCCGTCCGCGCCTGGCGCGGCGCCGAGGTCCTGCCGTCCGGCACCCCGCAGCAGCGCGCCCTGCTCGCCGTACTCCTGCTGCGCGACGGCCGCACCGCCACCGCGCCCGAACTCATCGACGCCATCTGGGGCGAGGACCCGCCGCAGCAGGCACTCGCCACCATCCGGACGTACGCCTCCCGCCTGCGCAAGGTCGTCGCCCCCGGGCTGCTCGTCACCGAGTCCGGCGGCTACGCCATCCGGCTGCGCTCCGCCGCCACCCTCGACCTCGGCGTCGCCCGCAGCCTCGCCGCCGACGCCGAAACGGCCCGTGCCGCCGGTGACCGCTCCCTCGCCCGTACGCTCCTGACCCGGGCCCTCGACCTCTGGGAGGGCGAGCCGCTCGCCGGAGTCCCCGGCCCGGCGGCCTCGACCGAGCGCACCCGGCTCGCCGAATGGCGCCTCCAGCTGCTGGAGACCCGCCTCGACCTCGACCTGGAGGTCGGCCACCACGCCGAGGCCGTCTCCGAGCTCACCGCCCTCACCGCCGCCCACCCGCTGCGCGAACGCCTGCGCGAGCTGCTCATGCTCGCCCTGTACCGCAGCGGCCGGCAGGCCGAGGCCCTCGCCGTCTACGCCGACACCCGCCGCCTCCTCGCGGACGAGCTCGGCGTCGACCCGCGCCCCGAACTCGCCGCGCTCCAGCAGCGCATCCTGAACGCCGACGCCGACCTGGCGCGCGCGGAGGACCCGGCCCCGGCCACCGCGAGCGTTCATGTGAGGCCGGCCCAATTGCCCGCGACCGTCCCCGACTTCACGGGCCGCTCCGGCTTCGTCGACGAGCTCGGCACGATCCTGTCCGGCGGCGCGGCGGACCAGGTCATGGCCGTCTCCGCGCTCGCCGGGATCGGCGGCGTCGGCAAGACCACCCTCGCCGTGCACGTCGCCCACGCCGCCCGCCCGCACTTCCCCGACGGCCAGCTCTACGTCGACCTCCAGGGCACCGAGGCCCGCCCCGCCGAACCGGAGGCCGTCCTCGGCTCCTTCCTGCGCGCGCTCGGCACTCCCGACACGGCCATCCCCGACTCCCCCGCCGACCGGGCGGCGCTCTACCGCTCCGCCCTCGACGGCCGCCGCGTCCTGGTCCTGCTCGACAACGCCCGCGACGCCGCCCAGGTCCGCCCGCTGCTGCCGGGCACCGCCGGCTGCGCCGCCCTCGTCACCAGCCGGGTCCGCATGGCGGGTCTCGCCGGGGCCCATCTCGTCGACCTCGACGTGATGAGCCCCGAGGAGGCCCTCCAGCTGTTCACCCGGATCGTCGGCGAGGAACGCGTGCGCGCCGAACGCCAGGCCGCCCTCGACGTCGTCGGCGCCTGCGGATTCCTGCCGCTCGCCATCCGCATCGCCGCCTCCCGGCTCGCCGCCCGCCGCACCTGGACCGTCTCGGTGCTGGCCGCCAAGCTGGCCGACGAACGCCGCCGCCTCGACGAGCTCCAGGCGGGGGACCTCGCCGTCAAAGCCACCTTCGAGCTGGGCTACGGCCAGCTGGAGCCCGCCCAGCAGCGCGCCTTCCGCCTCCTCGGCCTCGCCGACGGCCCCGACATCTCGCTGTCCGCGGCGGCCGCCGTGCTCGACCTGCCCGAGTACGACACCGAGGACCTCCTCGAAGCCTTAGTCGACTGCTCCCTGCTCGAATCCGCCGCCCCCGGCCGCTACCGCTTCCACGACCTCGTACGCCTCTACGCGCGTGCGTGCGCCGAGCGCGACGAGCAGCCGCCGAGCCGGCGCGAGGCGGCCCTGGACCGGCTGCTGGACTTCTACCTGGCCACCGCCTCCGGGGTCTACGCCCTGGAGCGCCCGGGCGACCGGCTGCCCGCGCACCTGTCCGACACCCACTACCCCGGGCTGGTCTTCGCCGAGCCGCGGGCCGCCCTGGACTGGCTGTACGCCGAGGCCGACCCGCTGCTGGCGTGCGTACGGCAGGCCTCCGTACGGGGCGGCGAATCGCTGGTCCTGCGCCGGGCCGTGGACCTGCTGTGGGCGGCGAAGGACCTGGCCGAGTCCGGGGCCAACTCCAAGCAGTACGAGTCGGCCGCCGTCGCCCTGCGCGACGCCGCGCAGGCCGCCAAGGACCCGTACGCGGAGGGCCGCGCCCGCACCACGCTCACCAATGTCCACCTGGTCGCGGGCCGCTTCGCCGAAGCCGACGACGAGGCCCGCCAGGCCACCGCGCTCGCCCGCGAGGCCGGCGACCCGCTGCCCAGCTGCTGGGCGCCCAACGACCGCGGGATCATCGCCCTCTACCAGGGCCGGCACGCGGACGGCGAGCGCTACCTGCTGGAGGCCATCGAGAGCTTCCGCGCCGACGGCAACAACGTCGGCGAGGCCAGCGCCCTGTGCAACCTCTCGCGCATCCACGTGGAACTGGGCCGCCTCACCAGCGCCATAGACCTCGCCCAGCAGGGCATCGCCATCTACGACCGGATGGGCCTGACCCTGCGCCTGGCCAACGGCCGCTACGCGCTGGGCATCGCCCTCACCCAGGCGGGCCGGCTCGGCGAGGCCCTGTCGCAGCTCACCGAGGCCCTGTCCCTCTTCCACGAGAACCGCCAGCCGCTGTGGGAGGGCGTGACCCACTTCCGGCTCGCCGAGGCCCACCTGGCCGCGCGCCGGCCCACCCTGGCGGCCTCGCACGCCGAGCAGGCCATCGCGCTGCGCGGGATCGGCGGGGAGTGGCGCCGGGCGACGGTGCTGACGGTGCTGGGCAAGGCGCTGCGACGGCTGGGGCAGACGGACCGGGCGCGGGCGTGCTGGCGGGACGCGGAGGCCGTGTTCCGGCAGCTGGGGTCGGCCGAACTGGCCGAGGTGCAGGCGCTGCTGGCCTCGGAGATCGCCGCCTGACCTGCGACGACGCCCGATGAACGAGGCGTTCATCGTTCGTTTATCGCCTCCGGGCACGATAGGTACATCGACCCGGAGCGACGGGGGGCACCCGGGCCGGTTGGAGGACTACCCGTTCGGCGGTCATCGGGGGAATCGCCGAACGGGCCCACCCATCCATCAGGAGAATCGATGACGACGAACGAGAACATCCTGCCGAACGACGGTTCCATCAAGCCGCTCGACAACCACGCCTCGGGCGTCGAGATCGAGACCCTGGACAACCACGCTTCGGGTATCGAGATCAAGCCGCTCGACCCGCCGCCCGCACCGGGCGAGGAGATCCAGACGCTGGACAACCACGCGTCCACTCCGCGTCCGTAAGACGCACCACGCAGTACGCACCACGCAGTACGTACGGGGGATCACGGGGGATCACGGGGGATCAACGTACGGGGGATTCAACGGGGGAACGGCGGTCGCGGTGGCCCGGAGGGGGAGCCACCGCGACCGCCGCACGCGTGCGTCCGGGCATCCGGGCGGACGGCCGGGCGCGGCATACGCTGGGGGTGTGTTCTCCTCCCACGGACCGAGCGTCCGCGAACTGGCCGTGCAGGGCCTCTCCTCGATCGAGCGGGGCTACGACCTGCTCGCGCCGAAGTTCGACCACACGCCCTTCCGCACCCCGGACCGGATGCTCGATGCCGTCGAGGAGACCCTCGCCCAGGCGCTGGGCACCTTCGGCGCCGGGCTGGACGTCTGCTGCGGCACGGGAGCCGGGATCGGCATGCTGCGCCGGCTGTGCCGGGAGCGCGTGACCGGGGTGGACCTCAGCGCCGGCATGCTCGCCGAGGCCGAGCGGGCGCACCCGGCCCTCGAAGGCTCCCCGCCCGTGGACTTCGTACGGGCCGACGCGCGGGCACTGCCGCCCGCGCTGGGGGACTCCTACGACCTGGCGGTCAGCTTCGGGGCCTTCGGCCACTTCCTCCCGCGGGAGCGGCCCGCGCTCTTCTCCGGGGTCCGCTCCGCGCTGCGCGAGGGCGGGGTCTTCGCCTTCCCGATCGGCGCCCCGATCCCGCCGAGCTCACCGGTGTGCTGGGCGGTGGCGGGCTTCGACGCGGTGATGCGGGTGCGCAACGCGGTATGGCGGCCGCCCTTCGTCATGTACTACCGGACCTTCCCCCTGGGCGGGGTGCGCCGTGACCTCCGCGCGGCCGGGTTCACGGTGGAGACCCTGCCGCTGGAACACTTCGGCCGCCGGCCCGACGGCACCCCGCGCTGGCGGCTGATCCTGGCCCGCAAGGCCGGGCAACCGCGCCGAGAGTCCGTGCGCAACGGCTCGGCCGGGTAGGCTGACGCAGCACCCCTGGAGGACACCATGGCAGCCGAACTCCCCGAATGGATGCTCCCGCCCCGCCCGAGTGGCTGGGAAGCGGACGACCTCGACCACTGGCCCGAGGCCCCCCGGCACACGGAACTCATCGACGGAGCGCTGATCTTCATGATGTCCCCGCAGCGGTCCTGGCACGCCCGGCTCGTGGAGAACCTGACCTTCAACCTGCGGCAAGCCGCACCCGACGGCATTGAGGTCGAACGGGAGATGACCGTCCGTCTCGACAAGAGGAGCCGGCCCGAACCGGACATCCTGGCTGCGGCGGTCGCCTACGACCCCGATCGCACCCGCTACCTCCCGGACGAGGTCTGCCTGGTGATCGAAGTGGTGTCCGAGGAGTCGGCGGACCGCGACCGCTCCATCAAGCCGTTCAAGTACGCCCAGGCGGGCATCGCCCACTTCTGGCGGGTCGAGGACGAGCCGAGCGGGCCCGCCGTCCACGTCTACGAGCTGGACACGGTCACCCGGTCGTACGTCGCCACCGGGATCCACCGCGAGTGGCTGAAGGTGTCGGTCCCCTTCCCCGCAGCCATCGACCTGGGCAGCCTCGTTCCCTGAGTCAGCGCGCCCGCAGTTCGCGTTTGAGGACCTTGCCGCTCGCGTTGCGGGGCAGCTCGGTGACGAACTCGACCGCGCGCGGGACCTTGTAGTTGGCCATCTCCCGCCGGGACCAGGCGATCAGGTCGTCGGCGGTGAGCGTGGAGCCGGGGCGGCGGACCGCGTACGCCTTGCCGACCTCGCCCAGGCGCGGGTCCGGGACGCCGACGACCGCGACGTCCGCGATGTCCGGGTGCAGGCCGAGGAGTTGCTCTATCTCGGCGGGGTAGGCGTTGAACCCGCCGACGATGAACATGTCCTTGATCCGGTCGGTGATGCGCAGGTTTCCGCGCTCGTCCGTGAACCCCACGTCGCCGGTGCGCAGCCAGCCGTCCGGGGTGATCGCTCTCGCGGTCTCGTCGGGGTCCTCGAAGTACCCCCGCATCACGTGGTAGCCGCGCACCACGATCTCGCCCGCCCGCCCGGCCGGCTGCGGGTTCCCGTCCGGGTCCACGATCATCACCTCCGTGTGCGGGATGGCGCGTCCCGAGGTCGCGGCGATGATCTCCGCGGGGTCGCCCTGCCGGCACATGGTGACGATGCCGCTGGCCTCGGAGAGTCCGTAGGCGGTCAGGACGGTGGCGATGCGCAGTTCGCCGCGCAGCCGCTCGACGAGCCGCAGCGGGACCACGGCCGCGCCGGTGACGACCAGGCGCAGGGCGGAGAGGTCGTGGTGGTCGCGCTGGGGGTGGTCGAGGAGCGACTGGTGGAGGGTGGGCGGCCCGGGGAGTACGGAGATCCGCTCGGCGGCGACGTTGGCGAGGACGGTGTCCACGTTGAACACGGGCTGCGGGACCATCGTGGCCCCGCGCATCAGGCAGGCGATGATCCCGGCCTTGTAGCCGAAGGTGTGGAAGAAGGGGTTCACGATCAGGTAGCGGTCGCCCTCGCGCAGTCCGGCGAGCTCGCACCACACGTCGTAGCAGCGTAGGGACTGGGCGTGGGTGATGACGGCGCCCTTGGGGCTGCCGGTGGTGCCGGAGGTGAAGATGATGTCGGAGGGGGCGTCGGAGGGGATGGAGGCGGCGCGTTCGCGCACGGCCTCGGCCGGTACCGCGTCCCCGCCCGCCAGGAAGTCCTTCCACGTGCTGAAGGACTCGGGGGCGTCCTCGGCGAGGACGACGACCCGCTCCAGGTGCGGCAGCCCTGGCAGGGGCACTTCCCTTTGGGGGGCTCGGTTCGCCTCCGGGGCGCCTGTTGCCGGGCTCCTTCGGCTCACTCGCCCCGCGGCGCGGCGCAGGGAGGCGACGTAGGAGGTGCCGAGGAAGGTGCCGGTGACGAAGAGCAGCCGGGCCCGGCTGCGCTGGAGGACGTACGCCGCTTCCGCGCCCTTGAAACGGGTGTTGAGCGGGACCAGCACCGCGCCCGCCGAGACGGCCCCGAGCGCGCAGACGATCCAGTCCAGGGTGTTGGGGGCCCAGACGGCGACCCGGTCGCCGGGCTCGACCCCGGAGGCCATGCAGGCGGCGGCGGCGCGCTCCACGCGTTCACCGAGCTGCGCGTAACTGATCCGGACGCGGCCGTCGACGACGGCCTCGTGGTCGGCGTACTGTGCGGCTGCCGACCGGACGAGCCCCGCGATGGTCCCCCAGCGCAGGTCTCCGCGTCCGTCCTCGCGTCCGTCCTCGCGCCCGTGGTCGCGTCCGTCCTCGCGCGCATGGTCCCGCCCGTGGTCGCGCCCGTCCTCGCCCATGCGTGTCACCCTCCCGCGGATACCCAGTAGCTGACTATCCGTCAGATTAGCTGTACCCTTCGCGGCTGTCAGTACTGGCGCACCCCGGAGGTGGCGATGGCGGCAACGCTCAAGGACGCTACGGCGATAGTCGGCATCGGCCAGACCGCCTTTGCCAGACGACTGCCCCAGTCCGAGAAGGAACTGGCCTGCCGGGCGATACTCGCCGCCCTCGACGACGCCGGCATCGAACCGTCCGAGGTCGACGCCTTCTCCTCGTACACCATGGAGGAGACCGACGAGGTCGAGGTGGCCAAGGCCATCGGCGCCGGCGACGTCACCTTCTTCTCCAAGATCGGCTACGGCGGGGGCGGTTCCTGCGCCACCGTCGGCCACCTCGCCGCCGCCGTCGCCACCGGCCAGGCCACCGTCGGCGTGGCCTGGCGCTCCCGCAAGCGCGGCTCGGGCCCGCGCCCCTGGAAGAACACCGCCGTCCAGCTGCCCACCCCCGGCCAGTGGACCCGCCCCTTCGGCCTGCTGCGCCCCGCCGACGAGATCGGCATGCTGGCCCGCCGCTACATGCACGAGTACGGCGCCACCCGCGACCACCTCTTCAACGTGGCGATGGCCTGCCGCAACCGGGCCAACGCCAATCCGGCCGCGATGATGTACGAGCGTCCGCTGACCCGCGAGATGTACATGACCTCCCGCATGATCAGCGACCCGCTCTGCCTCTTCGACAACTGCCTGGAGACCGACGGGGCGCTGGCCTGTGTGATCGTCTCCGCCGAGCGGGCCCGGGACTGCCGCCGGCGGCCCGTCTACGTGCACTCCGTCGCCCAGGGCCTGCCCGCCCAGCACCACGGCATGGTCAACTACTGGAACGACGACCCGCTGTCGGGACCCGCCTGGACCGCCGCGCGCCACCTGTGGAAACAGGCCGACTTCGGGCCGCAGGACGTGGACGTGGCCCAGATCTACGACGCCTTCACCCCGCTGATCCCGCTCTCGCTGGAGGGCTACGGCTTCTGCGGGCGCGGCGAGGGCGCCGCCTTCACCGAGGGCGGGGCCCTGGAGATGGGCGGCCGGCTCCCGATCAACACCGGGGGCGGCGGCCTGTCCGAGGCGTACGTGCACGGCTTCAACCTGATCAACGAGGGCGTCAAGCAGCTGCGCGGCACCTCCACCGCCCAGGTGCCGAACGCCGCGACCTGCCTGGTGACGGCGGGCGAGGGTGTCCCGACGTCCGCGATCCTGCTGAGGAGCTGATGATGACCGAGACCGCCGGCGCCGAAGAACTGCTCCTGCCGGTCCCCGACGAGGACGGCGCCCCCTTCTGGGAGTACGCCGCCCGCGGCGAACTGCGCGTCCAGGCCTGCGCCGCCTGCGGCCGGCTGCGCTTCCCGCCCCGGCCCTGCTGCCCGCACTGCCGGTCCTTCGACAGCGAATGGCGCCTGATGAGCGGCCGCGGCCGCATCTGGTCGTACGTCCGGCCGCATCCGCCGCTGCTGCCCGCCTACGCCGCGCAGGCCCCGTACAACGTGATCCTCGTGGAGCTCGCCGACGCCCCGCACATCCGGCTGGCCGGGAACCTGGTGACCTCCGCCGACGCCCCGCTCGACTCGGTGGACCCGGCCCGGCTGCGCATCGGCGCCCGGGTCCAGGTGGTCTTCACCGAGACGGGCGGGATGGCCGTGCCGCGCTGGCTCCTGGAGAAGCCGTGACCCTGCGGGTGGAGCGGGACAAGGCGACCGGGGTCGCGGTCGTCACCCTGGACCGGGAGCACCGGCACAACGCCATCGACCTGGAGACGGCCGCCGAACTGAGCGCGACATGGCGGGAGTTCCGGTACGAGGAGGACGTGCGGGCGGTGGTGCTGACGGGCGCCGGTACGGCCGCCTTCTGCACCGGCATCGACCGCGGCGTCGAGGTGCCGCAGCCCGGGTCGCCGTACTCGACCGACGATCCGCTGGTCGCCATCGGCCCCAAGGCGGGCGACCTGTGGAAGCCGGTCGTCGCCGCCGTCAACGGCATGGCCTGCGGCGGGGCCTTCTACCTGCTGGGCGAGGCGGAGTTCCTGATCGCCTCCGAGACGGCGAGCTTCTTCGACCCGCACACCACGTACGGGATGGTCAGCGCCTACGAGGCCGTCTACATGGCGCAGCGCATGCCCTTCGGCGAGGCCGCCCGGATGTCCCTGATGGGCACGGCCGAACGGCTCTCCGCGAGGCGGGCCCACGAGATCGGACTCGTCTCGGAGCTGACCGCGCCCGCGGAGCTGCTCCCGGCGGCCCTGCGGGCGGCGCAGACCCTGGCCGGCTTCCCGACGGAGGCCGTGCAGGGCACCGTACGGGCCCTGTGGTCGGCGAAGCAGGTCGCGCTCCAGCAGGCCCTGGCGCAGGCCCCGGCGTTGATCAAGCTGGGGAACCTGGCGCCGCAGCGGCAGGCGGAGCTGTTCACGCAGCGGCGGCGGGCGCCGGAGCCGCGGGTACGGTGAGCCGAGGGCGAGCGACGTGAGGGCTACGCCCGGTTGATCGTGCCGACCAGGCAGTTCTTCACCTCGGCGGCCTTGGCGGGCAGCGTCATCGGGACGACCACGGTCCGGGTCTCGCGCGCCTTGAGCGTGAGCCTGATGGAGCCGGAGTCGAGGGCGCCGCCCTTCGCGCCCTCGAAGGTCACCGGAATCCGCACGGTGCGCTCGGCGTCGGCGTCCGAGGTGACCCGGAGGGTGGTCTCCGCCTTCCCGCCGCCGGCACAGGTGACGACCGTGGCGCGCACGGGCGGGGACGTCCTGCTGGGCGAGGGCGTCGCACTGCTGCTCCCGCTCCCGCTGTGGCTCTTCTTCTTGCTCTTGGAGCTGGAGCATCCACCACCGCTGCTGCTCTTGCTCTTGCTCTTACCGCTGCTGCTGCCGCTGCTCTTGCTGCCGCCGCTGCTCCCGCCGCTCGACGAGAACCCGGTCAGCGCGAACACGACGGCCACCAGCACCGCGGTCAACCTGATACGACGTCCAGCCACCATGGCCCGAACCCTCCCCTGGACAACGGCGGGTCACGCTACCAGCCGCCGTACGGGAGCTCCCGGGCCGGCTGAACCCGTACGGCTGCGGCCCGCATGCGGGGCCGGGGGCCCGGGGTTAGCGTCGAGATCAAGTCCCCCTACCCCCGAAGGGCCGGGCATGATCCGCAACGTACTCGGCTCGCTGATGGGCGTCATCGGAGCGGCCGCCGCCGTCTGGAGCACCTTCCGTGCCTGGTACGGCGGCCGTCACGGACGCGACTACCGCATCCAGGACCTCTTCACCGGCACGGGGATCACCGATCACAAGGCAGCGCTGTTCGGCTCGCTCCTGCTCCCCTTCCTCTTCGCGGCCCTGCTCACGCTGGTCGCGGTCGTGCTCCGCTCGCGGCTGCTCATGGCAGCGGCCGGGGTCATCGTCCTCGGCTTCACCGTCCTGTGGATGATCCGCCAGGGCCAGGCCGCCGGGGGCCTCTCCGTGGGCGCCGACGGCCAGGGTCTCGGTGACGGCGTCGCCAACGCCTTCGGCGCGGGCGCACTGATCATCCTCGGCGCGGCCGTGATGCGCGGCCGTCCCACCCGCCATGTGCGCTCGCTCCCGCCGACCACCACCACGCCCGCCCCGGAGCCGCGCCCGAACACCTCGGAGCCGCGCCGGGGCACCTCGGACACCCAGGCCTACCCGCGGGACGAGCAGGGGCCGCCGCCCCCACCGCCGAAGGACCACACCTAGTGCTGTGACCGGAAAGGTTCACCGGGCCACAGCACTAGCTCGTCAGAGAGCAGAAACGGCGGCGGCCCCGGCCCCCGAAGAGGGGGCGGGGCCGACCGGCCGTGCTGGCGGGTGGTGATCAGGCGGCGTCGACGACGCCCGAGGCCGCGATCTCGACCTTGCCCTTGGGGGCGCCGGACTGCGAGCCCAGGGCCTCGATCTGGTCGACGAGCTCCTGGCCCGAGACGACCTCGCCGAAGACGACGTGCTTGCCGTCGAGCCACGGGGTCAGGACGGTGGTGATGAAGAACTGCGAGCCGTTGGTGTTGCGGCCGGCGTTCGCCATCGACAGCAGGTACTTGCGGTCGTGCTTCAGCTGGAAGTTCTCGTCCTCGAACTTCTCGCCGTAGATGCTCTTGCCACCGGTGCCGTTGTGGTTGGTGAAGTCACCGCCCTGCAGCATGAACTGCGGGATGATGCGGTGGAAGCCGGAGCCCGCGTAGCCGTAGCCGTTCTGGCCGGTGCACAGCTCGCGGAAGTTGCGCGCGGTCTTCGGGACGACCTCGTCGAAGAGGTTGAAGACGATACGGCCGGCGGGCGCGCCGTTGATGTTGATGTCGAAGTAGACGTTGCTCATGGGGTCCATCCTGTCACTCCGGGTGCGGTGTGCCGCCAGGCGGGGCCGGAGCACCGCCCGGGAGCCGGTCAACCGCCCGTACGGGTGCCCGTGCCCTTCGCCGCGTCCAGGGCGTACACGCAGCGGTCCTTGCTGCACGCGTAGACCACGCCCGCGTCGGCCACCGGGGCGCCCGTGATCTCGCCGCCCGTGGCCAGCTTCCAGCGGAGCTGGCCGCCCGCCGCGTCCAGGGTGTAGAGGCAGTGGTCGGCCGAACCGAAGTGCACCCGGCCGTCCGCGACCGCCGGCAGGCCCGTGATCTCGCCGCCGGCCGCGAAGCGCCACTTCGGGGTGCCGGTGACCGCGTCGAGGGTGTAGAGCGCACTGCCCGCGCCCAGGTGGACGTTGCCGTTGGCGACGAGCACCGGGTCCGAGGACTGCCGCGACTCCGTCGCGATCCGCCAGCGGTCGTGGCCGCTGGCCGCGTCGAGGGCGTAGACGGTGCCCAGGTAGTCGACGAGGTAGACCCCGCCGCCCGTGACGGCCGCGCCCGGCGCGAAGGCCGGGGGAGCCAGGAAGACCGCGGGAGCCTCGAAGTGCCAGCGGACCCGGCCCGAGGCCCGGTCCACGGACAGCACCCGGGTGCCCGCCGCGACGTAGACGTTGCCGTCGGGGCCCGGGGTGACCCGTACCGGGACGTTCCCGCAGGAGGCCGCGTCGCCGATCGGGTACGACCAGGACTCGCGGCCGCTGCGGGCGTCCAGCGCGCGCAGCCGCGCGTCCTGCCACACGTAGACCGTGCCGTCATGGAGGACGGGGGCCGCCTCCGGGGTCTCGAAGTCGCTCTGCGCGCCGGTCAGCTCCCACAGCTTGTGGCCGTTGGACGCCTCCCAGCCCTGTACGCCGCCCCCGCGCGTGGCGGTGACGACCGTGCCCCGGTCCGCGCGCAGGGCGTACACCCAGGCGTCGGTGGACAGCCGCCACCGCTCGGAGCCGTCGGCCGCGTCGAGCGCGTAGAGGGAAGGGCCGTCGGAGGCGTGGATCCGGCCGTCGGCGACCGCCATGGACCAGGCGACGTCGCGGGTCTTGAACTGGCGGCGGCCGCTCGCCACGTCCAGCGCGTGGACCTCGAAGGAGGTGACGTAGAGCAGGTTGCCCGCGACGGTCGGGGTGCCCCAGACCTCGTTGGACATGCGGAAGCGCCACGGGCGCCAGCGGCCGCTGTCCGGGGCCGGGGCGGGGCTCGGCACGGCCGACAGGGCGGAGGGGGCGGGGGAGGGGGAGGGGGACGGGGTGGCCGCCGCCCCGCCGGGCGGGCGGATCCAGCCGGTCGCCGAGTCCGCGGCGGAGGCGTGCGCGGCCGGGGCCGCGGCGGTCGCGCGCGGCCCGGGTCCGATCGGCACCGGTGAGCCGCCGAGGCGCACGGGCTCGCCCGAGGGCACCGGGGACATGGGCGGGTGGTGCGGGCGCTGCGGGACGGCCTGGCCGGTGCGCGGGTCCACCCAGGCGTCGACGCCGCGCTGGCGGCGGTGCGTGGCGGGCCCGGAGACCGGCCCGCGCGAACCGGCCGCGGCGGCGCCCGGGCCCGGGGCGGGCGCGGGCACCGCGGCGGCGGGCGTACGGTTCCCCGCGCGGCGGGCCTCGATCATCGCGACGGCCCGCGTGGGCAGCCACGCGGAGGCGGTGCCGCTGTCGTCGCCGCCGTCGAACAGGTGCGGGGCGAGCTGCGCCTGCAGGTCGGCCGGGGTCGGCCGCAGCGTGGCGTCCATCTGCATGCAGGACTCGATCAGCGGCCGCAGCTCCTCGGGGAGCCCCTCCAGATTGGGGCCCTCGCGCAGCAGCATGAAGACCGTCTCCACCGGATTCGCCCCGTGGTACGGCGGGTGTCCGGTGGCGGCGAAGACGAGCGTGGAGCCGAGCGAGAAGACGTCGCTGGCGCCCTTGACGCTGCGCGAGTCCTTCGCCTGCTCGGGCGACATGTAGGCGGGGGTGCCGACGGCGACGTTCGTCATGGTCAGGCGGGTGTTGGAGACGCCGCTCGCGATGCCGAAGTCGATCACGCGCGGGCCGTCCTCGACGACGAGCACGTTGGACGGCTTCAGGTCGCGGTGGACGAGGCCGGCGCCGTGGATGGACTGCAGGGCCTCGGCGATGCCGGCGGCGAGCCACCGTACAGCCTGGGCGGGCATGGGTCCGCACTCGTTGACGATCTCCTCCAGGGAGGGCGCCGGTACGTAGGCGGTGGCCAGCCAGGGCACGGCGGCGCGCGGGTCGGCGTCGACCACGGCCGCGGTGTAGAAGCCGGAGACGGCGCGCGCCGCCTCCACCTCGCGGGTGAAGCGCACCCGGAACAGCTGGTCCTCGGCGAGCTCGGTCCGCACCGTCTTGATCGCGACCCGCCGTCCGGACGCGGACCGCGCGAGATAGACCAGCCCCATGCCGCCGGCGCCGAGCCGTCCCAGCACCTCGAAGGGGCCGATCCGTCTCGGGTCGTGCTGCGTCAGCTGCTCCACCACTCGCCTCCACACCTCCCCGTACGGACCCTCGCCGGGCCCGCTTCCACCAGCAGGGGGCCCTGCCCCCTGCCGCGTCTCGCTCCGGGCGCCGCCCGGGTCGCGCACCCCGATTCTGTCAGGCCCGGGCCGGGTCCGGCCCCGGCACGTCGAGCAGCCGGGTGTGATCTGCCCGTCGATCCGCCCGAGAACCTGCCCGATGCGCTGCCCGATGCGCTGCCCGATGCGCTGCCCGCTGCCCCGCGGACCGCCCGGGGCGGGGCCCGCCGGCCTGCCCGAGGCGGAGCCCGCCAGGCCCCGGGTCCGGTAGGCGGCTGCGCCGGTTACGCCTCCGGCTTCGTCCGGAGTTCCGAGAGCAGCCCGAAGACCGCCCCCTGGTTGTCGGCGACGACCGCGATCCGCCCGTAGGGGGTGTCGAAGGGTTCGGCGGTGACCCGGCCGCCGAGCCGCTGCACCGTCGCGACGGACTGGTCGCAGTCCGGGACGGCGAAGTAGACGAGGAAGTGCGCCGGCATGATCTCCGGGAAGGCGTCGGTGATCAGGCTGCGGCCCAGGACGGCCGTGTCCGTGCCGGGGGCGCTGCCGGGCGGGGACCAGATGCGGTACTCGACGCCGGCGTCGTCCTGGTCCTGCGGGACGTAGCCGAAGACCTTGGCGTAGAAGACGTCGACGGCGTCGCGGGCCCGCGTGTAGACCTCGCTCCAGCAGTACGTGTACGGCTCGTTCTGCGCCTCGAAGCCGTGGTGGGTGCCGGGCTGCCACAGGCCGAAGACGGCCCCGCCGGGGTCGGCGGCCAGCGCGGCGGTGCCGTACGGGCCGACCGGCATCGGGTCCATCACCATCTGGCCGCCGGCGGCGCGGATGCGCTGCGCACAGGCGTAGGCGTCGGTCGTGTAGAGGTAGACCCCCCAGACGGTGGGCATCCGGCCGTCGGGTTTGGGGGCGAGGGCGGCGACGTTGCGGCCCCGGCTGTAGGCCTGCGTGTAGTGGCCGTACTCGGCGCCCGCGCTGTCTGCGAAGGTCCACCCGAAGAGCTCGCCGTAGAAGCGCTTGCCCGCCTCGACGTCCGGAAGCGAGGCGTCCACCCAGCAGGGTGCGCCTTCCGCGAATGCGGCCATGGGCCCGGTTCCTTCCGTTGTGCGGGGGTGTGTACCCTCTCACCTCTCTCAGCCATGGTCCGCCCGAAAACTTGTCCACAGCCTGTTGATAAGACTATTCGGGGGAAACCTCGCGGAACCGGGCGCCCTGCCCCGGCCGGAATCCGCCCCCGCGGCCTCCCGGGGCCGCCTCCCGCCCAGGCCAGGGACCCCGTAACCCCATTTGCAGGCGGCCGAATAGCGCGCCGATCACCCCTCGGTAAGCTGACGGCATGACAGGACAAGTACGCACCGTCGACGGGCGTGTCGCCGGCCGGCGCGGCCAGGCGACGCGGCAGAAGCTGCTCGACTGCCTCAGCGAGATGCTCAGCTCCTCGCCGTACCGCGACGTCAAAGTGATCGACGTCGCCCGCAAGGCCGGTACCTCCCCCGCGACCTTCTACCAGTACTTCCCGGACGTCGAGGGCGCCGTTCTGGAGATCGCCGAGGAAATGGCCACCGAGGGCGCGCAGTTGACGTCGCTCGTCGAGGGCCGGACCTGGGTCGGCAAGTCCGGGTGGACGGCCGCCGAGGAACTCGTCGAGGGCTTCCTGGACTTCTGGCGTCGCAACGACGCGATCCTGCGGGTCGTCGACCTCGGCGCGGCCGAGGGCGACAAGCGCTTCTACAAGATCCGCATGAAGATCCTGAACTCGGTCACCAACTCCCTGACGGAGTCCATGAAGGAGCTCCAGGCCAAGGGCAAGGTCGACAAGGACATCAGCCCCGCGGCGATGGCCGGTTCGCTGGTCGCGATGCTGGCCGCGGTCGCCTCGCACCAGAAGGGCTTCCAGACCTGGGGCGTCAAGCAGGCCGAGCTCAAGCCGAATCTGGCGCTGCTCGTCCACCTGGGCATCACGGGCAAGAAGCCGACCAAGTAACGGCGGACCCTCTCCTGGGTCCGCCGCCCCGGCCGGCCTCGTGCCGGCACGTCTCCGCGTGCGGCCCGCCTGTGATCAGCGTCGCTCCAGGCGGAACAGCCGGATCTCGCGCTCGATGCGCGCCTGGTACGTCGCGTACGGCGGCCAGAACTTCAGCACCGCCCGCCACGCCGCCGCGCGTTCCTCCCCCGCCAGCAGCCGGGCCCGTACGGCGATGTCCTTGCCCTGCCAACTCACTTCGGCGTCCGGGTGCTTGAGCAGATTCCCGGTCCATGCCGGGTGCCCGGGCCGACCGAAGTTGGAGCCGATCAGGATCCAGCTCGCCCCGCCGTCCTCCGGCATGCAGGCGAGCGGGGTGGTGCGCGGTTCGCCGGTCTTGGCGCCTTTCGCGGTGAGGATCACGCCGGGCAGCATCTGGGCACTGAGCATGACCTTGCCACGGGTGAGTTTGTGCACCGCCTTGTCCATGGCGGGGATGAAGTGCGGTGCGATCTTGGCGAAGAGCAGGGTCGAGGAGACCTTCTGCATCAGCTTGACGCCGATGCGGGATCGGGGGCCGGGGCCGGGTCCGGGGCCGCCGGCAGCGCCGCCGTCGGGAGTCACGCCGGCCATCAGACGGCCACCTTCTCGGGTTCCGCAGGGGAGGTGAAGAGACCCGCGCGGTCCGCTGCGTGCGCCCGCAGCCGGTGGACCGGGCCGAACAGCAGCTCGTCCGCCGCCGCCCGCTTGAAGTAGAGGTGCGCGTCGTGCTCCCAGGTGAAGCCGATGCCGCCGTGGAGCTGGATCGCCTCGCCCGCGGTCATCCGCAGGGTTTCCAGGGCCTGGGCGAGGGCGAGGGCGCCCTGGCCGGGGTCCCAGGCGGCGTAGTAGGCCGCCGAGCGGGCCGCCTGCACCCGTACGTACAGGTCGGCGAGCCGGTGCTTGACCGCCTGGAAGGAGCCGATGGCCCGGCCGAACTGCTCGCGCTGGCGTACGTACTCCACGGTGCGGGCGAGCGCCTGGTCGGCCGCGCCCACCGCCTCGGCGGCGAGCACGGCGGAGGCGGTGCGCCCGGTGGCGGCGAGGGCGCCGGGGACGTCGGCCGCCCCTTCCTCGCCCAGCAACTCGGCAGGCGTGTCCCGTAGTTGGACCCTGGCCTGCGGGCGGGTCTCGTCGAGGACGGCCTGCCGGGTGCGGACGAGCCCGGGCGCGTCCTCCCGTACGAGGAACAGCAGCGTACGGCTGCGCGCGAAGCCGCCGGTGTGCGCGGCGACCAGCAGCAGCGAGGCGCTGTGCCCGTCGAGCACCTGGGCGGCCTCCCCGTACAGCCGCCAGCCGCCGCCCGCCTCGTCGGCGCGGGCCTGGACCCCGCCGGCGCGGCCGCCGCCGGACCACTGCCCGGCGGCGTCCTCGCCGGTCAGCGCGAGGGCGGTGGCCAGCGCCGGGCCGGGAACCGTGAGGGCGGCGGTCAGCCCGCCGGCCGCCAGCGGCGGGAGCAGGGCCGAGCGCTGGCCGGCGGTGCCGAGGGCGGTGATCAGGGGCACGCAGAGCGCGGCGGTGGCCAGCAGCGGCGAGGGCAGCAGCGCCCGCCCGGTCTCCTCGCAGGCCAGGGCCAGGTCGGCGGGGGCGCAGCCGACGCCGCCGTATTCCTCGGCGACGGCGATGCCGGGCAGCCCGAGCTGCTGGGCGAGCTGCTGCCACAGCTCGCGGTCGTGTCCGGCGGCGGTGCGGACGGCGGCCTTGACCTCGTCGGGGCCGCAGCGTTTGCCCAGGATCTCGCGCAGGGTACGGCGTATCTCGTCCTGCTCCGCGGTGAAGGCGGCATCCATCGTCGGGCTCCTCCCCGTATCTGACGGGCCGTCATGTTAGGCCCGCACGGACCAGATGCACAGGGGGCGGGGCGGACGGCGTGGGGGCGGCGCCGGGGCGGTGCGGTGCCGCCTTGATGCCGGGCCGCGCCTTGATGCCCGTACCGCGCGTACTAGCACCTGACGTACCGTCAGCTGTACCGTCCCTCCATGCCTGGACTCACACCTGGACCCGTGTCCCGCGCCCGCCGGAGGGTCGCGGTGGTCGGCGTCGCCCTCTCCGACTGCGGCCGGGTGGACGGCCCCACCCCGTACGCGCTGCACGCGCAAGCCGCCCGCCGCGCGCTGGCCGACTCCGGCCTGGACCGCTCCGTCATCGACGGCTTCGCCTCGGCCGGCCTCGGCACGCTCGCGCCGGTCGAGGTGGCCGAGTACCTCGGCCTGCGCCCCACCTGGGTCGACTCCACCTCGGTCGGCGGCTCGACCTGGGAGGTCATGGCCGCGCACGCGGCGGACGCGATCGCCGCGGGACACGCCAATGCCGTGCTGCTGGTCTACGGGTCCACGGCCCGCGCGGACATCAAGGCCCGGCGGCGGACCGCGAACCTGTCGTTCGGGGCGCGGGGACCGCTGCAGTTCGAGGTCCCGTACGGGCACACACTGGTCTCCAAGTACGCCATGGCCGCCCGCCGCCACATGCACGAGTACGGGACGACGCTGGAGCAGCTCGCCTCGGTGGCCGTACAGGCCCGGGCGAACGCGGGGACCAACCCCGACGCGATGTTCCGCGAGCCGATCACGGTGGACGACGTCCTGTCGGGCGAGATGATCGCGGACCCCTTCACGAAGCTGCACTGCTGCATCCGCTCGGACGGCGGCTGCGCGGTGCTCCTGGCGGCGGAGGACTACGTACCCGACACGGCGAAGGCCCCGGTCTGGATCCTCGGCTCGGGCACCTCGGTCTCCCACACCACCATGTCGGAGTGGGAGGACTTCACGGTGTCCCCGGCGGCCGTCTCGGGCCGCATCGCCTTCGAACGGGCCGGCCTCACCCCGGCGGACGTGGACCTCGCGGAGATCTACGACGCCTTCACGTACATGACCCTGGTGACCCTGGAAGACCTCGGCTTCTGCGCGAAGGGCGAGGGCGGCGCCTTCGTGGAGAAGGGCCGCCTGCTGCGCGAGGGGGAACTCCCGGTCAACACCGACGGCGGCGGCCTCTCGGCCTGCCACCCGGGCATGCGCGGCCTGTTCCTCCTGGTCGAGGCGGTCCGCCAACTCCGCGGCGAGGCGGGCCCCGGCCAGGTCACCAAACCCGGCGGCCACCTCCCGGAGGTCGCCCTGACATCGGGCACGGGCGGCTGGTTCTGCTCATCGGGAACGGTGATCCTGGGACGGGGGTGAGGGGGGCGGGCGCGGGATGGGTGTCCTCGCGGCACCGTCTCAGACGCCAACGATGTGTACGCGACTGCCACACAGCTTCGTCATGTCGTCGACATCCGATGTCAGCAGAACGACGGGGCGACGCTGCCGCAAAGCGCCCTCCGCAACAGCCGCGTCAATTGCGTACTTGTGGCCGTGCAGGCCGGCCTCCATCAAGAGGGCCGAGGCAGCCCGCGCTTCCTCATCCCCCACGGAGATCACGCGTACGCCTGAAGGAGTTGGACAGGCCCTCACTGTCCAGGAGCAGGGTGCCTTCTCGGCTCAACGTGCGGCGGGCCACTCTTCGCCTTCCGCGAATACCTCGTCGAAGACACGCCGGGCTGCCTGCTGGGACTCTGCGGTCAGGGGGCCGCGCCTCTGCTCATAGTCGCCCAGGTATTCGTCGAGGACCTGACCTCGCAACTCACGCTCGACGGCTGCGGTGACGAAAGCGGAGAATTCACGCTTGCCCACACGCGAGCGGATCGCCTCCGCCGTCCCCTCGGGCAGCGACAGACTCACTCTTGCCGCAGGCCCCTCGCCGATGCCATACGTGTTCTCAGCCACCTTCCCAGAGTGTCAAAGAAGTAGGAAAGGATTCCCTCCGCACCGGGCGCTCGATCGCGCCACACCTCCGTGGGCGTCCGTGGACCCGCGCCCTAGCCTGGCGGTATGACCAGCGAGAGCAGTAGCGAGATCAGCGGCGACGACTTTCGTTCCACCCTGCATTCCCTGCGCGTGTGGGACGGTCCGTTGCCCGGGTTCGACGTCGCAGGGGCGCCCGGCGAGCCGGTGGCGTTGTTTCGGGAGTGGTTCGTGCATGCCGCGCGGGCCGGGCAGTTGGAGCCGCACACGATGAGCCTGGCGACGGTGGACGGCGCGGGGCGGCCCGATGTGCGGACCCTGATGCTGCACGACGTCGACGCGCGGGGCTGGCACTTCGCCTCGCACGCCACCAGTGCCAAGGGCATGCAGCTGGCCGCGCAGCCGCAGGCGGCGCTCGGGTTCTACTGGCCGACCGTGGCCCGGCAGGTCCGGCTCCGGGGCCCGGTCACCGCCTGCGGGCCCGAGGAGAGCCGGGCGGACCTGGCGGTCCGCTCGCAGGGCGCGCTCGCCGCCGCGCTCACGGGGCGGCAGAGCGAGGTGCTCGGCTCCACGGAGGAGCTGGCGCGGGCCTCGGCGGCCGCCTGGGAGCGGGCCGGAGCCGAGCCGGACGCCCCGGCTCCGACCTGGACGCGGTACGTACTGGACCCCGCCGAGGTCGAGTTCTTCCAGGGCGACGCCGCCCGCCGCCACACCCGGCTGCGCTACCGCCGCGCCGCCGACGGCTCCTGGGTCCGCGAGCTGCTCTGGCCCTGAACCGGGAGGAGGCGCCGTACGCGGCCCGCCGGAGGTCAGTCCGGCGCCGGCCGGAAGACCGCCACCCGCACCCCGTCCGCCGGTTCGCGGAAGGTGACCGTCAGGGGCATGCCGATGCGGAGGTCGGCCGGCTCGCAGGCCACCACCTCGGTCATCATCCGCGGGCCCTCCGCCAGGTCGACCACCGCCGCCGTGTACGGGACGCGCGTGCCGAACGGCGGGAGGTCGTTGCGGTGGATCACCGACCAGGTGTAGAGGGTCGCCCGGCCGCTCGCCGGCTCCCACGTCACCCGGTCCTCCCCGGCCCAGCAGAACGGGCAGAACTCGCGCGGGTAGTGGTGCGCCCGCCCGCAGTCCGCGCAGCGCCGCAGCAGGAGCCGGCCCTGCGCCGCCGCGTCCCAGTAGGGGCGGGTGAAGTCGTCCGCCTCCGGGAGGTCGTACCGCGCCGTGCCGCTCACAGGAACAGTCCGATCGCCGCGTCGAGCGACCATGTCTGCCAGGACATGGCAAGGAGCGCGACGAGCGAGATGAGCGCCATCATCGCGTTCTGGCCCTGCTCGGCCCAGTCGTGGATCATCAGCACCAGGTACAGCAGGTTCAGCAGCAGCCCGCCGACCAGTGCGATCGGGGTCAGGAGGCCGAGCACCAGACCCAATCCGAGCGCGAGTTCCGCGTAGACGACGACGTACGCCATCGTCTTCGGCCGCGGCGCGACGACCCGTTGGAAGCCGCCCTTGACGAAGGTCCAGCGGTGCTTGTTCGCGACGTCGGCGGCCCATGCGATGCCGGTGCCGCGCTCGAACCAGCCCTTCTTGTCCTTGTGCCGCCAGCTCTCCAGCCACCACAGGCCGAGGCCTATCCGGAGCACGGCGAGCCACTCGGCGCCACTGAGCCAGACGGTCTGCATCGGCAGCCCCACCCCTCGGTCCTCTTACCTGACGGAACGTCAGTTCAGCGGATGCGGGGCGAGCGCGCAAGACCTCGGCCGGGCCCTACGGGTTCGCGAAGAGCCCGCCGTAGCCGCTGACGCCCTCGGCGGAGGCGCCGGCCGCGCGCAGAGCGGCCCAGAGGAGGACCTGGTTGGCGGTGAGGACCGGGCGGCCGAGGGTGGTCTCCAGTGCCTCGATCACGCCGACCGCCCGGAAGCCGTTGCCTCCGATGACGACCGCTTCGACCTCGTCCGGAACGTACGAGGCCACCCAGTCGTGCAGGGCACGCGGCCGGATGAGCGGCTGACCGCTGGGCAGGCCGCACGGGGCGGCGTACGGGACCTCGAATCCGGCCTCCCCGTAGTAGTCCCGGCCCAGCTCGCTCAGCTCGGCGCCGAACCACGGCGGATCGACGAGGCCGAGCCGCGTGACGCCCAGGCCGCGCAGCGCCTCGACCGTCGCGGCGCAGGTGGCGACCACCGGCAGGCCGTGGGCGCGGGCCGAGAGGCGGGCCAGCATCTGCGCCTCGCCGCGCACCCCGATCACGTACGCGGAGCTGGTGAAGGCGAAGGCGATCGCCGCCACCGGCGCGGCCGCCAGCAGTTCGGCGGCCTCGTCCACGCCCGGCGGCTCGGCGAAGGCCCGTAGCGGGGCGAGCGGAACGGTGGGGGCCATCGAGCCGCCCGGCCCCATCGCGCTGAACGGCACGCGGGCGGCGTGCAGGCCCACATCGGCCGGGGCCATGGCGCGCAGTTCCGACTCGGGTCCGACATCGGCGTGCGGGGTAAGGACACCCAGGCGGACGCGTACGTCCCAGCCGTCGGGTCGCCACATCGGTACCAGCTCCTTTCCTCCCCCCGTGGACCCGGACCCCCGCGGACCGCCCACCCTGTCAGCGGGCGGGCGCTCCGGCGACAAGCCGCGCCGCAAACCCGCCGTGACCGATCCGCAATCGATTCCCTCCTTGTCCGAGACCCATCAACCCAGCGTGGCGATACGATCACACCTCATGTCCGGACTCCCCTCAGCACCCGACCTGACCACCCAGCCCCGCCCCGTGTACGTCATCGGGGCCGGCCCCGGCGGCCTCGCCGCGGCCGCCGCCCTGCGCGCCCGCGGGGTCCGCGCGGTCGTCGTCGAAAAGTCCGACTCGGTCGGCGCGTCCTGGCGGCGCCACTACGACCGGCTCCACCTGCACACCACGCGCCGGCTGTCCGCCCTCCCCGGCCTGGCCATGCCGCGCCGCTTCGGGCGCTGGGTCTCGCGCGACGACGTCGTGCGCTACCTGGAGAAGTACGCCGAGTTCCACGAGCTGGAACTCGTCACGGGCGTCGAGGTGACCCGGATCGAGCCCGCCCCGGAGGGTGAGGACGGCTGGATCCTGCACGCCACCGGCGGGCGGGTGCTGGCCGCCGCGGCCGTCGTCGTCGCCACCGGGTACAACCACACGCCCGCGCTCCCCGACTGGCCGGGCCTGGACACGTACGGCGGCCGGCTGCTGCACGCGGCCGACTACCGCGCCCCGCAGCCGTACACGGGCCAGGACGTCCTCGTCGTCGGCGTCGGCAACACCGGCGCCGAGATAGCCGTCGACCTCGGCGAGGGCGGCGCGGCGCGGGTGCGGCTCGCCGTGCGCACGCCCCCGCACATCATGCGCCGCTCCACCGCCGGCTGGCCGGCCCAGCGCAGCGGGATCCTCGTACGACGGCTGCCGGTGCGGCTCGTGGACCGGCTGGGCGCGCTCGTCGCCAGGGCGTCCGTCCCGGACCTGTCGGCGTACGGGCTTCCGCGCCCCGCCACCGGCCTCTACAGCAGGGTCACGGAGGGGGCGATCCCGGTGCAGGACGTCGGCCTGATCGACGCGGTGCGCAGCGGCACGGTGGAGCCGGTGGCCGCCGTCGAGTCCTTCGACGGCGGCGAGGTGGTGCTGGCGGACGGCTCGCGGATCACCCCGGACGCGGTGATCGCGGCCACCGGGTACCGCCGCGCGCTGGAGGGGCTGGTCGGCCACCTCGGAGTGCTGGACGAGCGGGGCCGGCCCCGTACGCACGGCGCCCGCAGCCCCGAGCAGGCCCGCGGCCTGTACTTCACCGGCTTCACCAACCCGATCAGCGGGATGCTGCGGGAGATGGCCCTGGACGCGGAGAGAATCGCCAAGGCCCTGGCCCGGCGGCCGGCCGGATAGAGGGCCCGGCCCCGGAAGCCCGCCCGGCGGACGGCCGGGCAGAGGGCCCGTAGCCCGGAGCCCGGAGGCCTGCCCGGGACAGGCCGGGCAAGAGGGCCGCGCCGCCCGCCTCCCCCGGCCGGAAAGGCACTCTGGACCCGCCCCTGCGGATCTGCCACCGTTCGACACATCACCTCCACCAGCTTTCCTGCTGCAGCCCTGTTCCTGACGACACGTCAGTTCAGTAATCTGACTACACGTCAGTTATCGAGTTCCATCGAGGTTCATCGAGCAGGAGCGGGCGGAACGATGCTTGGATCTACTCACGGCACCCTCACCACCGACTTCCGCGCACGTGTCGAGGCCTGCGGGGAGTCCCCCAGGACGGCCGTCCACTCGTCGGCCGCACCCTCCGCCGACGACGCGGTCGCCGTCGACGTCAGCGGACGGCCGCTGCACGCCGACGTGCCCGACCTGGACCGGTTCTTCCGGCCCGAGTCCGTGGCCGTCATCGGCGCCTCCGACGCCGAGGGCAGACCGAACACCGGCATCACCCGCCAGCTCATCGCCTGGGCGGAGCGCGTCGGCGCCCGGATCCACCCCGTGCACCCCACCCGCCCCACCGTCTTCGGGCTGACCTGCCACCCCACCGTGGCCGAGCTGCCCGAACAGGTGGACCTCGCCGTCCTCCTCGTCGCCGACCCGCTTCCGGTCATCGAGGAACTGGCCGAGACCAAGGTGAGGTTCGCCGTCGCCTTCGCCTCCGGCTTCGCCGAGACCGGCGACGCGGGCGCCGCCGCCCAGGACCGGCTCGGCGCCGCCGTCCGGCGCTCCGGCCTGCGCCTCCTCGGCCCCAACACCAACCTCAACGCCTTCGAGGAGTTCCGCGACGACCTCGACGGCCCGGCGATCGCCCTGATCACCCAGTCCGGGCACCAGGGCAGGCCCATCTACACCCTCCAGGAGCTGGGGATACGGCTCTCCCACTGGGCGCCGACCGGCAACGAGGCCGACCTGGAGACCTCCGACTTCATCTCCTACTTCGCCGAGCAGCCCGAGGTCGGGGCCATCGCCTGCTACGTGGAAGGCCTCAAGGACGGCCGGTCCTTCCTGCTCGCCGCCGACCGGGCCGCACGCAACGGGGTCCCCGTCGTCGCCGTCAAGGTCGGCCGCACCGAGACCGGCGCCCGCATGGCCGCCTCCCACACCGGGAAGCTGACCGGCGCCGACACCGTCGTGGACGCC
This sequence comes from Streptomyces sp. NPDC028910, assembly GCF_055564955.1. Taxonomy (NCBI): domain Bacteria; kingdom Bacillati; phylum Actinomycetota; class Actinomycetes; order Kitasatosporales; family Streptomycetaceae; genus Streptomyces; species Streptomyces sp. NPDC028910. The sequence goes on along the minus strand of NZ_JBVHVF010000004.1, from coordinate 227,561 downwards.
GCCATGCGCCAGTTCGGTGTCATCCGCGTCGACGGGCTGGACGAGCTCCAGGACACGGCCGCACTGCTCGCCCGGGCCCGCAAGCCGAAGGCCGACGGGGTCGTCGTCTACTCCATCTCCGGCGGCACCGGCGCCCACTTCTCCGACCTGGCCACCGAGGCGGGCCTGAGCCTGCCCACCCTCTCCCGGGCCAAGCAGGACGAGCTCCACCAGTGGATCCCGAAGTACCTGAACGTCGCCAACCCCGTCGACAACGGCGGCCACCCGGTCGGCGACTGGCGCGGCCGGAAGATCATCGACGCGATCCTCGCCGACCCGTCCGTCGGCGTCCTCATCTGCCCCATCACCGGCCCCTTCCCCCCGATGAGCGACAAGCTCGCGCAGGACCTGGTGGACGCGGCGGAGCGGAGCGACAAACTGATCTGCGTGATCTGGGGCTCCCCCGTCGGCACCGAGGACGCCTACCGCACCACCCTCCTCGGCTCCTCCCGCGTGGCCACCTTCCGTACCTTCGGCAACTGCATCACCGCCGTACGGGCCTACCTCGGCCACCACCGCTTCACCGCCGGATACCGCTCGCCCTTCGAGGACGCGCCGCGCACGCCCTCGCCCTCGTACCGCAAGGCGCAGGCCCTCATGCGGCCGGGACAGCAGCTCAGCGAGCACGCGGCGAAGCAGCTCCTGCGGGCCTACGGGATACGGGTCCCCCGCGAGCAGCTGGTGACCAGCGCGGCCGCGGCGGTGCGCGCGGCCGGACTGGTCGGCTACCCGGTGGTGATGAAGGCCTCGGGCCCGCAGCTCGGCCACAAGACCGAACTCGGCCTCGTGAAGATCGGCCTGACCTCGGCCAGCCAGATCCGCGACGCGTACCGCGAACTCACCGACATAGCCCGCTACGAGAACGTCCCCCTGGACGGCATCCTGGTCTGCCAGATGGTGGAGCGGGGGGTGGAGATGGTCGTCGGCGTCACCCAGGACGACCTCTTCGGCCCGACGGTGACGGTGGGCCTCGGCGGGGTCCTGGTGGAGGTGCTGCACGATGCGGCGGTCCGCGTCCCGCCGTTCGGCGAGGACCAGGCCCGCGCGATGCTCACGGAACTGCGCGGCCATGCGCTCCTGGAAGGCGTACGGGGAGCGCCCCCGGCCGACGTGGACGCCCTGGTGGAGGTCATCCTCCGGATCCAGCGAATGGCACTGGAACTCGGCGACGCACTCTCCGAACTGGACATCAACCCCCTGATGGTCCTGCCCCGCGGCCAGGGGGCGGTGGCGTTGGACGCCCTCGCCATCTGCCGCTGACCCCCGGCGAGGCTGAAAGATCGGGGCTCCGCCCCGGACCCCGCGCCTCAAACTCCCCCAGACTCCGTCGGGGGGGACCCCCTGGCGGGGCTGAGATGGAACAGGAGTGCACCCATGACCCGCGCCCCCGAGGACCACGTCCTGCACCGCACCGAGAACAACGTCTCCTGGATCACCCTCAACCGCCCGGAGGCCATGAACGCCCTCACCCACGACCAGCGCGAGCGGATCATCACCCTGCTCGCCGACGCCTCCGCCGACCCCGCCGTCCGCGCCGTCGTCATCACCGCCACCGGCAAGGGCTTCTGCGCGGGCGCCGACCTGCGCGGAGCGCCCGGCGGGGCCGGCGACCGGATCGCCGGCGACGTGGCCCGCATGATCCGCCTCGGCGCGCAGCGCCTGATCACCGCCGTGCTCGACTGCGAGAAGCCGGTCGTCGCCGCCGTCAACGGCACGGCCGCCGGCCTCGGCGCGCACCTCGCCCTCGCCTGCGACCTCGTCATCGCCGCCGAACCGGCACGTTTCATCGAGGTGTTCGTCCGCCGCGGCCTGGTCCCCGACGGCGCCGGCGCGTACCTGCTCCCCCGCCTCGTCGGCCCGCAGAAGGCCAAGGAGCTGATGTTCTTCGGTGACGCCGTCCCCGCGGCCGACGCCGAGCGCCTCGGCCTGGTCAACAAGGTGGTCCCCGCCGAGGAGCTGGAGGCGGCCGCCCGCGCGTGGGCCGAGCGGCTCGCCCAGGGCCCCACCCGGGCCCTGGCCCTGACGAAGCAGCTGGTCAACGCCTCCCTGGACGGTGACCGGGCGGCCGCACTGGCCGCCGAGGCCACCGCTCAGGAGATCAACATGACCACGGCCGACGCGAACGAGGGCGTGGCCGGCTTCGTGGAGCGCCGCACGCCCAAGTACCTCGGCCGCTGAGCGACACGCCGGACACCCCCTAGGTCTGCGGGTTCGGCTTCAGCAGCGCGAACACGGCCCCGGCCGGGTCCGAGGCCCACGCGATCCGGCCGACGTCCGGCACGTCCTCCGCCGGCATCAGGACCGCGCCGCCGTTCCCCTCGATCGTCGAGACGGTCGCGTCCACGTCCGTCACGTGGAAGTACGGCACCCAGCGCGGCACCATGCTCGACCCGGCGCCCGCGCCCTCCCCCTGTTCGGCGACCCCGCCGAAGGAGGTGTCCTGCATGTCGCCCTCGGCGGTGCTCAGCACCCGGTACGTCATGCCGGGCGCTTCCATCTCGGCGTACCGCCACTCGAAGAGCCCGGAGTAGAACGCGATGGCGGCCTCGGGACGGGGTACGTGGAGCTCCACCCACACCAGCGAGTTCTCCTCGGAGGCGAGCTGCAAGCCGGCGGTCTTCCCGGGCTGCCAGCACGCGAAGTCGGCGCCCTGCGGGTCGGTGAACTGCGCCAGCCAGCCCTCGCCCATGACGTCCATGGGCTCCGTCCGGACCCGCCCGCCACCGGCCCTGACGGCCTCGGTCGTGGCCTGGATGTCGGGGCTCTTGAAGTACACCGTCCAGGCGGACGTCGCCCCTTCCTCGGTGAGCGGCCCGAGCGCGGCGACGGTCTTCCCGTTCCGCTGGAAGAAGCCGTACCCGCCCGCCTCGGGCCCGGCGGAGGCGAAGTCCCAGCCGAGGACGGCGCCGTAGAACGCGGCGGCCGCGCCCGTGTCGGGACTGCCGAGGTCGAGCCAGTTGGGTGAGCCGGTACGGAAGTCGGTGCCGAGCATGGGGGTCCTCCCGGGGGTACGGCGACGGTACGAGGTCGCTGCCACGATGCCGAGCCTCCCCCCCGCGCCCGGGCGTACGGACGCACGGAGGCGGGGCGTTTCACCCGTGCGGGCGTATCGGGGGCCGCAAGGCGGCGGCCCTCCCTCCCGGCGGGGCGCCCCCGCCCGCTTCAGCTTCCGACGCGTTCCAGCGCCGGCAGGAACTGGTCGTAGAAGCTCACCTTGAGCCCCAGCGAGCGCTGCTCCGCCTCCTTGAAGCAGTCGGCGGCCCCTTCGCCCTCCCGGTCGAACAACTCCCGCAGCCGGTTGCCCAGCCGGTCGGAGTGGTTGGTGGCCAGCAGGGACACGTTCTCCAGCGAGTACTTCTTGGCGTCGTGCCAGTGGTGCGGATAGTAGAAGCGCGAGCGGTTCTCGCCGTCGCGCGTCAGCAGGGGCTCCATGCGCTCCCACAGCCGCCCGTACTCCACGGAGACCAGGATCTCGCCCCAGAACCGCAGGATCGTCAACAGTCGCAGGTCGGGGCGGTCACGGCCGCCCGCTTCGGCGATCAGGCCGAAGGTGTCCTCGATGACCCGCTTCGTCGCCGCCGTCGGCCTCGACTGGACGAGGGCCGCCCTGGAGACCCCGAGCTGGAGCATGTCGTCCGTCATGTCCTCGCGGTGCGACTTCTTGTGCCCGCGGTCGTCCGGGTACTCCTCGCGCAGGATGGCCCGGGCGATCCGCAGCCCCGTCTCGTCCTGCAGGAGGTCGATCGCCAGGTCGTAGGCCGGGGTGAAGGCGAGGGACACGAAGCGCCGCTGGAGCAGGATCTCGGCGAATTCCTCCTCCGGGAGCCGCGTGATGTTCGCGAGCACCGGGTGCTGCTTGTACTGCTCGATCAGTTCGTCCTCGAACGTGTCCAGTTCCCGCACGGCCGTAGCCCTTCTTCCGGATCAATAGCTGGAGTCGATCGACCGCGCCGGGTCGCGCAGGTCCACCGCGCGACCGATGCCCCATAAGGTGTCCAGCTCTTTCTGCACCTGCCGGCCCATCACGGTGTCGCACCCCTCTATCTCGATCTGAGGGGAATGGATGGCGAGCTGCCCGTGCAGGAACGAGCTGACCAGATAGCGCTCGTCGGCCTTGTAGACGGCGATCGACGGCAGGGAGTTGTAGATCTGCACCTTGAGCTTGCTCCGGAGCCGCTGCGGAAGGCGGTCATGGACCGTACTGAGGATGTCCAGGCTCGCGTTCACGTCCACCCTCCTGCTCGTGTCGCGCAACGCCTGGTCCCGCAGGTCCGCCACGGCGGACTTCGGGTGCAGCAGCAGGATGCGCACCTCGACGTTCCGCTCCGTGATGGCCTTCTCCAGCTCTTCGTCAAGAGCGCCGAGGTTGGGGATCCAGGTCTGCAGGATGGCCACCTCGCGCCGCGCGTCTCCCACGAGCCGTTTGAACTCCTCGTCGGAGAAGCTCGGGTGCACCTTCGTCACGCCGCGGTAGTGCTGGCGCCGGAGCTCGCCCGTCAGGCCGTCGAGGGTGAGGCCGGAGATCTGCGTGTTGATGGTGTCGAGCACCTTCAGGCGGTCGACCTCCATCAGGAGGAACAGCGTGACCGTGCTCAGAATGAGCAGCGTGATCTTCGGGAGCGTGCCCCCGGGGGCCATCTTGTCGAGCCATCCGAGGAGGTCGGCGAGCACGACCAGGATGCCCGCCGCCGCCACCGCGCACAGTGAGATCCGCTCGGCCCGGTTGCGAAAGCCGTTGCCCATGACCACTCCAGCCACCGACGTCGTTGTCGTTGGCCACGACCTTACACACGCCCTGCGGTGCGTGTGATGCGGCGTCATGTCTGCTGCGTCACAGGCGAGTTGATCATGCCGGTGTCCGCTCGCGCGTCCTCTTCAGGCCGGTACGTCACGCGTGCTTTCGCCGCAGGATCCACATCCCCCCTTGATCCGGGTCGCCGACGATCTGGAACAGCTCCGGGTGCGCCACGGTCCCGGCGACCTCCCACTCCTCGCTCCAGCCGTCGCAGCCGTCGACCATCAGGTCGACCCCGGCCCGCTGGTTGAACCGGGGGTCGGCCGGCCGCTCCGCCCAGGTGCCGGTCCCGGTGCAGTGCGTCACGGCGCCGCGGAAGTGATACACCGGCATCGCCTCGACCGAGACCTCGCCGCCCTCGTGGAGCCGGACCACCCCGCCTTCCATGCCGCGCCACTCGCCGACGTACTGCGCACGCTCCAGGCGGGGCGGCTGGTACGCGCCGAAGACGCCCTCGCCGAACACGGCGAACCCTCCGACCAGGGTGACCAGCGCGAGCGCGCCGGCGACGAGGCCCGTCGTCCTGACGACCGCCGTGTCCGAGCTGTTCCTGCGGATCGCGTGACGCGCGATCAGCAGCGGGACGACGCCGCTCCCCGCGATCACGGCCCAGACGGCGAGGTACGAACTTCCCGACGGGCAGAGGAGCAGCGCACAGGCCGCCGACGAGGCGAGCAGCCAGGCCACCGCGGCCGCTTCGCGGCCGGTCCGGCGGGCCAGCGCGAGCGCGGGCCGGGTGAAGACCAGGGCGTGGGCGAAGCCGAAGGGCAGCAGCAGGAGCGGGGTGATCACGAACGCGATCGGGAGGAAGAGGACGGCTCCGATGCCCCAGCCTTGGCCGTAGTCCTCACTCGGAGCCGCGGTGACCATCCAGAGGGACAGCCCGATCAGCAGCTCCCCGGTGGCGGCCACCTCCGCTCCCGGCGCCGACCCCCACCAGCCCCGCTCCCGGACCGCCGGCCCCTGCGTCACCTGCGCCATTACGCCCACCCGCCCTTGTTTGAACGCGTTCAGCACTCTCGGAACCGGACCCTACACCCGACCCTTGAACACGTTCAACGAGGGGCACCCTCGCCCGCCCTCACCCACCCCTTCCTATCTGACGAACCGTCAGCTTCAATCGTGGGTGTGATGGGACATGCAGGGATGGCGGCCACCGTCGTCCGATACCTCAGGTCAGTCGGCTCCCCCACCTCCGCCGCGGCGGAGCCGGGGTCCGAGCCCGTCGACGCCCTGCCGCGCCCCGATCTGCGGGCCGTCGGCGAGGACGAGCGCGCGCCGGTCGGTCCCGCCGAGTTCCGTGCCGTGCTCGGGAACTTCGCCAGCGGGGTCACCGTCATCACCGCACCGCCCGGCGAGGACGAGGACGGCCCGGCCGGCTTCGCCTGCCAGTCCTTCGCCTCGCTGTCCCTCGACCCGCCCCTGGTCACCTTCATGGTGGCCCGTACGTCGACCACCTGGCCGCGGATCGCCCGCGCCGGGGTGTTCTGCGTCAACATCCTCGGCGCCCAACAGGGCGAACTGTGCCGGTCCTTCGCCGTCAGCGGCGCGGACAAGTTCGCGGGCGTGACCCACGCCCCCGCCCCCGTCACCGGGTCACCCCGGCTCGACGCCGTGCCCGCCTGGATCGACTGCCGGATCCACGCCGTGCACACCGGCGGCGACCACCTCATCGTCGTGGGCCGGGTGGTGGCCATGGGCGCGGCCGGCGAGGGCGAACCGCTCCTCTTCCACAAGGGCCGCTTCGGCCGCTTCAGCGACTGAATCGGAGCCGGGCAGCGGAACCGGGCAGTGGAACCGGGCAGCGGAACCCGGCAAGCGGCGCCCGGACGTGCGCGCGTGCGCACGGCCCGGGCGCGCCCGCGCGGCCGAGGTCAGAAGGTGAGCACCCCGCGCGCCACCCGCCCGTGGTGGGCGTCGTCGACGGCCTTGGCGAAGTCCTCGACCGGGTAGACCTCCGTCACGAGCTCGTCCAGCAGGAGCTTGCCCTGCCGGTAGAGCTCCGCGTACAGCGCGATGTCGCGCTGCGGGCGCGAGGACCCGTACCGGCAGCCCATGATCGTCTTGTCCAGGTACAGGGACGAGACGAGGAAGGACGCCTCCTCCGTGAATCCGGGCACGCCGAGCAGGACGGCCTGACCGTGCCGGTCCAGGAGGTCGACGGCCTGGCGGATCAGCTTGACGTTGCCCACGCACTCGAAGGCGTGGTCGGCGCCCGCCGGCAGGATCTCGCGCACCGCCGCCGAAGAGTCGGCCCCGGCCGACGCGTCGACGAAGTGCGTGGCCCCGAACTGCCGGGCCACCGCCTCCTTCGCCGGGTTCGCGTCCACCGCCACGATCGTCGTGGCCCCCGCGATCCTGGCCCCCTGGAGCACGTTCAGCCCGATCCCCCCGGTACCGATCACGACCACCGACTCGCCGCGGTCGACCTTCGCCCGGTTCAGCACCGCCCCCACTCCCGTGAGCACCCCGCAGCCGATGAGCGCGGCCGACGTCAACGGGATGTCCTCGGGGATCTTCACGGCCTGCACGGCCTTGACGAGCGTGCGCTCCGCGAAGGCGGAGTTGGAGGCGAACTGGAACAGTGGCTTCCCGCCCCGCGAGAACGGCTGCCCGGGCATCCCGATGGCCTTGCGGCACATCGTCGGCCGGCCCCGGTCGCAGTCGGCGCAGGCTCCGCAGTTGGCGAGGGTGGACAGCGACACGTGATCGCCCGGCGCCACGTGGGTGACGCCCGGGCCCACCGCTTCCACCACCCCCGCGCCCTCGTGCCCCAGCACCACCGGCGGCGGGAACGGAATCGTCCCGTCGATCACCGACAGGTCGCTGTGGCAGAGTCCCGCGGCCCCTATCGCGACGAGCACCTCCCCCGGGCCGGGTTCGCGGATCTCCAGGTCGTCGACCACCTGGGCCTGCTTGCCGTCGAACACGACGCCTCTCACCTGGGCTCCTTAGGCAGGCCGAGCACGCGCTCGGCGATGATGTTGCGCTGGATCTCGTCCGAGCCGCCGTAGATCGTGTCGGCGCGGGTGAACAGGAACAGGCGCTGTTCCTCGTCGAGTCCGCGTTCGTACGGGACCCCGGGCGCCCAGGCCGCCGGTCCGGCGGTGGCCGCCGCACCGCGGACCTCCACCGCCAGCTCGCCGAGCCGCCGGTGCCACCCGCCCCACAGCAGCTTCGCCACGCTCGGCGCGCCCGGATCGTCCGTGGCGCTGGCGCCGAGGGTCCGCAGCGCGTTCCACCGCATCGTGCGCAGCTCGGCCCACTGGCGTACGAGGCGCTCCCTCAGGGCCGGATCCGGCGCGCCCGAAGCCGCCCGCGCCGCGTACGCGGCCAGTACGCGCTCCAGTTCCGCCGCGAACCCGATCTGCTGGACCAGCGTCGAGACCCCCCGCTCCAGGGCGAGCAGGCCCATGGCCACGGTCCAGCCGTCGCCCTCGCCGCCGACGACCTCGGCCGCCACCGCCCCGTCGAGGAACACCTCGTTGAACTCCGAGGTCCCCGTCATCTGCCGGATCGGGCGGACCTCGACGCGGCCCGGCTGGTCCATCCGTACGAGCAGGAACGACAGCCCGCGGTGGCGCCGCGAGCCGGGCTCGGTGCGGCCCAGGACGAAGCACCAGTCGGCGTCCCGGGCCAGCGAGGTCCAGATCTTCTGCCCGGTGACCCGGAAGAGCCCGTCGGCACGGTCCCGTACCGCGGCCGTACGGATCCCCGCGAGGTCGGAGCCGGCGCCCGGCTCGCTGTAGCCCTGGCACCACAGCTCCTCGCCCCGCGCGATGCCGGGCAGGAAGCGGTCCCGCTGGTCCTGGCTGCCGTACGCGAGCAGCGTGGGCGCGAGGAGGTTCTCCCCGATGTGGCCGACCCGGCCGGGCGCGCGCAGCGCCGCGTACTCCTCGGCCCACACCACCTGCCCGGTCAGCGAGAGCCGCCGCTGCCCGTACTCCCCGGCCGGGGCCTCCCAGCCCTGCCCGATCCAGCCGCCGCGGCCCAGCTCGCGCTCCCATGCCCGCCGCGCCTCGATCCCCTCGTGTTCGCTGCCGGGCCCGCCGAGGCCGATGACCTGCTCGTACGGGCCCACGAGGTGCTCCGTCAGCCACGCCCGGGCGTGCCCGCGCAGCTCCTCGTCCTCGGCCCCGAAGCTGAAGTCCATCCGGGCCGCCTAGGCGTTGGGGCGGTCCTTGGCGGCCGCCGCCTTGGCCATGGCCTCCAGCTGCGCCAGCATCGGCATCGGGTCGGTGCCCACCGTCCCGGGCAGGAAGTCGGCGATCTTCTCCGGTGTCCAGGAGCCCTCGGCGTATCCGGCGCGCAGCTCCCGCGGCTGCGCCCAGACGGCGATCTTCGGGCCGGCGATCGTGTAGACCTGCCCGGTGATCCGCTCGCCGGCGACGGCCACGGCCTTGTCGCTGAGCAGGTAGGTGACCAGCGCCGCCACGTCCTCGGGCTCGCCGATCTCCTTGAGCTCCATGGGGACGCCCGCCGACATGCGGGTGCGGGCGACGGGTGCGACGGCGTTGGCCGTCACCCCGTACTTGGCGAGGCCGAGCGCGGCGGACCGTACGAGCGAGATGATCCCGCCCTTGGCGGCGCTGTAGTTGGCCTGGGCGACGGACCCCTGGTGGTTGCCACTGGTGAAGCCGATCAGGGTGCCGGAGCCCTGCCTGCGCATGACGGCGGAGGCGGCGCGGAAGACGGTGAAGGTCCCCTTGAGGTGGGTGGCGACCACCGGGTCCCACTCCTCCTCGGACATGTTGAAGAGCATCCGTTCGCGCAGGATGCCGGCCACGCAGACGACGCCGTCGATGCGGCCGTACCGGGCGAGCGCGGTGTCGACGACGCGCTGTCCGCCCGCCATGGTGGAGATGTCGTCGGCGACGGCGACGGCCTCCCCGCCGGCGGCGAGGATCTCCTTCACCACGCCCTCGGCGATCTCGCTCGTCGGCTCCCCGCCCTCGATCCCGACGCCGTAGTCGTTGACGACGACCTTGGCACCCTCGGCGGCCGCGGCGAGTGCCACGGCCCGCCCGATGCCCCGGCCGGCGCCGGTGACGGCGACGACCTTGCCTGCCAAGAAGTTCCCCACGTCCGGCCCCTTCCCGCGTTTTCTGACGGACCGTTAGATTCTATGGGTAGTCGGATGGACCTGCACAAGCCCTCGTTGCCGTATCCACGCAAGGAGCTGTCGACGCCCATGACCCTGCCCGCCGAATTCCACGACATCGCCAAGCGCGTCAACAACTGGGGACGCTGGGGCGCCGACGACGAGATCGGCACCCTGAACCTGATCACCGACGAGGTCGTACGGGGCGCCGCGGCGCAGATCCGCAGCGGCCGCCGCGTCCCCCTGGCCCTGCCCCTCAAGGAGGACGGGGTCCAGGTCGGCATGATCCCCGGCCGGATCAACCCGCTGCACACGATGGTGCAGATCAACCAGGAGATCTTCGGGCCGGGCACGGTGGCGTGCAGCGACGACGCCGTGAGCATGGGCCTCCAGGCGGGCACCCACTGGGACGCCCTCACCCACGTCTCCCACTCGGGAAAGATCTACAACGGCCGCCCGGCGGGCACCATCACGGCGCACGGCCGGGCCGAGTTCAGCGGCATCGACAAGACCGGCCCCATCGTCTCGCGCGGGGTGCTCCTCGACGTCGCCCGCGCGAAGGGCGTGGACCGGCTGCCGGGGGACCACGCGGTGACCCCGGAAGACCTGGCGGAGGCGGAGGAGTTCGGCGGACTGACCGTGCGTCCCGGCGACATCGTCCTGGTCCGCACCGGCCAGATCCAGGTCTACCTGGCGGGCGACAAGCACGGCTACGGCTTCCCGTCCCCCGGGCTGTCCGTCCGGACCCCGGAGTGGTTCCACGCGCGGGACGTGGCGGCCGTCGCCAATGACACCCTGACCTTCGAGATCTTCCCGCCGGAGATAGAGAACCTGTGGCTCCCGGTCCACGCCCTCGACCTGGTCGAGATGGGCATGCACCAGGGCCAGAACTGGAATCTCGAAAAGTTGTCCACAGCCTGTGCAGAAGAGAACCGCTACACGTTCCTCCTCTCCGCGATGCCGGAGCCCTTCGTCGGCGGCACCGGCACCCCCGTGGCACCGGTGGCCGTCCTCTGAGGCCGGCGGGGCGGTTGACACGGACGGGGTGACCCCGGCCGTTCGAGTGCCGTGCGCAGTGGAACCATGAGGTGTCCATGACGCGTCACCGTTCGCGCGTCCCACCCCCGGTCCCCACCACCGTCACCACCCTCACCACAGGAGGAGCGCATGGCCAACCCCTATCAGGTATCCCCGCCACCGGCTCCCAGGCGCCGCTCGGGCGGCAACATCGTCGCCGTCATCGTCCTCGCCGTGATCATCATCGGCGGCTACGGCGCCTTGCAGTGGGTCGGGAAGGACGACGGCAAGCCGTCGGCGGCCACCTCCACGGCGTCCCCTTCCGCCAAGCCCACGGCCAAGGACCCCGGATCCCCGGAGTCCTCCTCGGACACCTCCAGCGCGTGGAAGGTCGGCGACTGCGGCGGCCCCGACCCGGCCAAGGCCCCCGACGGGTTCAAGCGGACGGGCTGCTCCGACTCCGGGGCCACCTTCAAGGCCATCGACATCAAGGAGGCCAGCATCCTCCCGGGCTCGATCCAGTGCCCGGCGGGCACCGACCTGATGATCGAGGTGAGCATCTCCTACAACGGCGGCAAGTCGAGCGGCATCCCCACCAACACCGTCTGCGGCCGCAACCTGTCGAACGACCACCCGGGCGACGCGGGCGCCGGCGGCGGCCAGCTGGTCAAGGGCGACTGCGTGACCTCCCAGGCCAAGGAGGTCGCCTGCGGCGGCTCGGGCGCGCTGAAGGTCCTCGGCCTCGTCAAGACGAAGTCCGAGTGCCCCTCCGGCACCACGGACCCCATCGAGCTGACCATCTCGATCGGCCGCCCGTACGACGTGATCTGCACCGACGGCTAGAGCCCTTCAGGCGCCAGCCCACGGCCCCCGTATGGGTTCGGCTGTGGGCGGGTGCGGTTGGTCGCGCGGCCACGGCTCCGGCTGTTGTCACGGCCATCGAGGTCGATCCGGTGACGGCGGCCCTGGATGCGGCGGCAGCGCGGCCTAAGCCTTGATGGGTGCGGCCGACCTGGCGGCCTGCTCGATCTTCGCGCAGTAGGCCGCACGGGCTTCCTCGTCGATCTGCTTCTCGTGTTCGGCGCGCAACCCGGTCCGGCCGTCGAGGCCCTCGCGCAGGATATCGGCGTGCCCGGCATGCCGGATGGACTCGCCGAGGACATGGACCATGATGGCGAACAGGTTCGTGTTCGGATAAGGCTCCGGCCACCACGGCACGTGGCCGGGGGCGTCGAGGGGAAGCTCGTTGATCGTCGCGTCCGAGTGTTCCCACGTGCGCCGGTAGAACCCGATGATCTGATCGCGGGTCTCGTCCTCGGTCGCCCACAGATCGCTGCCGTTGTAGTCCTGCCACCGGGGCAGCGGTTCCGGGGAAGGGCGGTCGAAGACCTCGCCGAAGTACCTGGCCTCGACGGTGGCCACGTGTTTGACCAGGCCGAGGAGGTTGGTCCCGGTCGCCGTCAAAGGCCGGCGGGCGTCGTATTCGGACAAGCCGTCGAGTTTCCAGAGCAGCGCCTTGCGGTCCCGCCGCAGTCTCCCGTGCAGGTTGTCTTTCGCGAATTCATCGATCACGCGGCATGAGCCTGCCATGGGCTGCTCGTGGTCTCAAGATCCCGTACGTGGTCCTACCCGCAGGCTTGGTAGGCCACTCACACGTCAACCTCAGGAGAGGTACTGCGGGTGGCGGCGGCGCGCGTGCACGCCCCGAGCGCGGCACGGCAGCCGCCACCCCGCGACCCGCACTCGTCAAGGCTTGCCCTTGGCGTCCCCTCGCGTCGAATCGCTCCACACCAGGGTGATCAAGATGTGACGGAACGTCAACACCTCGTTAGAGGTACACGCGCGGTTCCCGCACCGGAGGGTGAATTTCCGACGGGCCGTCGCAGGCCCCGTCCGATGCCGACTTCTCCGCGCGGTCGATCTCGCACCAGATCCGCTTGCCCCCGCCCTCGCGCTGCCAGCCCCAGCGGTCCGCCAGGCCGTCGACCAGCTCCAGGCCGCGCCCGCCGGTGTCGTCCCCGGCCGCCTGCCGGCGGGCCGGCGCCCGGTCGCTCGCGTCGGCCACCTCGACCCGCACCCCCGGTCCGCCGAACAGCATCCGCAGCACGGCCGGACAGCCCGTGTGCACGACCGCGTTCGTGACCAGCTCGGAGATCAGCAGGATCAGCGTCTCGGCGAGCGGCTCGTCATCCCCTATGCCCGACCCCGCCAACCGGGACCGGGCCCACCGGCGGGCCCGGCCGACCTCGGCGGGATCCGCTCCTACCTCCAGCTGAACCTGAAGCACCTGCACCGCTCACACCATCCGAACCGGCGGACACTTCGCCTCGCGACAGGACGGGGTCACCCAGTGTGACCCCCTTGCGGAGCAGCATGGTTGACATACAGTCACCACAACAAGCGCTTCGGGCATATTCCCGCGCGAAGGAGTGGGCGTGGTGCATACTGTGCGACGCTCGCGCCGCTCAACCGCTCGCATTCGTGGGAGCGTACCGGAGCAGGCCCCCGTCTCCGGGTCGCAAAGGGGCGAGCGAAGGACACAAACCGATATCAACTCTCTGTAATCGGACATGCGTCCCTCACCGTCCCTCCCGTGCCCTCCCACGCCCCGCTCCCGCGCCCTCCCGTGACAACCAGCTACGGCGCCGGCTCGGACACCGCCGACTCCAGCAGCTCCGCGGCCAGCAGCTCCTCCGCCTCCGCCGCCGTCCGCCACTGCTCGGCCCGCACCCAGGCCCGCTTCAGGTGCAGGTGCACGTCCGCCTCCCACGTGAAGCCCATCCCGCCGTGCACCTGCAGACAGTCCCGGGCGTTGCGCACGGCCGCCTCGTCCGCGAGGAGCTTGGCCCCGGCCGCCTCGCCCGCCTCCCCCGTCACCGCCGCCGCGTAGACCGCCGTACGGGCCACCTCCGCCCGCACCAGCATCCGCGCGCACAGGTGCTTGACCGCCTGGAAGGCGCCGATCGGCTGCCCGAACTGCTCGCGCTCACCCGCGTACCGCACCGCCAGCTCCACCGTCCGCAGCGCGCTCCCGAGCTGGAGCGCCGCCGTGAGCAGCGCGCCCGTGGAGCGGTACGCCTCCGTGGAGCGGTACGCCTCCGACTCCGGCCCGTCCGCCCGGTGCAGCGGCGTCAACGGGTCCACCGAGCGCACCGGCTCACCGGAAGGCACCGCGTCCGCCCCCAGCACCGCGTCCGCCTCCCGCAGGTACGTCACGAGGCCCCCGCCCAGGTCGAAGGCGGTCACCACCGCCGTCCCGTCCGCCGCCCCGGGGACCACCCCGGCGGCCAGGTGCGTGGCCACCAGCGGCCCGGGCAGCAGGGCCCGCCCCGCCTCCTCGAACACGAGCACCGCCTCCGGGAGCCCCAGGCCCACTCCGCCCGCGGACTGCGGGAGCCGCAGCGCGAAGAAGCCCGCCTCGCCCAGCTCCCGCCACAGCGCCCGGTCCACGGCGACACCCGAGTCCACCGACGCCCGCAGCGCCTCGCGCCCGTACCGGCCCGCCAGGAGGTCCCGTACGCCCGCCCGCAGGTCCCGCTGGTCCTCGGTCGGCTGGAAGTCCATGCCCCTCACCGGCCCTTCGGCAGGCCGAGGATCCGCTCGGCGACGATGTTCCGCTGGATCTGCGAGGTGCCGGCCGCGATCGTGTAGGAGAGGGTCGACAGGCGGTCCAGCACCCACTCCTCGTCCAGCGACAGGGCCGAGGCCCCCAGGACCTCCGCCGCCGTGTCGTACAGCTCCTGGCGCGCGTGCGAGTAGGCGAGCTTGAAGACGGAGCCGCCGATGCCGGGGACCCCGCCGGAGCTCCCCCGAGTTCTCGACTCCGCTCGAACAGGGGGGACCCCCATCGACTCGCTGACGTTCCACTGGGTGAGCCGCCACAGCGCGCCGAACTCCCCGTACAGCCGCCCGAGCCTGCGCCGCAGCACCGGGTCGTCCCAGCGGCCGTTCGCCTTCGCCGTACGGGCCAGTTCGCCCAGGGTGCGGCGGCAGGCGACGACCTCCCCGACGAAGGCGGTGCCCCGCTCGAAGGACAGCGTGACCATGGTGACCCGCCAGCCGTCGTTCTCCGCGCCGACCCGGTTGGCGACCGGGACCCGTACCTCGTCGAGGAACACCTCCGCGAACTCGGTGGACCCGGCGAGCGTGCGCAGCGGCCGGACGGTGACCCCCGGCGCGTCCATCGGCATCGCCAGCCAGGAGATCCCGCGGTGCTTGGGGGTCTGCGCGTCGACGGGGCTCGTCCGCACCAGCAGCTCGCACCAGTCGGCGACCTCCGCGTGCGAGGTCCAGATCTTCGACCCGGTGATCACGTACTCGTCGCCGTCGCGGACCGCCCGCGTACGCAGGGAGGCCAGGTCGGAGCCGGCGTCCGGCTCGCTGAAGCCCTGGCACCACACCTCGTCGCCGCGCAGCACGGGCGGCAGCCAGCGCGCCCGCTGCTCGGCGCTGCCCTCGGCGGCGATGGTCGGCCCGGCGTGCAGCAGCCCGACGAAGTTCGCGCCCACGTACGGGGCCCCGGCGCGCTCCGTCTCCTCCAGGAAGATCAGGTGCCGGGTCGGGCCGGCCCCGCGCCCGCCGGCGTCCACCGGCCAGTGCAGGCCCGCGTACCCGGCGTCGTACAGCCTGCGCTGCCAGCCGAGGTCGTACGCGCGCCGGCCGGGCCAGTCGTCGGGCGACGGCCTGGCGGGCAGCTCGGGCAGGACCTTGGCGAGCCATGCGCGCAGCCGCGCCCGGAAGTCCTGCTCCTCCTGCGTGTAGGTCAGGTCCATCAGCGGCCTTGACGGTCCTGGTCGAGGGACAGGCCGAGCATGCGGATGGCGTTGCCGCGCATCAGCTTGTAGACCGTCTCGTCGTCCAGCCCCTTCACGTGGTCGAGGGCGACCTCCTTGGTGTGCGGGAAGGTCGAGTCCACGTGCGGGTAGTCGGTCTCGAAGGTGGCGTTGTCGCGCCCGACGACGTCCAGCGAGGCGATGCCGTGCTTGTCGCGGAAGAAGCAGCAGAACATCTGCCGGTAGTAGTACGTGGACGGCGGCTCGGGGATCAGGTCGCGCACCCCGCCCCAGGCCCGGTGCTCCTCCCAGACGTCGTCGGCGCGCTCCAGGGCGTACGGGATCCAGCCCATCTGACCCTCGCTGTAGGCCAGTTTCAGCGTCGGGAACTTGACGAGCACCCCGCTGAAGAGGAAGTCCATCATAGAGGCCATCGCGTTGTTGAAGCTGAGCGAGGCCTGCACGGCGGGTGGCGCGTCGGGGGAGGCGGCGGGCATCTGGGAGCTGGACCCGATGTGCATGTTGACCACCGTGCCGGTCTCCTGGCAGACGGCGAAGAAGGGGTCCCAGTAGCCGGAGTGGATCGACGGCAGTCCCAGGTAGGTGGGGATCTCGGAGAAGGTGACGGCCCGCACCCCGCGGGCGGCGTTGCGCCGGATCTCCGCCACGGCCAGGTCGATGTCCCACAGCGGGATGATGCACAGCGGGATCAGCCGGCCGCCGCTGTCGCCGCACCACTCCTGCACCATCCAGTCGTTGTAGGCGCGCACGCAGGCGAGGGCCACCTCCTTGTCGTGCGCCTCGGCGAAGGTCTGGCCGCAGAAGCGCGGAAAGGTCGGGAAGCAGAGGGAGGCCTCGACGTGGTTGAGGTCCATGTCCAGCAGCCTCGCCTGGGGATCCCAGCAGCCCCGGCGCATCTCCTCTCGGGTGATCCCCTCCAGCGTCATGTCGTCGCGGTCGAATCCGACGGCGGCGATGTTGCGCTTGTACGGGAACTTCAGGTCCTCGTAGATCCACCAGTCGGTGGGCGGGCCGTCGGGGTCCATGGAGATCACGTACTTGCCGCCCGTGTACGCGAGCGCGCCGATGCCGGCGGTGAGCGCCTTGGGCCCGCGGTCGCGGTACTTGGCCGGCAACCAGACGTCGAAGAGGTGCGCGGGTTCGATCACGTGGTCGTCGACGCTGATGATCCGAGGCAGTTCCATGGTCTCCCCAATTCCCCGATCTGATGGATCGTCAGAAACAAGCTAGCTCCGCCACCCCTGGACCGACAAGCGTCAGCGCTCTACGCTCTGCGCTTGATCTGACTAACCGTCAGCTATGGGAGGTCTGGCATGACGGACACCACGAACGCGACGGGGACGGGGACCGCGACGGGGACGGGGACCGCGACCGCCACCGAACTGGGCCGTTCCCGCACCCTGTGGGAACTGATCGCCCGCCGCGCCGCACTGACCCCTGACACCACCGTCCTGATCGAGGCGGCCGATGACCCCGCGGCGGACCGCCGGCTGACCTTCGGCGAGCTCCAGGACCGCTCCGAGCGCGTCGCCGCGGGCCTCCACGACATGGGCGTCCGCCCCGGCACGGTCGTCGCCTGGCAGCTCCCCACCCGCATCGAGACCGTACTGCTCTCCGTCGCCCTCGCCCGGATCGGCGCCGTCCAGACCCCCGTCATCCCCTTCTACCGGGACCGTGAGGTCGGCTTCGCGCTCCGCGAGTCCCGGGCGGAATTCTTCGCCGTCCCCGGGATCTGGCGCGGCTTCGACCATGCGGCGATGGCCCGGCGGCTCGGCGCGCGCGGCGTCTTCGAGGCCTACGCCTCCCTCCCGGACGGCGACCCCTCCGTACTCCCCCCACCGCCCGCCTCCGGCACGGACGTCCGGTGGATCTACTGGACCTCGGGCACCACCTCCGACCCCAAGGGCGTCCTGCACACCGACCGCTCCCTGATCGCGGGCGGCTCCTGCCTCGCGCACGCCCTGCACCTGACCCCGTCCGACGTCGGCTCGATGGCCTTCCCCTTCGCGCACATAGCCGGGCCCGACTACACCGTGATGCTGCTGCTCTACGGCTTCCCCGCGGTCCTCTTCGAGAAGTTCGCGATGCCGGACGCGCTGGACGGCTACCGCCGCCACGGGGTGACGGTGGCCGGCGGCTCCACGGCCTTCTACTCCATGTTCCTGGCGGAGCAGCGCAAGAACCCGGCCACCCCCCTCATCCCCACCCTCCGCCTCCTCGCGGGCGGAGGCGCCCCGAAACCGCCGGAGATCTACCACGCGGTCGTACGGGAGCTGGGCTGCCAGCTGACCCACGGCTACGGCATGACCGAGGTCCCGATGATCACCATGGGCGCCCCGGACGACACGGCGGACCACCTCGCCACCACCGAAGGCCGCCCCCCGGCGGGCATGTCCATCCGGATCACCACCCCGGACGGCACCCCCCTCCCCCCGCACACGGACGGGGAGGTCCGGCTCCGGGGCGAGGCGGTGTGCCAGGGCTACCTGAACCGCGACCAGTCATCCGAAGTCTTCGACCCCGACGGCTACCTGATCACCGGCGACCTCGGGCACCTCACGCAGGACGGCTACCTGGTCCTCACCGGCCGCAGCAAGGACGTCATCATCCGCAAGGGCGAGAACATCTCGGCGAAGGAGATCGAGGACCTCCTCCACCGGCTCCCGGGCGTCGCGGACGTCGCGGTCATCGGCCTGCCGGACCCGGCCCGCGGCGAACGCGTCTGCGCGGTGATCGAGCAGCCCGCGGGCGCCGCGCCCCTGACCCTGCCCCAGCTGACGGCGTACCTCCGCGCGGAGGGCCTGTCGACGCACAAGCTCCCGGAGCAGCTGGAACTCCTGGAGTCCCTCCCGCGCAACGAAGCCCTGCGCAAGGTCCTGAAGTACAAACTCCGCGAACGCTACTCCTGAGGCCGGTGTGTCACCGGTCACCGGTCACCGGCCTGGCCTGCGCTGAGATCAGAATGCGTGTTCAACCTTTTCCGTGCGGCCGCACTCAGGACAGGGGTGAGAGACACGATGTGACGACAAGGAGCATTCGATGTATTCCACCCGACGCCGCCGCGCGGCGGCTGTGACCGGTGTACTGACGGCCGCGGTCCTCGCCTTGCAGTCAGGCGGCCTCGTAGGAGCGCAGGAAAGCGTGGGTCACGGCCATCGTGACGAGCCGGCGCTCGGCCCCGTTGCCGTCAATCCGGCTACCGCCTCTCTGACGCTCCCGCTCGACAGGATGACGGACTCGGCGGAGGAGCGGCGCCTGTCGGCGGTCGCCCAGAACCGGCTGGTGACGCAGTGCATGGCCCGGTACGGCGTGACGTACGCAGGGCAGGACCCGGATCCGGTGACAGGCACCGAGGACCGGCACCAGTTCCTCTTCGGCGTGGCCGATCCCGCGTTCGCGGCCGCGCACGGCTACGACCAGACCGCAGGGGCACCGCTTCCGCCACGGCCGGCTCAGCCGGAGCTGACCGAGGACGGGTTCACCGCCCTGTACGGCGAGCGGCCCGGTGACGCACCGACGGGCCTTCCTCCACGTACCGAGGAGGAGGCCCAGGAGAGGGACAGCGGGATCACGGTCAACGGCCAGACGGTCCCGGTCGGCGGTTGTGCCGCAGAGGGGTACCGCAAGCTCTACGCCCCGACGCGGGCCAGCATCGACTACATGTTCTCGTTCGAGCTCGCCTACGAGGCGCACGTCCGCACCAAGGAGGACTCTCGCATGATCCGGGTGTTCCGCGAGTGGTCGCAGTGCATGGCACGGTCCGGCTACCCGGGCATCGCGAATCCCTACCTGGTACTGGACAAGCTCGGGCTGAGGGCCGAACCGGGCGGGGCCGAGGCGATCGCCGCGGCCGTGCAGGACGTCTCCTGCAAGCAGGAGGTGAACCTCGTGGGCATCGGAGCCGCCGTCGAGACGGCCCATCAGAACCAGGTTCTCACCGAGGTCTCCGAACAGGCCGCGCTCTACAGCACACAGCGTGCGGCGCGGCTCGCGCTCGCCGCGAGCCTCGTCTGACACCGCTCCCCGCCCCGGCTGTCCTCGTATGTCCGGGGCGGGACTCGCGGTCGCCCCCTACATCCGGCTCAGCGACGCCGCAGCGAACAGCACGTCCCGGATCGCCTCGCGGTCGCCGTGCTGGCCCACCGCCGCCTCCTCCGGGGAGATGTGCCCGGCCGCCAGCTGGCAGAACTCGATGCCGTCCAGCGCGATCTCCGCCACCGTCCGCTCCGGCGACGGCTTCGCCCCCGGCGAGTCCAGCGCGATGTCCCAGCCGCCACCACCCGCGCCCTCGATCTCCAGGTGCAGGGTCCGCCCGGGCGAACCCGCCGCGACCAGGCCCCGCGCCGGCGCCGCCAGGCCGTCCCGCCGCCGCTGCGCCAGCGCCTCCGGCAGGAGCCGCGCCGCCAGGTCGATCATCCGGTGCAGGTGCGGCCCTGACGGCGGCTCGTACGGGTAGTCCACCGCCTCCGCGATGTCCCACGCGTGCACCCAGCACTCGAAGGCCCGCTCCAGGAACGCGTCACCCAACGGCAGCGCGAAGTTCCCGTAGTCCACCGCCAGCTCAGCGACGCCGCGGCCCGCGAAGGACACCGTACGCACCAGGGTGTGGCCCTGTTCCCGCCACGGCTCGCGGACCTGCCGCGTGGCCGGATACGCCGACGCGTTCCAGAAGTGCTCCGTCCGTACGGTCGGACCGCCCTTCGGCGCATCCGGCCCCAGCGGGTCGTCCAGCCCCAACGCGGTGGCGATCAGCCCGTCCACCGTCAGCAGATGGCCGATCACCCCCGCCACCGTGGTCCGTTGATGCCGGCGCCGTTCGTCCTCGAACCACTTCAGCCGCACCGGGGTGTGCCATTCCGAGTCCCCGAAGTCCTGGAGCAGCGCGTCCAGCCGCGCGGTCTCGGTGTCGTACGGGCTCGCCCACGCCGGCACCGGGATGCGGGCCGGCCGCTTGCCCAGGCAGTCCTCCAGCACCCGCGAGCGCAACAGCGGTTTGAGGTCGAGGTTCTCCTCCGGGTGCAGCAGTCCCACCGCGTCGCGCAGCCGCAACGCCTCCTCGGCGCAGGGCGCACACTCGGTGAGGTGGTCCTCCACCGCCCGGGTCTCCTCGGTCGAGCAGGCGGCCAGCGCCCACGCGCCGAGCAGGGACTTCAGTACGGCGTGCGAGGGCAGCTCGTGCGAGGACGGCTCGTACGAGGGCGGCTCGTACGCAGGCGGCTCGTACGGAGGCGACTCGTACGGGGGCGACTCGTACGCAGGCGACTCGGGCAGCGGCCCCAGGACCGGTGGCGGCGGCGCGTACCGAGGTTCCAGGTCGTCGGCGGCTCCGCGCGGACCCGGTATCGACGCCCGGCCGCCGGGACGCTCGTATCCGTCGTCGGGCGACTCGGCAGGGCCGTTCATCGGGGCGTTCCACATTCGCGCGGGCCGTATCCGGACTGGGCGGTGTCCTCCTGCGGGAGGGCGTTGGCGGTCGACAGCAACTGCAGCCCGAGCCGCAGCCGGCGCCGCGCCTCGTCCTCGCTGATCTGGAGGTCGGCGGCGGCCTGCCGGTAGTCGCGCCGCTTGAAGTACGCGAGTTCCAGCGCGGCACGCAGCGGCGCGGGCATGGAGGTGACGATGTAGTCGGCGCGGGCGGCCGCGTTGGCGCTGCGCACCTTCTGCTCCAGTTCCTCACGGGAGCCACGGCCCAGTTCGGCCTGGCGCAGCCGGGCCACCGCCTGGCCCTGGGTGATCCGGGCGACCCAGGACCGCATGGAGCCCTGCTTGGGGTCGTAGGCGTCCGGGTTCTCCCAGATGTAGCCGAAGACCTCTCGGGTGATCCGGTCCGCCGCCTTCTCGTCGCCCAGCACCCGGTGCGCCAGGCTGTGCACGAGCGAGGCGAAGCGGTCGTACAGCTCCCCGAGCGCGGCGGCCTCGCCACGGGCGAGGCGCTGCTGCATGCGGCGGTCCCAGCGCGGTGGTACGTCCTTCGGCATAAGTGCCCCCAGCCGTGTGTCGACGCATCGAATGTAGTGGGCACATGGCGGATCGCGCCCGTTTTGGGAGAACCTCGCCCTGGAAGTGCGCCCTCCGTGATAGGGGCGTGGCAGGGTGTGAACGGTGGTGCGGCTGACGGCACATGGGGACAGGGGTACGCGCCCCACCGCGCTCCCCGTGCGCGGGTTCGATGCGGCCACCTCCTTGACCACTTCGCTTAACGCGCAGGCCACATAGGCCTTACGCTCCTGCCTTGTCTTGATCTGAACCCCACCGCACACGTGAAGGCGGAACGCCGAACATGGACAGCGCAGAATACGAGCGCAAGATCGCCGCCCGATTCGCCACCTTCGACCAGGACGGGTCCGGCTATATCGACCGGGAGGACTTCAGCGCGGCCGCGAAGGCCGTCCTGGCCGAATTCGGTACGGCCGCCCGCTCGGACAAGGGCCAGGCCGTCTTCGCGGGCGCCGAGGCGTTCTGGCAGGGGATGGCCGGCATCGCGGACGTCGACGGGGACCAGCGGGTGTCCCGCGAGGAGTTCATCACCGGGGCGGCGAAGCGGCTGCGCGACAACCCGGAGCGGTTCGCGGAGATCGCGCGGCCGTTCCTGCGGGCGGTGATCGCGGTGGCGGACGAGGACGGCGTCGGCGCGACGCCCCCCGCCACGGCCCGCGTCCTGCGCGTCCTGGGCACCGCGCCCGAACTGGCCACCCGGGTCGCGGCGTCCCTGGACCGCGACGGCGACGGCCGCATCTCGGAGGAGGAGATCCTGGCAGCCTTCGCGGGCTACTGCGGCGTGGAACCCCCGGACGCGTAACGCCTGCGGCGCGCTCGACCAAACCCACCCGGGGCCCACTCCAGCCCCGCCGGGCCACTTCAGCCCCGGCGGCGTTTGAGGCGCGGGGTCTGGGGCGGAGCCCCAGCAGCGGCGCCGCACGGGCCCACCGCGCCTCACCCGACGAACGAAAACGCTCGGCGGGACTTCCCCGCCGAGCGTCTTTGCGTATGCGGTCGCCGCGCCTCCTCGTACGGCTCGGCGTATGCGGAGGTCACCGCGAAGCGCCGCCGGAGGCGCGTGCCTCCACGTCACACAGGAACGCGGGCACCCGGTCGTTGAGTACCTTCGCCGGCATCGCATGACCCACCCCGGGGACGATCTCCGTCCGCACGTCCGCGAGGAGTTCCTGAGCCCGTGCCTGCGCGCGGCTGGAGTCCGTGGCCCGGCTGGCTCCGCCGAGCAGCACCATGACCGGTACCTTCACCGAGCGCAACTCTTCGTCGGTGAGCAACCGGGGGGCGGGCAGTCGCCCGCGGAACGAGCGCAGAGCCTCCAACAACATTCGCGTCATCACCTCGGCCGCCTCGGGCCCCTCGCCCGTGTCCCCGACGAGCTTGCCGAACCAGCGACGCTGATAGCGCTGCGAACCGCTGACCACCGCGGCGATCGCCCCCAACAGGAAGGTCGGCCGGAAGCGGGCCAGGGCCCCGGCGGGTTCCACCAGGGTTACGGATGCGACCTGCCCGGGGGCGTGCACGGCGTGGTTGAGCGCCACCCACCCGCCGTACGAGAAGCCGACCAGGTGGGCTTGCTCCACACCAAGTCCGCTCAGCACCTCGTCCAGCCATCCCGCAGTGTCCTCAGCCGTGCGGATCGGGGCGGTCTGCGTGCTGCGACCGGGCTCGCCCACCCGGTCCACCGCTAGCACGGAACGGCCGGCGGCGAGCGCGGTGACGTTCGACGCCCACACGGCCGGCGTCGCGTTCTGCCCGTGCAGCAACACGATCGGCGGCCCCTCACCCGTCCCGTGACCGTAGATCCGGGTGGTGCCGAAACGGGTTTCAACGTCCCGCTCCTCGCGCGGAGTCGGCCACAGGTTCATCGCCTGTTCGTACGCGGCGAGGTAGCGCCTTTGTGCCTCGTCGCTCGCGAAAGAACCGACACGCCCCTTTGCGCCCATGCTGTCTCCCGTGCAACAGCGGCCCCTCCGACCGCGACCGAACCGATCATCGCAAGCCGCGAGACACCGGGCCCATCCAGCCCCGCCGGCGTTTGAGGCGCGGGGTCTGGGGCGGAGCCCCAGCAGCGGCGCCGCACAGGCCCACCGCGCCTCACCCGGGCACAACCAGCCCCACCGGCAGCCCAAGCGGCGGCGGCGCAGCCGCTAGCCGAAGACCACCGTGCGCGAGCCGTTCAGCAGCACGCGGTGCTCGCTGTGCCACTTCACCGCCCGCGCGAGCGCCTGGCACTCCACGTCCCGCCCGATCGCCACCAGCTGGTCCGGCGTCACCTCGTGACCCACCCGCTCGACCTCCTGCTCGATGATCGGCCCCTCGTCGAGGTCCGCCGTCACGTAGTGGGCGGTCGCGCCGATCAGCTTCACACCCCGCGCATGCGCCTGGTGGTACGGCTTCGCGCCCTTGAAGCTCGGCAGGAAGGAGTGGTGGATGTTGATGATCCGCCCGCTCAGCTCCTTGCACAGGTTGTCCGACAGCACCTGCATGTACCGCGCCAGCACCACCAGCTCGACGTTCTCGGAACGCACGAGCTCCAGCAGCTGCGCCTCCGCCTCCGCCTTCGTGTCCTTCGTCACCGGGATGTGCACGAACGGGATGTCGTACGAGCCGACCAGTTCGGCGAAGTCGGTGTGGTTGGAGACCACGGCCGCGATCTCGACCGGCAGGGCCCCGATCCGCGTACGGAACAGCAGGTCGTTCAGGCAGTGCCCGAACTTGGACACCATCAGGATGATCCGCATGCGCTCGTCGGAGCGGTGGATCTGCCAGTCCATCTTGAAAGAGGTGCCGATCGCGGCGAAGCTGGCGCGCAGCTTCTCCACCGTCACCGCGGGCTCGGCCTCGAAGTGCACCCGCATGAAGAAGAGCCCGGTCTCCCGGTCACCGAACTGCTGGCTGTCCACGATGTTGCAGCCGGTCATGAAGAGGTAGCTCGACACGGCGTGCACGATGCCCTGCTTGTCGGGGCAGGACATGGTCAGGACGTACTGGGGCTGGGCCTGGGCCTCGGAGTGCGGGTCGCTCATGACCGCACAGCCTTTCACACCGCGCGGGTGAGGATCCTCAACACTTCCAGCGACGCCGGCCGGACGTCCGGGTCGTCCCCGTCCGCCGTGGCCAGTCGTACGTGCGCCTCGCGCGCGGCACGTACCGCCTCGGGCCACGCGTGGTGCTCCAAGTAGGCGGAGACGGGGGCGTCGGGGCCGACCTGGTGCATGATCCGGAGCACCCGCAGCACGGCGAGGTCGACGAGGGTGGCCTCCTGCGAGTCGCGGAAGATCGTGCCGACGTACTTCTCGGCCGACCAGCTGTCGAGCCAGGTGTCCTCGACGAGCCGGTACACGGCGTCGGTGACGTCGCCGTACCCTTCGTCGCCGGCCAGCCAGGTGTCCTCGTGGAAGGCCGGATCGGAAAGCATGTGCAGCGCCGAGCGCACGTTGCTGCGCCAGCGCCACCACGGCATGTCATTGAGGGGCATGCCGCCCATGGTGGAGGAGCGGCCGCCGCGTCGGGAAGAGTTCTTCGAACCTTGGGCGAATGTCACGCTTTCGATCGTACGTTCCCGTCGAGCGCGATCTTGAGGCGCCCACGGGTGAACCGCCGCCCGGCCGCCGCCCGGCCACTGCCCGGCCACCACCCCGGCCACCGCCCGCCCGGCCGGCGGATCACACCCCCGTAATTCACCTCGACGTCACCCGATGTTGTGTCCATCTCACTCGACAGTTACCTGTGGAGCGGAATGGTGCATGGACATGACCAACTCGCGACGCGCAGCATCCCTCTCCCGCACCTTCGTGGCCACGGCGATGGGTGCCTGTCTCGTCACCGGGTGCGGGGCTCTCCCCGGTGGCTCGGGGGGCTCCGGGGAGACCCTCACCGTCATGACCTTCGCCCCTGAAGGCACCAAAGCGACCAACATGCCCGGGATGACCGGCATGGCCAAGGCGTACGAGCGCTGGGTCAACGCCAAGGGCGGGATCAACGGCCACAAGCTGCGCGTACTGACCTGCAACGAGAAGAACACGCCCTCCGGCGCCGCCGACTGCGCCCGCAAGGCCGTCGCCGAGAAGGCCGTCGCCGTCGTCGGCTCCTACAGCCAGCACGGACGCGCCTTCATGGCCCCGCTGGAGGCGGAGGGCATCCCCTTCATCGGCGGCTACGGAGTCTCTGCCGAGGAGTTCCAGTCCCCCCTCTCCTACCCGGTCAACGGTGGCCAGCCCGTCCTCATCGCCGGCGCCGGCCACCAGCTGGGCCGCGCCTGCGACCAGGTGGCCCTGGTCCGCCCCGACACCCTCGCGGGAGACACGCTGCCGGTCCTGCTCAACGCCGGGCTGCGGGCCAACAAGATGGCCGACGCCTCCGACATCCGGGCCGCCGAGGACTCCGCGGACTTCGTGCCGCAGGCCCGCGAGGCCCTCGCGCACACCACCGGCACCGGCAAGGAGAAGGAAAAGGAGAAGGGCTGCGTGACCGCGGTCCTCGGCGAGCGCACCGAGACCTTCTTCGACGCCTTCCGCCGCACCGAGGTCCAGCGCAAGAAGCCGCAGATCTCCTCCGTGCTGGGGAGTGTCAGCCAGTCCCTCGTCGACCGCACGGGCGGCAAGGAGAGCCCCTTCGAGGGCGCGTACCTCACCAGCTGGTACCCGGTGGCCGCCGATCCGCTCTGGGAGCCGATGCGGAAGGTGATCTCCGAGCACGCCTTCGGCGACGACAACGTCGATCCCGACGACAGCGGGACGCAGACCACCTGGATCGCGTACACCGTGCTGAGCGAGATCGTGAAGCGCTTCAAGGAGGACGAGGACGTCACCGCCCGCCACGTCAAGCGCTCGTTGAACGAGGCGCAGCCCGTCAGGACCGGCGGCCTCACCCCGGACCTGAGCTGGCGTTACCAGGACATGCGCGCCGTCGCCGGCTTCCCCCGCATCGTCAACGGCCGGGTCACCTTCCAGATCGTGCAGTCCGGCCGGCTCGTGGCGCAGCCCGGCGAGCAGTCCCTGGACATGACCCCGACCCTGGAACAGGCCCCCCGCACGGCCTGATCCACCGGGCCGCCGCGCCACGGGCTGCTCAGAGCTGGGACTTGTCCCGCTTGGTGAGCCCGTACTTGGCCGCGATCGTGTTCCACATGACCGCGGCCGACTCCTTGGCCTTCGTCGCCTCCCCGCTCGCCTTGTTGCCCTCCGCCGCGTTCTTGGTGGCCTTGGCCTTGCCGTCCTTGCACTTGTCGTCGTCCACGTCGTCGGCCCAGGCGGCGTAGCTGTTGTCGGCCTCCGCGGAGGACTTCCACGCCTTGGTGAGGGCCGCGGACAGCTTCGCGTGGTCCGGGAGCTTGTCGAGCTTCAACTCCTGGAGACGGGTGACGAGTTCCTCGCGCTGGCGGGCCGCGCCGCGCAGGTCGGCGGCCGCCTGGTCGAGGTTCTTGCAGCTCTTGATGTCCTCCACGGCCTTGATCACCGCGGCCCGGCTGTCGTTGCTGTCCGCGAGGAGCTTGTCCAGCTGGACGGCCTGCGGGCGGGCCGGGTCGACCGGAGCCTCGCCGCCGGGCGCCGCGGTGGCGCCGCTCGCGGTCGGTGCGACGGGCACCGCGCCCGGGTCGTTGTTCTGCGGCTTGCCGTCGGCGAGCAGCGAGCCGACGCCGAGCCCGACGACGGCCAGGCCGATGACCACGGCGGCGATGATCCCGGGCGAAACCCTGCGGGCGGCCTCCGGCGGCGGGGGCGGGGGCGGGGCGTACTGCGCCTGCGGATGAGGCTGCGGGTGAGGCGGTACGGGGCCCTGCGCGCGCGGCGGGTACGGGCGCGGCGGCTGCTGGCGCAGCACCGGCTCCTGGACGGGCGGCAGGTGCTGGGTCTGCCCGGCGGAGTCGCCGCCGCGGAACAGCCCGTCAAACCCGTCTACGGCGCGGTCGGCGGCCACGGGCGGTATGTACTGCGTCGCGGCCTCGTCGTGCACGGGCGCCGCCGGCACGGGCGCGATGTACTGCGTCGCGGCCTCGTCGTGGCCGGGGGCGGCCGGGACGGGCGGAATGTACTGGGTGACGGCCTCGGGCAGCGGCGGGTAACCGTAGCCGTGCGGCTCCCCGGGCCCCTCGTACCCGGGACCCACCACATGCCCGGGCGACGCCTCGGACGCGGGATAGGCCTGCGGATACCCGTAAGCGGGCCCGGACTGCGCCTGCGCCTGCGGCTGCTCCGGGTAAGCCGGATGTCCGGACGCCGGGTCCGGACCCCACGGCGCACCCGGCTGGGGTGCACCCCCTTGTCCGCTCTGCGTCACCGGGACTCCTTCTCCGACTCGCCCGACCCTACGAAACCGTCGGTCACGCTACCCGGTCCCGCGAGACACCGTCAGACCACCCGATTTTCGGCCTCCCCGGCGTCTCGGGTGCGGCGCCGCCGCGGGGGCGCTGCCCCCGTATCCCCGCGCCTCAAACCCCGGCGGGGCTGGATCGTGCCGACCTTGCCCGGCGGCACTGGATCGCGCGGCGCCGCCCCGGGCGCCAGGGAGTGCGTTCGCCCATCACCGCACTACGCGACCCGGGCCTCCAGCCGGGCGCCGAACTCGCGTACCGCCGCCTCTTCCCGGTACGGCTCCAGCCGCGCTCGGAAGTCGTCCAGGTACTCCGCGCCCCGGTTCGAGCGCAGCCCCTCCAGCAGTTCCGCCGCCCTCGTGGCCGTCTGGCAGGCCTGTTCCACCTCCCGCTGTTGCACCTGCGCCGCCGCCAGCAGCAGCAGCCCGATGGCCCGGCGGCGCGCCTTGCCCGCCGGCAGACCCCGTAGCGCCTCCTCCGCCCGCTTGCCCGCCGCGTCCGCCTGGCCCAGGTCCCGGTGGCAGTGGGCCAGCTCGTCCGCGAGGTACGCCCCGTCGAAGTGGCGGATCCACACCGGGTCGTCGCCCGACTCCGGTTCCGCCCGCTCCAGCGCGCTCACCGCCCGCGCGGACAGCACCGCCGTCGCCCGGCTGTCCCCCTGCAGCGCGTGCCCGCGCGCCTCGGCGGCGTAGAACATGGCCTCGACCCGCGGAGTGACCTGCCCCCGCGTCCCCTCCTGGGCGGCCCGCGCCAGCTGCGCGATCTCCCGCGGGTTGCCCAGCTCGGCAGCGAGGTGGCTCATGGACGCCGCCAGTACGTAGCCCCCGTACGCGCGGTCTCCGGCCGCCTGCGCCAGGCGTAGCGCCTGGATGTAGTAGCGCTGCGCCAGGCCCGGCTGGCCCGTGTCCACCGCCATGTAGCCGGCGAGCTCGGTCAGCCGGGCCACCGCCGCGAACAGCGCGCGCCCCACCGGCTCCCGGTAGGAGCCGCCGATCAGCCCGGACACCACCGAGTTGAGGTAGTGCACGACCACCGGCCGCACGTGCCCGCTGCCGAAGCGGTGGTCGAGGTCCTTGAGCGCCTCGGTGGTCGCCCGGACCGCCTCCACGTCGGACATCCCGACGCGCGATCCCCCGCTGCGCGCCACCTGCGTGTCGGCCCCGGTGATCAGCCAGTCGCGGCTCGGCTCGACGAGCGCGGAGGCGGCCACGCTGGAGCCCGCCAGGAAGTCGCGGCGGCCGACGTCGCTGCGCCACAGCTCGCAGACCTGCTCGATCGCGCCGATGACGGTCGGGGAGAACTGCAGGCCGACGCCGGAAGCGAGGTTCTTGCCGTTGGCCATGCCGATCTCGTCGATGGTGACGGTCCGGCCGAGTTTGCGCCCGAGCGCCTCGGCGATGATTCCGGGGGCCCGGCCGCGTGGCTGCTGGCCGCGCAGCCAGCGGGCCACGGAGGTCTTGTCGTAGCGGAGATCGAGGCCGTGTTCGGCCCCGCACATGTTGACGCGCCGGGCGAGCCCGGCGTTGGAGCACCCGGCTTCCTGGATGAACGCCTGCAGCCGTTCGTTCGGCTGGCGGGCAACGAGAGGCCTGGCTGCCATGAAAACCCCCTGAGGCCGCGGGTGATCGTTGGAATGATCACTTCCCGCCTGATGTGCGGAGAATCTTCCGCTCTGCGTCGTGTCGCTACCCAACTCCCGCGCCCCGGCCTCCCACGCGCCCCCACGCGTGCATCAGTGCGCCCCGTATGCAGGATCGATGCTCCGCCCACCGGCTGGTTTACGCCCGTAACCCCGGGTGACCCGGGGAGTTGTGATGGGCGTGGAAGAGACCATCGGAGTCACGGAGACCGCACCCATCCCCAAGCAGCGCGGCGAGCAGCTGCTGGACCATGCCGTGCGGTACGCGGAAGAACGGCACTGGGATGTCTTCGCCGGCACCTGGTTGGAGCCCGCGGACGGCCGGGAGCTGTGCTCCTGCGGAGCCGCGGACTGCCCGGCGCCCGGGGCGCACCCGGCGGTGAAGGACTGGGCGGCGCAGGCGACCGGCAGCGCGGTGCAGGTCCGGCGGATCTGGGGGAAGCACCCGGAGGCCTCGATCCTGCTGCCGACGGGCCGGACGTTCGACGCGCTGGACGTGCCGGACTCGGCCGGATTCCTGGCGCTGGCTCGGCTGGAGCGCATGCAGCGCACCCTCGGGCCGGTCACCCGCACACCCGACCACCGGATGCTGTTCTTCGTCCTGCCGGGCGCCGGCGTGAAGGTGGCGGACCTGGTGCGCAAGCTGGGCTGGTCACCGACCGGGCTCGACCTGGTGGCGCGCGGCGAGGGCGAGTACGTGGCCGCCCCGCCGACCCGCTTCGGCGGCCGGGGCTCGGTCCAGTGGGCGCGGCGGCCCACGCCGGCGAACCGGTGGCTGCCGGACACGGAGGAGCTGATCGACGCGCTGGCGTACGCGTGCGGCAGCGAGGCGTCGGCGGAACGGAAGCGGCGTCAGGTCTGACGCGCGGGCCTGACCGTCGGGCCGACCGGACGGGCGGAAACCCATGACATAAGTAACTACTCGGCCTCTCCCCCTCCTCCTATCGTGAGGAAGGAACGACCAACGGGGACGTAACGGGAGGCGGGCGCATGCCGGACCAGGGCGATGCGACGGGTGGAACGTACGGAACGGGTGGCGCGCGATCCGCGCCGCCCGCCGCCGTGCGGGTGGAAGGTCTGTGGAAGCGCTTCGGCGAGCAAGTGGCCGTCGCCGGGATCGATGTGGAGCTGCCCGCGGGCCAGTTCATCGGTCTGGTGGGCCCTAACGGCGCGGGCAAGACGACGACGCTGTCGATGGTGACCGGGCTGCTGCGGCCGGACATGGGGCGGGTCTTCGTCGCGGGGCACGACGTGTGGGCGGACCCGACCGAGGTGAAGGCGCGGATCGGAGTGCTGCCCGAGGGGCTGCGGCTCTTCGAGCGGCTGTCCGGGCGCGAACTGCTCGGCTACATGGGCCGTTTGCGCGGGCTGCCGGGCGAGGAGACCGACAAGCGGGCGACGCAGCTGCTGGAGGTCCTCGACCTCGCGGGCTCGCAGCACAAGCTGGTCGTGGACTACTCGACCGGCATGCGGAAGAAGATCGGTCTGGCGGCCGCGCTTCTGCACAACCCCGAAGTGCTGTTCCTGGACGAGCCGTTCGAGGGCGTGGACCCGGTGTCGGCGCAGACCATCCGCGGGGTGCTGGAACGTTACACCTCGTCCGGTGCCACGGTCGTCTTCTCCTCCCACGTGATGGAGCTCGTCGAGTCGGTGTGCGACTGGGTGGCCGTGATGGCCGCCGGCCGGATCCGCGCCGCGGGCCCGCTGGCCGACGTACGGGGCTCCGCGCCCTCCCTGCAGGCCGCCTTCCTCGAACTGGTCGGCGCGCACGGGCGCGACGCGGCCGGGGATTCGCTGGAGTGGCTCGGCGGCGGCTCCGGGGCGGTCTCGCGATGAACGCGACGCCGTCCACGCCATCCGCTCCCGTCGCTCCCGTCGCTTCGGTCGCTTCGGTCACTTCCGTTGCTTCGGTCACCTCGGTCACTTCCGTCGCGACGATCCCGCTGACCCCGATCCTCGTCCGCCTCAAGCTGTCGTTGCTGCGCAACGGGCTGAAGGGCTCCTCGAAGCGCAAGGCCGCCTACTTCACGACGCTGGCCTTCGCCCTGCTGGTCGGCTTCTTCGTCACGTTCGGCCTGTCACTGCTGCACGGGAACGCCCACGCGGGCACGGTCGTCGTCCTGCTGGCCGTGATCCTGGCGCTCGGCTGGGCCTTCATGCCGCTGTTCTTCCCCGCCGGGGACGAGACGCTCGACCCGAGCCGGCTGGTCATGCTGCCGCTGCGCCCGCGTCCGCTCGTACGGGCCCTCCTGGCCTCCTCACTGGTCGGCATCGGGCCGCTGTTCACGCTGTGCCTGGCCGTCGGCTCGGTGATAGCCGTCGCGCGCGGCGCCGCCGGCGCGGTGGCCGCGGTGGTGGCGGCGCCCCTCCTCGTGCTCGGCTGCGTGGCCCTCGCGCGGGCGGTGGCCACGGCCAATGTGCGGCTGCTGACCAGCCGCAAGGGGCGTGACCTGGCGCTGCTCAGCGGCCTGCTGATCGCGGTGGGCGCCCAGCTGGCCAACTTCGCCAGTCAGCGCCTCTTCGAGGCGGGCGGCATGTCGACGCTCGAACCCGTCGAGGCGGTGCTGCGGTGGCTGCCTCCGGCGACCGCCGTCGGCATGGTGGACTCGGCGAGCGAGGGCGCGTACGGCGAGGCGGCCGCCCAACTGGCCCTGAGCCTGGGCGCCCTGGCCGGCCTCCTGTGGTTCTGGGAGCGGAGCCTGACCAAGCTGATGGTCACGCCGGACGGCTCGACGATCGCGGCCGCCCAGCCCGCGAAGGACCGTGGCGCGGGCGGCTTCTGGTCCCTGCTGCCCGCCGGCCGGACGGGCGCGGCCGTGCAGCGCACCCTGCGCTACATCGTCCGCGACCCGAAGACCAAGGCCTCCTGGGTGACCGCGCTGGCGATCGGCCTGATCATCCCGGTCTTCAACGCCCTCCAGGGCACCGGCTCCGTCTACCTGGCCTGCTTCGGCGCGGGCATGCTCGGCGTCCAGATGTACAACCAGTTCGGGCAGGACACCTCGGCGTTCTGGATGGTCGCGCAGACCATCTCGACCCGGCGTGACGCGTACGTGGAACTGCGCGCCCGCGCCGCCGCGCTGGGCCTGGTCACGGTCCCGTACACGGTCCTCGTCACGGTGGTCACGGCCGCCCTGATCGGCAATTGGTCCGCCTTCCCCGCGGCGCTGGGCCTGGCCCTGGCCCTGCTGGGCGCGATGCTCTGCACGGGGGCGCTGGCCTCGGCGCACTTCGCGTACTCCATCCCGACGGACGGCGCCTTCAAGAACGTCGCCCCGGGCCAGGGCGGGCTCGCCTGGATGGGCATCTTCGGCGGACTGCTGCTGTCGGCGGCGATCTGCGCCCCGGTGATCGCCTTGACGATCTGGGTCACCGTGGGCGACCACCAGAGCGTCTCCTGGCTCCTGCTCCCCCTGGGCATGGCCTGGGGCGCACTGGCCACGTGGGCGGGCGTACGGCTGGCGGCCCCGGCGGTGGCGCGGAAGCTGCCGGAGATCCTGTGGGCGGTGAGCAAGGGCTAGGGCTGAGGCTGGGTCTGGGGCTGGGGCTGGGCGCGGCCCGTCAGCGACCTCGGCGGGCGTTGAGCCGGGCGGCCTGGCGGGTCAGGTGGTCGCGCTCGGCGAGGTCGGGTGCCTTGTGGGCCGCCTCGGCGTACAGCCGGGCCGCCGTCGCCAGGTCGCCGTCGCGCTCGTGGAGGTACGCCGCCACCGCGGTGTGGCGGGGCAGGGAGGCGTCCAGCTCGGCGAGCGCCGCCAGGCCGGCGCGCGGTCCGTCGGCCTGCCCGACGGCGACCGCCCGGTTGAGCCGCACGACCGGGCTGTCGGTCAGGCGCGCGAGCTCGTCGTACCACTCGACGATCTGCACCCAGTCGGTCTCCTCGGCCGTGGGCGCGTCGGCGTGGAGTGCCGCGATGGCGGCCTGGGCCTGGAACTCGCCCAGCCGGTCGCGGGCGAGGGCCGCCTGGAGGATCCCGACGCCCTCGGCGATCAACGCGGTGTCCCACCGGCCGCGGTCCTGCTCGGCGAGCGGCACCAGGCTGCCGTCGGGCGCGGTCCGGGCGGCACGCCTGGCGTGGTGGAGCAGCATGAGGGCGAGCAGCCCCGCCGCCTCGGGGTGGTCGACGGCGGCCGCGAGCTGCCGGGTGAGCCGGATGGACTCGGCGGCGAGGTCGACATCGCCGGAGTAGCCCTCGTTGAAGACGAGGTAGAGGACGCGCAGCACGGTGGCGACATCGCCGGGCCGGTCCAAGCGCACGCCGGAGACGGTGCGCTTGGCCCGGCTGATCCGCTGCGCCATCGTCGCCTCGGGCACCAGGTAGGCCTGGGCGATCTGGCGGGTGGTCAGCCCGCCGACGGCGCGCAGGGTGAGCGCGACCGCGGACGCCGGTGTCAGCGACGGGTGCGCGCACAGGAAGTAGAGCTGGAGCGTGTCGTCCACCGCGGGCGCCGGCCCGGGCGCCGGCTCCTTCTCGGCGCGGTCCTCGCGCCGGCGGCGGGCGGCGTCGGCGCGGGTCGCGTCGAGGAACTTGCGCCAGGCGACGGTGACCAGCCAGCCCTTGGCATCCCGAACGGGGTCTCCCCCGCTCGAGTGGAGCCGAGAGCTCGGTGAAGGGTCGGCCGCCCCGGCCCGGAGGGCCTCGACCAGCGCGTCCTGCACGGCGTCCTCGGCCGCCGCGAAGTCGGCTCCGCGGCGGACGAGGACGGTGAGCACGCTCGGCGTGAGGCTCCTGAGCAGGACCTCGTCCATCGGTGACGTCACTCCGTGATGGTGGGCGGCGCGGCCAGGAACGGGCGCACCTCCAGCCACTCGTGGATCGGCTTGCCGCCGGCCCCCGGCGCGGCCGACAGCTCCCCGGCCAGCTCGACGGCCCGCTCGTAGCTGTCGACGTCGATCACCATCCAGCCGGCGATGAGGTCCTTGGTCTCGGCGAACGGTCCGTCGGTGACGGGCGGGCGGCCCTCGCCGTCGTAGCGGACCCACGCCCCCTCGGGGGCGAGCGCCTGACCGTCGACGAACTCGCCGGTCTTCTCCAGCCGGGCCGCGAAGTCGTTCATGTACTGCACGTGGGCCGAGATCTCCTCCGGCGTCCACTGGGCCATCGGCACGTCGTTGACCGGAGTCGGGGCGCCGCGGTAGTGCTTGAGCAGCAGGTACTTGGCCATCGTGTTTCTCCTCGCTGGTGCGACCCATTGTGGTCGCCTTCATAGCGGGGACGGAGCCGGTCAGAGGTTCTCGACATCGCCGTCCGATTTTTTTGGGCTCTCGTGGATGAATCAAGCGGCGGCGGTGACGGAGGCCGGCCGCCTCAGGGCTGGGGTGCCTTGATGGCGTCGAGGAAAGGTTCCACCGCGGCGCGCCAGGCCGTCGGCTGGTCGTAGTGGAGGTAGTGGCCCGCGTCGGGGATCTCCGCGTACTGGCCGGCCGGGAGGACGCGGACCATCTCCTGGGCCTCGGCCCGGCCCAGCTCGCCGTCCAGGCCGCGGACCACCAGGCTCGGGCAGCGGACCTGGGCCAACTCCTCCCAGTGGGCGTCGTGGACCCAGGTCTCGCGGGCCGTCAGCATCTGGCGGCGGGAGAAGAGCGGGCGCCAGCCGTCGGGGGCCTCGTGCATGACCTCGGCGAAGAAGGCGCCGCGGCCGGGATCGGGGCGCTCCACCCGGGGGTCGTCCTCGCCGAACCAGCGGCGGGCCGCGTCCTGGGTGGGGAAGGGCAGGGGCCAGCGGTGGAACCAGTCCTCCCACTCCCGCTGGGAGGCCGCGCCGAGGGCCGAGGCGCGCATGTCGCAGATGACGAGGGCGTCGACCAGGTCCGGGCGGCGGGCCGCGAGCTGCCAGGCGGTGAGGGCGCCCATGGAGTGGCCGATCAGTGTCACGGGGGCGAGGCCGAGCTGCTCGACGGCGGCCTCGGCGTCGGCCACGAACGCCTCGCGCGTGTAAGGGCCGGCGGGTGGGCGCTCGCTCTGGCCGTGTCCGCGCTGGTCCAGGGCCACGACGCGGCGGCGCTCGCTGAGCCAGCGGGCGGCGGCGGTCCAGTGGGAGGCGCGGCCCATCAGGCCGTGCAGTAACAGCACCCCGGGGCGGGGATCGGCCGCCGCGGCCGGTTCGTGGTGGAACTCCCAGGCGGCCAGGCGGATGCCTTCGGCTCCTGTCACATCGACGCGCTGTACCACCGCAGATGCACCCCCTTCGCTCCCCGCCAGACTATCGAACCCGTATTCGAAAACGGGGTTCTCGCCGACAACACCGCTCTTTCGAGTGACCTTGCTCAAGGATTGGCCGCCGCTGCCGATGGAGATCCTTTCAACAGGGAGGCGGGCCGCTCGGGGAAGACGGTCCGAGGGGACGACCTTGAGAGCTCGGGGCTCCAGGTCACCAAGGGGAGGACCGGTCCCGGCGCCGCAAGGCGCCGGGACCGCCCACACCAGGAAGACAGGAAAGACAGGAAAGGAACGACGCCGGCGCGAAGGCCGGCGCCGAGGTCAGCGCTTCGCCACGAACACGTGCGAGGCGACCTCCGCGGCCAGCTCGGCGGCCTCGCCACCGCTGCCGACCAGCACACCCCCCGGGGATTCGGTCACGCTCACCACCGAGCCGGGCTGCACGCCCGCCCGCCGGAGCGTGTACATCAGCTGTGCGTCCGTCTGGATCGGCTCACCGATCCGGCGCACGACCACGGTCTTGCCCTCGGCACCCGGGTCCAGCTCCGCCAGGCTCACCATGCCGGCGTCCAGGAACGGGTCCGCCTCGGCCTTCTCGCCGAGCTCCTCCAGCCCCGGGATCGGGTTCCCGTACGGCGACTCGGTCGGGTGACGCAGCAGCTCCAGCACCCGCCGCTCCACCGCCTCGCTCATCACGTGCTCCCAGCGGCAGGCCTCGGCGTGCACCTGCTCCCACTCCAGGCCGATGACGTCGACGAGCAGGCACTCCGCGAGCCGGTGCTTGCGCATCACGCGCGTCGCCAGCCGCCGCCCCTCCTCCGTCAGTTCCAGATGGCGGTCACTGGCGACGGCCACCAGGCCGTCCCGCTCCATCCGCGCCACCGTCTGGCTCACCGTGGGGCCGCTCTGGTCGAGCCGCTCGGCGATACGGGCGCGCATGGGGACCACACCTTCCTCTTCCAGCTCAAGGATGGTGCGGAGATACATCTCCGTGGTATCGATCAGTCCGGACATTCGTGCCCCTCGGATTGCGTGCGCTGGCCCTGCCCCCAATTCTGACGCATCGGGCGCACAACCGTCCCGTGCCCGGGGTCAAGACCAGTGCCGGACAGTGCCGGACAGTGCCCGGGACGCCGCCCGGGACGCCCGCCCGGGCCGTTCGACGCGGGATTGACGTTCGTATTGACACGTCCTTGGTCCAGACCGCACGGTGAGCGGCGGACACGGACGCACCCCCCACCCCTGGAAGGGCCATCGGCGTATGAGCGAGAGCAAGCTGGCCGGTCAGTTCTTCGACGCCGCCATCCGCCTGCTGGAGCGGGTGCGGGACGAGGAGGCCCCGCGCATCGCGGCGGCCGGCTCCCTCATCGCCGACGCCGTCGCCGCCGGCAACCGGCTCTTCGCCTGCGGCGCCGGGCATTCCTCGCTGCCCGCCCAGGACGTGGTCTACCGGGCCGGCGGCATGGCGCTGATGAACTTCCTCGCCGTCCCCGGCACGGTCGGCATCGACGTCATGCCCGCGACGCTGGGCAGCGCCCTGGAGAGGGTCGACGGCCTCGCCGGCGCCGTCCTGGACAGCAGCCCCGCCTCCGACGGCGACGTCCTCGTGATCATCTCCCTCTCCGGGCGCAACGCCCTGCCGGTCGAGATGGCCATGAACGCCCGCGCCATCGGCCTCAAGGTCATCGGCGTGACCTCCGTGGCCTACGCGACCGAGACCACGTCGCGGCACGTCTCCGGCACCTTCCTCAAGGACCACTGCGACGTCGTCCTCGACAGCAAGATCGCGGTCGGCGACGCCGAGCTGAGCGCCGACGGCATCGACGCGCCCTTCGCCCCCGCCTCCACCGTGGTGACCTGCGCGATCATGCAGGCGGTCATGGCGGCGGCGGCCGGCGAGCTCGCCGCCCGCGGGGTGCAGCCGCCGCTGCTGCGCTCGGGCAACGTCGACGGCGGCCACGAGTGGAACGGCCGCGTGATGCAGGAGTACGGCGACCGGATCTTCTTCCGGCACTGACCCGCAGCGTGCGGCGGCGTCCTCGGCCGCCGCACTCCCCTCTCCGTCTACCTTCCGGTCCATCTACCCTCCGGCCGCCAGGTCCAGATCGGCCGCGACCCGGGCCGCGACCTCCTCCGCGTACGCCGCGTCCGCGCGCTCGAAGGCGACCCGCGAGGGCCCGCGCAGGAACGTCAGCGCCCCCAGGGTCCGCCCCCGGCTGCGCAGCACCGTGCACAGCACGTGCGCCGCGCCCTCGGGCCACTGGCGGGCCCGCGCCCACTCTGGGTCCGCCTCCCCGCGCGGGGCGCTGGTCCGCACCGAGCCGATCCGGTCCAGCGCCTGCAGCGCCGGATGCCCGGCCGCGTACCGGACGGGGATCGACCAGGGACCCGGCAGCGCCGGCGGCGACGCGGCGGACCGTACGAGCCTTCGCCGCTCGGGGTCGGCCGCGGGATCCAGTACGTCCAGCAGCGCGTGCTCGGCGAAACCGGCGAGGGCGAAGTCCAGGCGTACGGCGGCCGCCTCGGCCGGGTCCTCGCACTCGGCGGCGGCCCGCCCCGCGCGGTGGAGCTGGTGGGCCCGGAACCGCAGCTGCGCGGTGTCCAGTTGCTCCTGGCGGGCCTCGGTGACGTCCTGGAAGAGCCAGCCGACGCCCAGTGGCACCGGCTCCTCCGCGAGCGGCGAGGCCAGCCGCAGGAACCCGCAGCGCCAGCACCTGCGGCGCACCCCCTCCGCCGTGCGCACCGACACCCACAGTTCCACCGGCGCGGGCGGCGCGCCCTCGGCGAGCACGTGCTGGAGTGCGCCCTCCAGCTCCTCCACGCCCTGGGCCAGCAGCTCCCCGAGCGGGCGCCCGAGCAGCCCGGTGCGACCGGCGCCGAAGGCGCGCGCGGCGTGCGCGTTGACCACGGCGGGCCGCAGGTCGACGTCGACGAGGACGACGCCCCAGGAGGCGTCCTCCATCAGGGCCTCGCTCAGTGCGATGGACCGCTCCAGGTCGATCTGCGCGTGCACCTCGCTGAAGGCGCAGTACACCCCGGCGGGTTTCCCGTCCGCGCCCGGCACCCCGGCGGACTGGGTCCGTACGAGAACGCGCCCGCCGTCCTTGGTCAGCAGCGCGAACTCGTGCACCTGCCGCCCTGGCAGGTGCTGGGCGGCCATCAGCCTGTCCTGCACATCGTGGGCGTCGGCGGCGCGCACCGCCCATCCCTCGAACCCCTTGCGCCCCACGGCCTCGGCGGCGGACCAGCCCAGGATCCGCTCGGCCTCACGGTTCCAGTGGGTGATCACTCCGTCGGCGTCGAAGGCGCACAGGGCGGCGTCCATCCCGTCCAGCAGCGCTGCGAGCAGATCGTCGGTGGTCTCGTTACGTCCGGAAGCACTCACCTGGCACCCCTTGCAGGTGTTCGCGTATGCGGCACGTCGGATCATTCAACTGGAACGTGACGCAGCACACACCGCTTTCCGCGGATTGGGGGCGGGAAATCCGCACGACCGTCGGGAAATAAACGGTTGTGGCGGCAGGGGCGTCTGCCTAGGCTCTGACGTACACGAGAAGGGAGGTGGTTCCCGAAATGTACGGAAACCGGACGCGTGAGGTGGCTGCGGGCTAAGCGCCCGTCGTCGCACGCACCCAGTGCGGTGCCCGGCGGGAACGCCAGGCGCCAATCCACAGCAGTCACCCGACCCGCGGGCTCGCCGGTACGTCCGGCCGGCTTCTCTCACTGCAGGAGAGGAACCAGAGCCCGCGGGTCGCCTGCGTTGCTACGGGCACAGCCTTTCGATGCGCCACTTGCCGGCCTCCAGGACGTAGCGCAGGCGGTCGTGCAGGCGGTTCTCGTGGCCCTGCCAGAACTCCACCGAGTCCGGGACCACCCGCAGGCCGCCCCATTCCGGCGGGACCGGGACCTGCTCGCCCTCCGGGTAGCGGGCGGCGAGCTCGGCGTAGCGGCGGTCCAGTTCCGCGCGGGAGGCGATCACGCTGGACTGGTCGCTCGCCCAGGCGCCCAGCTGGGAGCCGTGCGGACGGGAGCGGAAGTACGCCGCCGTCTCGTCGCGGCCGATCCGGACCGCCGTGCCGGTGACGATGACCTGGCGGGCGATGGGATGCCAGGGGAAGAGCAGGGCGGCGTACGGGTTCTCGGCGAGCTCGCGGGCCTTGCGGGAGGCGTAGTTCGTGTAGAAGACGAAGCCGCGCTCGTCGAACTGCTTCAGCAGCACCGTGCGCGAGCTGGGCCGCCCGTGGGCGGTGGCCGTCGAGACGACCATGGCGTTCGGTTCGAAGAGGTGCGAGGCGGCGGCCTGCTGGAACCACCGGTCGAACTGCCGCATCGGGTCCTCGGCGAGGCTCTCCTCCTCCACGATCTCCGAGCGGTACTGCTTGCGCATGATGGCGGGGTCAAGGTCCTGATGGGTCACGCGGGCCATCCTGCCGCAGGCGGACCGGCGAAGGTGTGCCGTATGTCACGCTTCCGCAGCCGGGACGGAACGGCCAAAATCTTGGGGCCGGTCCGAAGGTTCCCACGCGGGTGACCATCGGCCGTGCCGGGCATCAACGGGGATGACCGCGCCGGACCGCGAGTCACGCCGGGAGCCGCGCGTGTTCG
Source organism: Streptomyces sp. NPDC028910 (assembly GCF_055564955.1). Lineage (NCBI taxonomy): Bacteria > Bacillati > Actinomycetota > Actinomycetes > Kitasatosporales > Streptomycetaceae > Streptomyces > Streptomyces sp. NPDC028910. Next base: position 187,105 of record NZ_JBVHVF010000004.1, on the reverse strand, counting down.
CACTATCTGAGGAGCCGCCTGATGTCCGACTTCGTACCCGGGCTCGAAGGGGTCGTCGCGTTCGAGACGGAGATCGCCGAGCCCGACAAGGAGGGCGGATCGCTCCGCTACCGGGGCGTCGACATCGAAGACCTCGTCGGCCACGTCTCCTTCGGGAACGTCTGGGGCCTGCTGGTCGACGGTGCTTTCAACCCCGGCCTGCCGGCCGCCGAACCGTTCCCCATCCCGGTCCACTCCGGAGACATCCGCGTGGACGTGCAGTCCGCGCTCGCCATGCTCGCCCCCGTGTGGGGTCTGAAACCGCTGCTGGACATCGACGAGCAGACCGCCCGCGACGATCTCGCGCGCGCGGCCGTCATGGCGCTCTCGTACGTCGCCCAGTCCGCCCGCGGCCAGGGCCTGCCGATGGTGCCGCAGCGGGAGATCGACAAGGCCGAGTCCGTCGTCGAGCGGTTCATGATCCGCTGGCGGGGCGAGCCGGACCCGAAGCACGTCAAGGCCGTCGACGCGTACTGGACCTCCGCCGCCGAGCACGGCATGAACGCCTCCACCTTCACGGCGCGGGTGATCGCGTCGACCGGCGCGGACGTCGCCGCCGCGCTGTCCGGCGCCGTGGGCGCCATGTCGGGGCCGCTGCACGGTGGGGCTCCGTCCCGCGTGCTCGGCATGATCGAGGAGATCGAGCGCACCGGCGACGCCGTGGCGTACGTGAAGAAGGCCCTGGACAAGGGTGAGCGGCTGATGGGCTTCGGGCACCGCGTCTACCGCGCCGAGGACCCGCGCGCCCGCGTGCTGCGGCGCACCGCCAAGGAGCTGGACGCGCCGCGCTACGAGGTGGCCGCCGCGCTGGAGAAGGCCGCGCTGGAGGAGCTGCACGCGCGCCGCCCCGACCGGGTGCTGGCCACCAACGTGGAGTTCTGGGCCGCGATCATGCTGGACTTCGCCGAGGTCCCGGCGCACATGTTCACCTCGATGTTCAGCTGCGCCCGTACCGCGGGCTGGTCGGCGCACATCCTGGAGCAGAAGCGCACGGGCCGCCTGGTGCGGCCGTCGGCCCGCTACACGGGGCCCGGCCGGCGCAACCCGCAGGAGATCGAGGGCTACGCGGACATCGCCGCGACCGCGTGATCCCGTAGCGGGCACGCCGGCACGCCCGGGCGCCGTACCCCCTCACCGGGGTGCGGCGCCCCTCGCGTTCTGTCGCCCGGGATCAGGTCACCGGTGGACCCAGGGCCGCGTCGAGGATGCGGGACCACTGGCCCACCACTCGGGCCCGGCGGGCCGTGTCGTCGGTCAGGACGTTGGCCAGGCCCAGGCCCCGGGCCAGGTCGAGGAGGCCCTGCACGCTCTCCCGTACGCCCGGCACGGACTCGTCCGCACCGAGCAGCTCGACGGCGATGCGGTGGGTCTCGCGGCCGACCCGGGCCTCCAGCTCGGTCACCCGGGGGCGCAACTGCTCCTCGTCGGCGGCCGCGACCCACAGGTGCAGCGCGGCCCGGAAGAGGGTGCCCGTGTAGAGGTCCACGAGCGCCTCGACCACCGTCGGGCGGGCGGCCGGGCCGGCGTGGAAGAGCTCGCGCAGGGCCGTGGACCGCTCCTCGGCGACGTACTCGACGGCCGCGGTGAACAGGTCCTCGCGGGTCGGGAAGTGGTGCTGGGCGGCGCCGCGCGAGACGCCGGCGCGTTCGGCGACGACGGCGACGGTGGAACCGGCCCAGCCGTGCTCCGCCAGGCAGGACACGGCCGCCTCCAGGAGGTGGCGGCGCGTGACGCGGCTGCGCGCCTGCTTGGGGCCGGTGGTGGGGCCGGTGGTGGAGCCGGTGGTGGAGCCGTTGGGGCCGGTCACAGCGACCATGACGGTTCCCTGCGCTCGAAGCGGGCGGTGAGGCCTTCGCGGGCCTCGGCGGAGGCGAAGAGGTCTGCGGACAGCTGCGTCAGGCGGGCGCCGTCGCGTTCCAGGGCCTCGCGCACGGCGGCGGCCGTCAGCGCCTTGGTCGCGGCCAGGCCCTGCGGGGAGGCCTTGCGCAGCCCGGCGAGTACGGGTTCCAGGGCCTCGTCGACGTCCTCGGCGTGCAGGGTGAGCAGACCGATCCGGGCGGCTTCGGCGGCGTCGAAGGCCTCGGCGGTGAGGAAGTAGCGGGCGGCGGCGCGCGGGTCGAGGCGCGGGAGCAGCGGCATGGAGATCACCGCCGGGGCGAGGCCCAGATGGGTCTCGGTGAAGGCGTACGAGGACTGCGGCCCGGCGGCGGCGATGTCGCAGACGCCGAGCAGGCCGAGGCCGCCGGCGCGAACGTGGCCGGTGACGCGGGCGAGGACGGGCTTGGGCAGCTCGGCGATCTCGCGGAACAGGGCGAGGAGGTCGGCCGGATCGCAGGGGGACTTGAGGTCGGCACCGGAGCAGAAGGTGGTGCCGGTGTGGGTGAGGACGACGGCCCGGACCGCGGGGTCCGCCCCGGCTGCGGCGAGGGCGGCGCGCAGGGCGCCGACGAGTTCGGCGGAGAGCGCGTTGCGGTTGGCCGGTGAGTCGAGGGTGAGGGTGGTGACTCCTGCCGCCGTTGTGGCGTGGACGGGTGGGGCCATGTCTCCTCCGGAGGGGTGTGCGGGTGCGGTGTGTCGTCCCTCCGGGAGGGTACGTCGACGGGTCGATCGCCCTGCGGGCGGCTTGGCGGTGTGCGGGGGTGGGGCGGGGCCCCGCACGAGGATCTCCTCGGCTCGCGCGGTGTCCCTGCGGGCTGCTCGGCGGTGTGCGGCTCGGGCCGGACCCCTGCGGGCGGCTTGGCGGTGTGCGGGGGTGGGGCGGGGCCCCGCACGAGGATCTCCTCGGCTCGCGCGGTGTCCCTGCGGGCTGCCCGGCGGTACACGGCTCGGGCCGAACCCGCGCGGGACTTGGCGGTGCGCAGGTGTGGGGCGGGGCCCCGCACGAGGATCTCCTCGGCTCGCGCCTGCGGCCGTGGTCCAGCCGTGCGGCCTGGGTTGCGCGCTCGTCCTGCGGGGACCCTCCTGCGTGTCCCCGCCCCACGGCCGGCTTCGACCGTGCGGGCGTGTCCCGGGCGGAGGGGAGTGGGGACGTGGCGGGGTGTCCCCGCAGGACGAGCGCGCAACCCGGGCCGCACAGCCGGGACATGCCCGCAGGCGCGAGCCGAGGAGACACCCCGGCGCGGCCCCACGGACCGACCCCACCGACCAGGCCGGATCGGAACAAGCCGCTACCGCCGAGCCCCCCGCAGGGACACCGCGCGAGCCGAGGAGATACCCCGGCGCGGCCCCACGGACCGACCCCACCGACCAGGCTCGAGCCGCCCGCAGGGCAACCCGCCGGGGCGACGGGGTCAGTAGGACTTGGGGAGGCCCAGGGTCTGGTGGGAGATGAAGTTGAGGATCATCTCGCGGCTCACGGGGGCGATGCGGGCCACGCGGGCGGCGGTGATCAGGGACGCCAGGCCGTACTCGCGGGTGAGGCCGTTGCCGCCCAGGGTGTGCACGGACTGGTCCACCGCCCGGACGCACGCCTCGCCCGCCGCGTACTTCGCCATGTTCGCCGCCTCGCCCGCCCCCATGTCGTCCCCCGCGTCGTACAGCAGCGCAGCCTTCCGCATCATCAGGCCGGCCAGTTCCAGCTCGATGTGGGCCTGGGCCAGCGGATGGGCCACGGCCTGGTGTGCTCCGATGGGTTCGTTCCACACCTGGCGGGTCCTCGCGTAGTCGACGGCCCTGGCCAGGGCGTAGCGGCCCATCCCGATGGCGAAGGCGGCGGTCATGATGCGCTCGGGGTTCAAGCCGGCGAACAGCTGGAGCAGGCCCGCGTCCTCGTCCCCGACCAGCGCGTCCCCCGGCAGGCGTACGTCGTCCAGGACGAGCTCGAACTGCTTCTCCGCCGCCTGGAGTTCCATGTCGATGACCGTGCGGGAGAATCCGGGAGCGTCCCTGGGGACGATGAACAGGCACGGCTTGAGGGCCGGTGCGCCCCCGCTGGATGACACGGTTTCGGTGCGGCCGACGATGAGGGTGGCGTCGGCGATGTCCACGCCGGAGATGAAGACCTTGCGGCCGGTGAGGATCCAGTCGTCGCCGTCGCGGCGGGCCGTGGTGGTGATCCGGTGGGAGTTGGAGCCGGCGTCGGGTTCGGTGATGCCGAAGGCCATGGTGCGGCTGCCGTCGGCGAGGCCGGGGAGCCAGGCCTGCTTCTGGGCCTCGGTGCCGAAGCGGGAGATGACCGTGCCGCAGATGGCGGGTGAGACGACCATCATCAGGAGGGGGCAGCCCGCGGCGCCGAGCTCTTCGAGGACGATGGACAGTTCGGCGATGCCGCCGCCTCCGCCGCCGTACTCCTCGGGGAGGCTGACCCCGAGGTAGCCGAGCTTCGCGGCGTCGGCCCACAGCTCGTCGGGGTGGCCTCCCTCACGGGTTACGCGGGCGAGGTACGCGCGGCCGTAGCGCTGCCCGAGGGCGGCCACGGCGGTGCGCAGGGCCTTGTGTTCGTCGGTTTCGAGAAGGGTGGGGCCGATGAAGGAGCTCATGCTGGTGGTTCCTCCTGGACTACGGCGAGCAGGGCGCCGAACTCGACCTGTTGGCCGGTGACGGCGTGGAGCGCGGTGAGCGTGCCGGAGGCGGGAGCGAGGATGCGGTGCTCCATCTTCATGGCCTCCAGCCAGAGCAGCGGCTGCCCGGCGGTGACGGGGCTGCCGGGGGCGAGGCCCTCGGCGACGCGGACCACGGTGCCGGGCATGGGAGCGAGCAGGGAGCCCGGTTCGGTGCGGTCCTGGGGGTCGGGGAAGCGGGGAACGGGGGTAAGGGTGTGTGCGCCGAGCGCCGAGTCGACGTAGATCTCCGACTCCGCCGTGTTCGAATTTCGTTTCACGTGGAACAGCCGTCGGATTCCCTCGACTTCGAGCGTGACGAGGGTGGGTTCGGCGGCCAGGACCCGCACGCCGGGGTGGTCCACCGGGTGATAGCGCACCTCGTACTGGGTGCCTGCTGCCGTGTAGCGGCGGCTCTGCGGCTGGGAGCGGACGTTGCGCCAGCCGCCGAGGCGACGGGCGAGCGGGGCGTCAGCGGCCGGTGCGGCCTCGGCGAGGGCCGCGGCCAGGGCCGAGAGGGTGGCGTCCGGGACGCCCTCGGTGAGGGTGGCGAGGTGGCGCTCGTAGAAGCCGGTGTCGAGCCGCCCGGCGGTGAACTCCGGGTGCCGCAGGGACCGTACGAGGAGCTCGCGGTTGGTGGTGAGCCCGTGGATGCGGGCTCCGGCGAGGGCGTGCGCGAGGGCGCGGACGGCCTCGGCGCGGGTGGGGGCGTGGGCGACGACCTTGGCGAGCATGGGGTCGTAGTGGATGCCGACGGTGTCCCCGTCGGTGAAGCCCGTGTCCACGCGGACCTGGCCGGGGACGGCGAGGGTGTGCAGGAGTCCGGTCTGCGGGCGCCAGTCCTGGGCGGGATCCTCGGCGTAGAGGCGGGCCTCGACGGCGTGCCCGGTGGGCTCCGGGGGCGCCGGGGGCAGGGCCGCGCCCTCGGCGATGCGCAGTTGGAGGGCGACGAGGTCGAGCCCGAAGACGGCTTCGGTGACGGGGTGCTCGACCTGGAGGCGGGTGTTCATCTCCAGGAAGTACGGGCACCCGTCGGCGGTGACGAGGAACTCGACGGTACCCGCGCCCTGGTAGGAGACGGCGCGGGCGGCGGCGACGGCGGAGGCGTGCAGGGTGTTGCGCAGGGCCTCGGTCAGACCGGGTGCCGGGGCCTCCTCGATGACCTTCTGGTGGCGGCGCTGGAGGGAGCAGTCGCGGGTGCCGAGTGCCCAGACGGTGCCGTGGGCGTCGGCGAGGATCTGCACCTCGACGTGGCGGCCGCGCTCGACGTAGGGCTCGGCGAAGACCTCGCCGTCGCCGAAGGCCGAGCGGGCCTCGGCGGCGGCCGCGTCGAGGGCCTCCTCGAGGTGGTCGAGGTCGCGGACCACGCGCATCCCGCGGCCGCCGCCCCCGGCCGCGGCCTTGAGGAGGAGGGGCAGGTCGGCGGGGGTGGCGGCGGCCGGGTCGACGGGATCGAGGAGCGGCACTCCGGCCGCGCGCATCAGTTCCTTGGCCCGGGTCTTGGAGGCCATGGCTTCGATGGCCTCGGGGGGCGGGCCGATCCATGTCAGGCCGGAGGCCTGGACCTCGCGGGCGAAGTCGGCGTTCTCGGAGAGGAAGCCGTAGCCGGGGTGGACGGCGTCGGCGCCGGCGGCGAGGGCGGCCTTGATGATCAGATCGCCGCGCAGGTAGGTCTCGGCGGGGGCCGCGCCGGGCAGGCGTACGGCCGCGTCGGCGTCGCGGACGTGCAGGGCGTCGGCGTCCGGGTCGGAGTGGACGGCGACCGTGGCCAGGCCCAGGGCGCGGGCGGTGCGGAAGATCCGGACGGCGATCTCGCCGCGGTTGGCCACGAGGAGGGAGTCGATGGTCATGTGCGGGCTCACATCCGGAAGACGCCGAAGCCGCCACGGGCGCCCTCGACGGGGGCGTTGTGGACGGCCGACAGGCACAGGCCGAGGACGGTGCGGGTATCGCGCGGGTCGATGACCCCGTCGTCGTACAGCCGCCCGGACAGGAACATCGGCAGCGACTCGGACTCGATCTGCGCCTCCACGAACGCGCGCATTCTGGCATCAGCGTCGGCCGCATCGTTGTCGTATGGCTGACCCTTCGCGGCGGCGGACTGCCGGGCCACGATGGACAGCACGCCCGCGAGCTGCTGGGGTCCCATGACGGCGGACTTGGCGCTGGGCCAGGCGAAGAGGAAGCGGGGCTCGTAGGCGCGGCCGCACATGCCGTAGTGGCCGGCGCCGTAGCTCGCGCCGATGAGCACGGACAGGTGCGGGACCTTCGAGTTGGAGACCGCGTTGATCATCATCGAGCCGTGTTTGATGATGCCGCCCTGCTCGTACTCCTTGCCGACCATGTAGCCGGTGGTGTTGTGGAGGAAGAGGAGGGGGATGTCGCGCTGGTTGGCGAGCTGGATGAACTGGGCGGCCTTCTGGGACTCGGCGCTGAACAGCACCCCCTGCGCATTGGCGAGGATGCCGACCGGGTAGCCGTGCAGGGTGGCCCAGCCGGTGACGAGGCTGGTGCCGTAGAGGGGCTTGAACTCGTCGAAGTCGGAGGCGTCGACGATACGGGCGATGACCTCGCGCGGGTCGAAGGGCGTCTTGAGGTCGGGCGGGACGATGCCGAGGAGTTCTTCGGGGTCGTAGAGGGGCTCGTCGGCCTTCGGCGGGTCCGCGTGCGGCTTGCGGTGGTTCAGGCGCGCGATGACGCGGCGGGCCTGGCGGATCGCGTCGTACTCGTCGACGGCGTAGTAGTCGGCGAGACCGGAGGTGCGGGCGTGCATGTCCGCCCCGCCGAGGGACTCGTCGTCGCTCTCCTCACCGGTGGCCATCTTGACCAGGGGCGGGCCGCCGAGGAACACCTTGGAACGGTCCTTGATCATGATGGTGTGGTCGGACATGCCGGGGATGTACGCGCCTCCGGCGGTGGAGTTGCCGAAGACGACGGCGACGGTCGGGATGCCGTCGGCCGAAAGCCGGGTGATGTCGCGGAAGATCGCGCCGCCCGGGATGAAGATCTCCTTCTGGGAGGGCAGATCGGCGCCGCCGGACTCCACGAGACTGATGCAGGGGATGCGGTTCTGCCGGGCGATCTCGTTGGCCCGCAGCGCCTTCTTCAGGGTCCAGGGATTGCTGGCTCCACCGCGGACGGTGGGGTCGTTGGCGGTGACCAGGCATTCGACGCCCTCGACCGTGCCGATGCCGGTGACCATGGAGGCGCCGACGGGGTAGTCGCTGCCCCAGGCGGCGAGCGGGGACAGCTCCAGGAACGGGGTGTCCTGGTCGAGCAGCAGCTCGACGCGCTCACGGGCCAGGAGCTTGCCGCGGGCCCGGTGGCGGGCGGTGTACTTCTCGCCGCCGCCCTGCAGGGCCTTGGCGTGCTCGGCGTCGAGGGCGGCGAGGCGTTCGAGGGCGGCGGTACGGGCCTGCGCGTGCTCGGGGGCACGGGGGTCGAGGGTGGTGCCGAGGCGGGTCATGGGCCGGTCCCCTCCGGGGCGGGTGCGGAGCCCTGGGCGGGCCGCCGCAGCAGGTGGGTCGGGATGTCGAGGTGGCGGGCGCGGAGCCATTCGCCGAGGGCCTTGGCCTGGGGGTCGAAGCGGTGGCCGGAGGCGACGCCGTCGCCGAGGATGCCGGTGATGGTGAAGTTCAGGGCCTTCAGTCGCGGCAGCGCGTGGCGGGTGACGGGCAGGTCCCGGGCTTCGGGGAGCAGCTCCCGCACCAGCTCGACGGTGAGGGTGTCGTGCAGCCAGTCCCAGGCGGGGGCCGACTCGACCCAGACACCGACGTTGGCGTCGCCGCCCTTGTCGCCGCTGCGGGCCCCGGCCACGGCGCCGAGGGGCGCGCGGGTGGTGGGCCCTGCGGGGCCGCTCTCCCCCACCCCGCCCCTTCCCGAAACCGGGGGCTCCGCCCCCGGACCCCCGTCCCGGGGCTCCGCCCCGGACCCTTCGGGGGCTCCGCCCCCGAACCCCCGCTCCTCAAACGCCGGAGGGGCTGAAAGATCCGCAGCGTTCATCGACAGACGGGTGCCGTCCGGGAGGACAGCGGTGTGCGGGACCGAATCCGCCGGCACCAGGGTCGAGGTGAAGACCCCGTAGGGCTGGGCCGGGCCGGGCGGGGCGGTGACGTGGAAGCCCGGGTAGCTGCCCAGGGCCAGTTCGATCGCCGTCGAGGTCAGGGCGCGGCCGATCCGGTCCGGGGAGGGGTCGCGGACCACCAGGCGCAGGAGCGCGCTGGCCGTTTCCTCCGTCGGGGCGTCCTCGTGGTCCGTGCGGGCCAGGGTCCAGTCGGCGGTGGCGACGCCCTCCAGGGCCTCGGACAGCTGGGACCGGACCAGCTCCGCCTTCGCCTCGATGTCCAGACCGGTCAGGACGAAGATCACCTCGTTGCGCCAGCCGCCGACGCGGGTGACGCCGACCTTCAGCGTGGCCGGCGGGGGTTCCCCCTCCACCCCCGTGATCCGTACGCGGTCGGGGCCCTCCTCGGTCAGCCGGACCGTGTCCAGCCGGGCGGTCACGTCCGGGCCCAGGTAGCGGACGCCCTGGGTCTCGTAGAGGAGCTGGGCCGTGACGGTGCCGGTGGTGACGGCCCCACCCGTGCCCGGGTGCTTGGTGATCACCGAGGAGCCGTCCGCCGAGATCTCCGCGAGGGGGAAGCCGGGGCGGCGGACGTCGTGCGCGGTGAAGAAGGCGTAGTTGCCGCCGGTCGCCTGGGTGCCGCACTCCAGGACGTGGCCCGCGACCACCGCCCCCGCCAGCCGGTCGTAGTCGTCCGCGGCCCAGTCGAACCACCAGGCCGCCGGGCCGCTGACCAGCGCCGCGTCCGTGACCCGGCCGGTCACCACCACGTCCGCGCCGGCCCGCAGGCAGGCCGTGATCCCGGCGCCCCCGAGGTACGCGTTGGCCGTCAGCGCCCCGTCCTCGCGCGGGGTCAGGTCGTCGCCCTCGACGTGGGCCACCGAGACGGGAACGCCCACCTTGGCCGCCAAGGCCCGTACGGCGTCGGCGAGTGCGGCCGGGTGCAGACCGCCCGCGTTCGCGACGATCCGTACGCCCCGCTCGTGCGCGAGCCCGAGCCCGTCTTCCAGCTGGCGCAGGAAGGTCTTGGCGTAGCCGAGGTCCGGGTTCTTCAGGCGGTCGCGGCCCAGGATCAGCATGGTCAGCTCGGCCAGGTAGTCCCCGGTCACCACGTCCAGCGGGCCGCCGGTCAGCATCTCGCGCAGCGCGCTGAAGCGGTCCCCGTAGAAACCCGAGGCATTGCCGATCAGGAGCGGGCGGCGGGTCGCCGGCCCCGGCGTCACCGCGATCCCGCCGGCGCGCGGCCAGGTCCCGCCGGGCCCGCGAAGGCCTGGGCGATGTCCAGCCAGCGGTCCGCGTCGGGGCCGGTCGCGGTGAGGGCCAGGTCGGCGCGGTGCGCCCGCTGGGTCACCAGGAGGCAGAAGTCGAGCGCCGGGCCGGTGATCCGCTGCGGGGCGTCCGGCGGGCCGTACGTCCATACCCCCCGGCCGTCCGGAGCCGTCAGCTCCACCCGGAACTCCCCCGCCGGCGCGGGCAGTCCGCGTACGGCATGGGCGTAGTCGCGGGCCCGTACGCCGATCCGTGCCACGTGCCAAAGCCGCGCGGTCGGGGTGCGGCGCACGCCGAGCGCGTCGGCGACGTCCTGGCCGTGCGCCCAGGTCTCCATGAGCCGGGCGCTCGCCATCGAGGCGGCCTTCATGGGCGGCCCGTACCAGGGGAAGCGGGTGTCGGGCGAGGCCGCGGCGAGCGCCTCGTCGAGGGCGGCGCGCGCGGCCCGCCAGCGGGCGAGCAGCTCGGCGGGCGCCAGCGCCGCGCCCTCCTCCGCGCCCTCGTCGACGAAGGAATCGGGGGCCTTCAAGGCCTCTTCGACGAGGCGGCCGAAGCCGGTGGCGTCGGTGAGGGAGAGCAGCGAGGCCCGGTCGGTCCAGTGGAGGTGGGCGATCTGGTGGGCGACGGTCCAGCCGGGCGCGGGAGTGGGCCGGGCCCAGTCGGAGTCGGGCAACTCGGCGACCAGAGCGTCCACTTCACGGCCCTCCTCGCGCAGATCGGCGAAGACGGCGACGGCTGCGTCGACGGCTGCGTTAACGGCGGACGGATCGGGCACGGTGCGCTCCCCTCTCGGCGTGAGGGGAAGACTGACAGCCCCCGAGAAAACAATCAAGCACGCTTGCATGATTTTCTCGGGACGCGGCACCTTCCCGCCACCCGCGCCGAACCACCGCAGCCGAAAGGGGAGTTGCCGCGCGACGCGTCGGCCGCAGGTCCCGCGGCGCGGCGTCCCCCGGGAACGGAGGGGCGATTCAGGCCGTAAGCCGGAAACTCGCGATACGTCACCGGATGTCCCGTCGATACTGAACGCTCCGCTCCGGCCCCAGTCGAGCGAAGCCGACGCCGAAGCCGAAGCCGAAGCCGACGAAGAGGATGGACTGACGTGACTCCAGCCGCCCGAACCCCCTTCTCCCTCTATCCCGAACTCGACGCGACCGCCCTCACCGCCTTCGTCACCGCCCTGGAGAGCGGCGACGTCACCGGCCTCGCCCCCGCCCGCGCCGCCGAGGTCGCCGAGGTCCGCTCCCTCGCCGTCTTCACCCGCGGCAAGGTGACCGGCGCCGACGGGGACCTGCTCGACGCCGCGCTCTGGCGGCACACCGGGGCCCGGCCGCGCCCGGCGATCGTCATGCCCTCGCCCTGGACCAGCCTCGGCTGGCTCCCGTACGCCGTCCAGGCCTCCCTCTTCGCGGCCCGCGGCTACAACGTCCTCGCCTACTCCACCCGCGGCTTCGCCGGCTCCGAGGGCCAGGTCGAGGTGGCCGGCCCGCTCGACGTCGCCGACGGCAGCCGGGCTCTGGACCACCTCATCGAGCGCAGCAACGGCCCCCTCACGAAGATCGGCTTCCTCGGGGACTCGTACGGCTCCGGCATCAGCCAGCTGGTCGCCGCGCACGACACCCGCATCGACGCCGTGGTCGCGCTCAGCACCTGGGGCGATCTCGGGGAGGCGTTCTACGAGAACTCCACCCGCCACATCGCGGCCGTACGGGCCCTGCTCGACGCGGCCGCCAAGGCGCGGCTCAGCCCGCAGACGCAGAGCGTCTTCGACAACGTCCTCGCCGGCCGGGACATCCAGGGCACCCTGCGCTGGGCGGAGGCGCGTTCGCCCTTCGCCCACGTCAAGGAGCTCAACCGCCGCCAGGTGCCGGTCTTCTTCTCGCACGCCTGGCACGAGACGCTCTTCCCGGCCAACCAGACCCTGAAGATGTTCAACGAGCTGACCGGCCCCAAACGCCTCGCCGTCTCCATCGGCGACCACTCGGGCCCCGAGATGACCGGCATGCTCGGCCTGCCGAACCGGATCTGGACGGACGCCCACCGCTGGTTCGACCACCACCTCAAGGAGATCGACAACGGCATCGGCGCCGAGGGCCAGGTCCTCGGCGAGGTCATGTGGAGCAAGACCCTCGAACCCCGCCCTACCTGGCCCTCCCTCACCGAACAGGTCCAGCGGCTGTACCTGGCGGACGACGGGGAACTCGGCGAGGAGCCGCAGGCCGGCTGGTCCGCCACCGTGCTCTGCGGGGTGGACACCCCGGCGACCGTCGCCGACAAGGTCGTCGAATCCGGGTACGCGGAGATCGCCGGCCGCCAGAAGGTCTACCCGACGGGCGACATTGACCGCACCGTCGCCGCGGTGTGGACCGCGGACCCGGCCGCGGAGACCACCCGGCTGCGCGGCATACCGCGGCTGCGCGTGACGTACCGGGCGGCGAACCCGGGGTCCACCTTCGTCGCGTACCTCCTTGACGTGGCGCCCGACGGCACGGGCCACATCGTCACGCACGCCCCGTACACCGACCTCGGCTCGCCGCCCGACAGCCTGATCAGCGCGGACATCGACCTGCAGGCGACGGCGTACGACGTACCGCGCGGCCACCGGCTGATGCTGGTGATCGACGCCCGCGACCCGTTCTACGGCGACGCCAACCTGCCGCGCGCGACGCTGGCCTTCACCTCACCGGAGGCGACCCCTTCGTACGTGGACCTGCCGCTCGGCTGAGGGGTGAGCGGGGCGGTTCACCCGTTTCGGGGGCGGTGGTGCGCTTGTCGCCGTCGTGTGGCCGAGCCTGCCGGGCCGGGCGCCGAACAGATCGAAGGATGTTCCTGACACCCCAGAACGCCGACCCTGTCAGGAGATGCGATGCACACCAGCCCAGAGCGACACGAGCGCGCCCCAGGCGGGATTGCGGACCAGAGACCGGAGCGGCCCCGCCGCGAGAGATCTGGGCTGCGGCCCAGGTCTCGGGTCCGGAAGCCCTGGCTGCTCCTCCTCTCGCTTGGTCTGATCACCGGCGCCTTCGGCTCTGGCCCCGCGACGGCAGCCGACAGCACCCGGCCCTCGGCCGCGCACTGCGACAACGCGCCGACCGGCGTGCGGGTCCAGGACTACTGGCTGGACTTCACGGTGCCGGCGGGGCTCATGCCGGACCCGCAGTTCGACGGGCTCCCGGCGAGGATCCAGGTCCACCGCGTCCGGCCCGCGTACGCCCGCGGCAGATGCCCCGGCGTACCCAACAGGGCCGCGGTGCTGATCCACGGCAGCGGGGTCTCCGGCACGCCGTCGTTCGACCTGCGCCACCGGGCCCCCGGCGGCGGGACGCTCAGCACCCAGCGGGCGCTCGCCCGGGCCGGGATCGACACCTTCGCGCCCAGCCTTCTCGGCTACGGCCGCTCGACCCGTTTCGAGAACGGTCTCGACGACCCCGGCAACGCCAGCCTCCGTCCTTACAACGCGGACGGCAGCTGCTCCCACCCCGAGGGCTGTGACCGCCCCGGCATCCCGCCCGCACCGCTCGACCAGCAGGGGACACTGCTCCTCAACAACCCGCTCGACGGGCAGCGCCGCGCGCACTCCAGCAACCACCGCTTCGCCCGCAGCGACGTGTTCGTACGCGACATCCGCCAGGTCATCGACGACGCCATCGCGCGCGCCAACCCGTCGGACGGCAAGGTCACCCTGATCGGCTGGTCGCTCGGCGCCCAGCATGTCGCCCGGACGCTGCACAAGGCCGCCGACGTCGCCCCGAAGGTCAACCGGGTCGTGTTCCACTCATCGAACTTCGGCACACCGACCGAGGAGCCGACCTCGCCCGCGTCCTTCCAGACCTTCCCGACGAGACTCACGACGGAGGAGAACATCCTCTCCGGCCCGAACATGCCGCCCGGGCGTGCCGAGGTCTGCACCGGCCACCGAATCCCTGGGACGCAGGAGCAGTTGTGGGAGCAGATGCTGGAGGAGGACCGGCTGGGCAGCACCTGGGGAGGCGACGACCCGGCCGACCCGACCGGCGTCAGCCGCGCGCCGACCTTCTCCAGCTACGGCTGGAACGCCACCGTCGCGCAGCAGCTGACCACGCCCGCGCTGGTCATCCACGGCCTCGACGACGTCGTCGCCCCACCCGGCAACGCGCCCGCCATCTACAACAGCCTCGGCTCGTCCCAGAAGTTGCTGGTGCAGGTCCAGTGCGGCAGCCACCTGCTCCATCTCGCCGGCTGCTCCGGCGAGCGCTGCACGCCGGAATCGGGGACGCCGTACGGTGGCCGCCCGGGCCGGCCCTGGCGCGGCCCGCATGACACGTACCAGGCGGCGCTGATCGAGTGGATCAAGAACGGGACCTTCGACGGTGCTCCGAACGGACGGTTCGTGGTGGATGAGAGCGGGGTGGCGAGTCCGGCAGCCGTGACGATGAGCGGCCTCGGGCGCTGAGGCGCCGGCGTCGCACTGGGGCGGCCGGCAACCTCCCGATGAATTGAGGGGTGTACGCCTGCCCGGCCGGTCCCCCCGCGGCCGGCCGGGCAGGGTACGGCTTCAGGGACGACGGCGGAAGTTCATCGTCCAGTTGTGCACCCAGGTGGCGCCCCCGTCGAGCGAGAAGAACTGCTCCCAGCACGGGGATCCGGTCCGGACGCCGCTCCACACGAACCGCACCCGGACCGCCTTCCCGTCGTGCGTGTCCTCGCCCTCGAAGACCCCGGTGCCGTCCGTGAACCGCCCGACGACGGGTGGGAAGAGCGTCCCGGTCCGGCGGCTCGACCAGTACAGCGACCACTCCTCGCGCTCCCGGTCGAACAGCCGCAGCGTGAGACCTCCGAAGCCCTTCGTCGGGAAGTCGATCTCGTCGAAACTGGCGCCGCCGTCGAAGTGCCGCGAGGCGTGGGACACGGCCGGGAACTCCTCCCACGTGCTGTCGGCGTCGAGGAAGTCGGTGCGCCAGCGGTTGGAAACGTCCCAGCTGCCCACGAGGAAGTCGAAATCATTCATGCGCCGAACCGTAGGAGCACTCCACTGACATCCTGTGTCAGTGAAGTCCCGATGAAGTCCAGCCGCCTGCTGTCGATCCTGCTGCTGCTCCAGACCCGGGGGCGGATGACCGCCGCCGAGCTCGCGCAGGAGCTGGAGGTGTCCGTACGTACGGTCTACCGCGATGCGGAGGCGCTGGCCGCGGCGGGCGTACCGCTGTACGGGGACGCCGGCCACAGCGGCGGCTACCAGCTGCTCGCCGGCTACCGCACCCGCCTGACCGGGCTCAGCTCGGGCGAGGCCGAGGCGCTGTTCCTGACCGGAATGCCGGGTCCGGCGGCGGAACTGGGCCTCGGCCAGGCCCTGTCGGCGGCCCAGCTGAAGCTGCGCGCGGCGCTGCCGGCGGAGCTGCGGGCGCAGGCGGACCGGATGCGGCTGCGGTTCCACCTGGACGCGCCGGGGTGGTACGCGGAGCACGAGGAGACCCCGTACCTCGCGCAGGTCGCCGACGCGGTGTGGCGGGGCCGGGTGATCGAGGTGCGCTACCGGCGGTGGAAGGAGCCCCGGGATGTGGACCGGCGCCTGGCCCCGTACGGGCTGGTCCTGAAGGCGGGCCGCTGGTACCTGGTGGCGGGCACGTGCGACGGGCAGCCGGAGCCGCGCACCTACCGGGTGGACCAGATCCTGTCGGTCACGGAGACGGCGCAGTCCGCGGAGCTCCCCGAGGGCTTCGACCTGGCGGCGCACTGGCGGCGGACCCAGGCGGACTTCCACGCGCGGCTCCACCCGGAGGAGGCCCTCGTACGGCTCTCCGCGCACGGCGCGGCCCAACTGACGGGCGCCCAGGCCCGGGCCCTGGCGACCACGGGCGAACCGGACCCCGAACTGCCGGGCTGGACCCGGGCGGTGCTCCCGATCGAGTCGCAGTCCCAGGCGCAGTCGCAGTTCCTCTCCCTGGCGGCGGACGCCGAGGTCCTCGCCCCACCTGCCCTGCGCACCCTCATCCGGGCCACCCTGACGACACTGACGGCCCGCTACGCCCAGCCAACCTGTGACCGAGGCTCCGCATCGACGTCACCCCTTGATCTCATCCCTTGAGCCCGCCCACAGGTGGGGGACGGCGTCCATCAGGCGGGCTGCTTGCGGATCTGGGAGCGGACCGCGCCCATGCTGGCCGCGATCACGAGGGCGATGGCCAGGGCGTCCAGTGCGGACATGGCCTGGTTCAGGACGAGGAAGCCCGCGCTGGCGGCGATGGCCGGCTCCAGGCTCATCAGGATCGCGAAGGTCGGGGCCGGCATCCGCCGCAGGGCGAGCAGCTCCAGGGTGTAGGGCAGGACCGAGGAAAGGAGGGCGACCCCGAGGCCCAGGGCCAGGGTGCTCGGGACCAGCAGGGCCGCGCCCGCCTCGACGACGCCCAGCGGCAGGGAGAGGACCGCGGCCACCGCCATCGCCAGGGCCAGGCCGTCCGCCTGCGGGAAGCGGCGGCCCGTCCGCGCGCTGAACACGATGTACGCCGCCCACATCGCGCCCGCCCCGAGCGCGTAGGCCGCGCCCAGCGGGTCGAGGGAGCCGAAGCCGAGCCCGCCCCCGCCGTGCCCGGACAGCAGGACCACGCCGCCGAGGGCGAGGCCGGCCCACAGGACGTTCACCAGGCGCCGGGAGACGATGACGGAGAGCGCGAGCGGCCCGAGGACCTCCAGGGTGACGGCCGGGCCGAGCGGGATCCGGTCGATGGCCTGGTAGAAGAGCCCGTTCATCCCCGCCAGGGCGACGCCGAAGGCGAGCACCGTGCCCCAGTCGGAGCGGGAGTAGCCGCGGACCTTGGGGCGGCACAGGAGCAGCAGCACGAGCGCGGCGGCCGCGAGGCGCAGGGTGACCACGCCCGCCGCACCGGCCCTCGGCATGATCATGACCGCGAGGGCGGCGCCGAACTGCACCGAGATCCCCGCCGAGATCACCAGCGCGACCGGGCCGAGGCGGGTGCCCGTGCTGGTGCCGGTGCCGGTGCCGGTGCCGGTGCCCGTGGCCTTGGCCTTGGCCTTGGCGGGCAGGGGGGCCGGCGCGGTGGTGGTGGGGGCGGCCGGGGACGGAGCCGGGGGCTGGGGCGGGGACGACGGTGCGGGCATTTATTCAGATTAAGGGCTTCGTAAGGAGTGCGGCTCCGTGTCTTGCCTTACAGCCCCTCTGCCAGGAGCTCCGCCAGGTGGCGGGCCCGGACTCCGCCCAGCTGGGCGATCTGCGTCCGGCACGAGAATCCGTCCGCCTGGATCAGGGCGTCCCGCGGAGCCGCGCGCAGGGACGGGAGCAGCTGCTCCTCGGCGCAGGCCACCGACACCTCGTGGTGGCCCGGCTCGAAGCCGAAGTTCCCGGCCAGACCGCAGCAGCCGCCGCTGAGCTCGCCCACGAGACCCGCGCGCCCGCGCAGCCGCCGGTCCGCCGCGTCGCCGAGCACCGCGTGCTGGTGACAGTGGGTCTGGCCGGCCACCGCCCGGTCGAGGCGGGGCGGCTGCCAGGCGGGGGCGTACTCCTCCAGGGTCTCGGCGAGGGTACGGACGGCCGCCGCCAGGCGGGCCGCGCGGGGGTCGTCGGGGAGGAGGGCGGGCAGGTCCGTGCGGAGGGCCGCGGCGCAGCTGGGTTCCAGGACGAGCACG
The DNA here is from genome assembly GCF_055564955.1 of Streptomyces sp. NPDC028910. Lineage (NCBI taxonomy): Bacteria > Bacillati > Actinomycetota > Actinomycetes > Kitasatosporales > Streptomycetaceae > Streptomyces > Streptomyces sp. NPDC028910. The sequence goes on along the minus strand of NZ_JBVHVF010000004.1, from coordinate 169,576 downwards.
GGCGTGCGGACGTCGCCTACGGCGGCCAGCGTGCGGCGCAGGACTGTGCGGGCGCGGTCGAGGCGGCCGGTGGAGACGTAGGTCAGGCCGCAGCAGACCCCGCCGCGGGGGATGGTCACGGGCAGGCCGGCGGCCTCCAGGACGCGTACCGCTGCGCGGCCTGTCTCGGGGGTGAGGTACTCCGTGAAGGTGTCGGGCCAGAGGGTGACGGTGGGGCCCTGCGGGCGGCCTTCCCCGCCCCGCCCCTTCCCGAAACTGGGGCTCCGCCCCAGACCCCGCGCCTCAAACGCCGGCGAGGCTGAAAGATGCCAGCGGGTGAATGGTTGCCGGGCCAGGGGCGGCACGGGCCGCTGGCGGGTCAGGCCCGGCACCGGGAGGAGTCGGCCCGCCGCGTTCGCCGCTCCCGCCAGCCGCAGCGCGGCGATCAGGCGGAGCCAGCCCGGCAGGCCGCCCATCGTGTAGTGGGCGAGCGGGCGGACCCGGCCCGACCAGTGGTGGTGCAGGAACTCGGACTTGTACGCGGCCATGTCCACGCCCACCGGGCAGTCGCTGCGGCACCCCTTGCAGCCCAGGCACAGGTCCAGCGCCTCGGCGACCTCCGCCGAGCGCCAGCCGTCCCGCACGATCTCCCCCGCCAGCATCTCGTGCAGCAGCCGCGCCCGGCCGCGCGTGGAGTGCTGCTCCTCCCCCGTGGCCCGGTACGACGGGCACATCACCCCCGGGCCGCCACCGCCATCCACGGATGCGGATACGGATACGGATACGGAACGGCACTTCGCTACCCCGACGCACCGCGCGACCTCACCCGCGAACGAGGTGGCCGGCAGCACCGCGAAGCGGAGGTTCTCGTCGAGGCGGCCCGGCCGGACCAGCATCCCCGGGTTCATCCCGCCCGCCGGGTCCCACACGTCCTTGTACGCACCGAAGAGCCGGACCACCTCCGCCCCGTACATCCGCGGCAGCAGTTCGGCCCGCGCCTGCCCGTCCCCGTGCTCCCCCGACAGCGATCCCCCGTGCGCGACGACCAGATCCGCCAGCTCGGACGAGAAGGCCCGGAAGCGGGCCACGCCACCCGCCGACACCAGGTCGAAGTCGATCCGTACGTGCACGCATCCCTCGCCGAAGTGCCCGTACGGGGATCCGTGCAGCCCGTGCGCCGCCAGCAGCGCGCGGAAGTCCCGCAGGTACGCCCCCAGCCGGGCCGGCGGTACCGCGCAGTCCTCCCAGCCGGGCCAGGCCATCCCCCCGTCCGGCATCCGCGTCGCCGTGCCCGCCGCGTCCTCGCGGATCCGCCACAGCGCCCGCTGCCCCGCCGGGTCCGTGACCACCACCGCGTCCAGGGCGTCGGCGGCCCGTACGAGCGAGCGGGCCCCGGCCTCGTCCGGCATCTCCACGAACAGCCAGGCCCGGCCCCGCGGCAGCCCGGTCACGCCCCTGACCAGGTCCTCCGCCATCCCCTCCATCGTCAGCGGGCCGTGTACCAGCAGGCCCGCCGCCGCGTCCGCCGCCGCGCTCTCGTCGGCGTACCCCAGGACGGCCAGGACCGGCGCGCGCGGCGCGCGCACCAGGCGCACGACAGCCTCGGTCACCACCCCGAGCGTGCCCTCGCTCCCGCAGAACGCCCGTGCGAGCCGCACCCCGCGCTCCGGGAGGAGGGCCTCCATGGCGTAGCCCGAGATCCTGCGCGAGAAGTCCGCCGGCATCCCGGTCCGCAGCAGGCCCAGGTGCCCGGTGACCAGGTCGCGCAGGCCCTCGGGGGCGCCCGCCCAGCCGCTGCCGATCCGGTGGGAGGAGCCCCCGTACGCCGTCACCGCCAGCTCGGTCACGTTGTCCGCGGTGGTCCCCCAGGCCACCGAGTGTGCCCCGCACGCGTTGTTGCCGATCATGCCGCCGAGGGTGCAGCGGGAGTGCGTGGAGGGGTCCGGGCCGAAGGTCAGCCCGTACGGGCGCACCGCGTCCCGCAGCCGGTCGAGCACCAGCCCCGGCTGGACCACGGCCGTCATGGCCTGCGGGTCCACCGCCACGAGGGCGTTCATGTGCCGGGTGAGGTCGAGGACGACCCCGGTCCCGGTGGCCTGCCCGGCGATGGAGGTACCGCCGCCGCGCGGGACGACGGGGACCCCGGCCTCGGCGCACACCCGCAGCGCGGCCGCCACGTCCTCGGCGTCGCGCGGTGCGACCACCCCGACGGGGACGCGGCGGTAGTTCGAGGCGTCCATGGTCACGAGGGCACGCGCCGCGGCGCCGAAGTCCACTTCCCCGCGCAGCTCCGCCCGCAAGGTCCGTTCGAGTTCCCCGGGTGACGTCACGGTGCCCAGCCTGCCACCGTCCCGGCACGTATCGCCGCGTCCCATCCCCCTTGCCCCGTCTCGGCTCGTCTCATCGGGTGGACGCGCGTCCGAAGCGCCGACCGGGACCGGATACGCTCCGCTCGTGGCTGAGATCCAGATTCCCGCTGACATCAAGCCCGCCGACGGACGCTTCGGCGCGGGCCCCTCCAAGGTGCGGACCGAGGCGCTGGACGCCCTCGCCGCCACCGGTACCTCCCTGCTCGGAACCTCGCACCGCCAGGCCCCGGTCAAGAACCTGGTCGGCTCGGTACGCCAGGGCATCCGGGACCTCTTCTCCCTCCCCGAGGGCTACGAGGTGATCCTGGGCAACGGCGGCTCCACCGCCTTCTGGGACATCGCGACCGCCGGCCTGATCGAGCGGAAGTCCCAGCACCTCACCTTCGGCGAGTTCTCCTCCAAGTTCGCCACGGCCGCGAGGCTCGCGCCGTGGCTGGACGCGCCGTCCGTGATCTCCTCCGAGCCGGGCACGCACCCCGAGCCGGTGGCCGAGGCGGGCGTGGACGTGTACGCGTACACCCACAACGAGACCTCGACGGGTGTCGCGGCGCCGCTCAAGCGGGTCGCGGGCGCCGACGCCGGGTCACTCGTCCTGGTGGACGCGACCTCGGGCGCCGGCGGTCTGCCGGTGGACATCACCGAGACGGACGTCTACTACTTCGCCCCGCAGAAGTCCTTCGCCTCGGACGGCGGTCTGTGGCTGGCCGCGTTCTCCCCGGCCGCGCTGGAACGCGCCGCCCGCGTGCACGCCTCCGGCAGCCGGCACATCCCGGAGTTCTTCTCGCTGCCGACGGCGATCGACAACTCGCTGAAGAACCAGACGTACAACACCCCGGCGCTGGCCACCCTCTTCCTGCTGAACCAGCAGCTGGAGTGGATGAACAGCCAGGGCGGCCTGGAGTTCACCACGGGCCGTACGGCGGCCAGCGCGCGCAACCTCTACGGCTGGGCGGAGGCGTCCAAGTACGCGACCCCCTTCGTCGTGGACGCCGACAAGCGCTCCGCCGTCATCGGCACGATCGACTTCTCGGACGACATCGACGCGGCGGCCGTCGCCAAGGTGCTGCGCGCCAACGGGATCGTGGACACCGAGCCGTACCGCAAGCTGGGCCGCAACCAGCTCCGCATCGCGATGTTCCCGGCCATCGACCCGGCGGACGTGCAGGCGCTGACGGCCTGCATCGACCACGTGATCGAGAAGCTGTAACCACAGCTCTGCCCGTGACGACCAGAAGCCCCCGGTGACCTGACGTCGCCGGGGGCTTCGGCGTTCCCGCGTGCGCGTGCGCGTGCACGTGTAGCGAGTGATTTCAGTCAGCGTCCAAGCTCAAGTACACAGAAAATCCGCATTCCGGTTGGATCCGCACAGGACCGTCCGAGGCATGGCACAGAGGAGCCCGCGAAGGCGGCGAACCATTCAACGGACCGATGGGATCCGGCCATTCCAAGATTGGGAGCGATCCCCTCAAGTTGATCCGACCGAGGGGTGGCCGCCTACTGTCGCCCCTGGTCACAGCCCCTATCAGCCAGTACAGCGCCATGCGCCGACGGATGGAGAGCCATGAATCGAGCCATCAAGCGAGCCGCCACCCTCGCCGCAACCGCAGCCGCGTTCACGGGTGTGATGACGATGTCGCAGACCGCCAGCGCGGCAACGACGTGCACGAGCACGGGCAACAGCGTGGACCTGGTCCTGCCGAACGGGCGGCCGGAGACCATGGTGACCATCCCCACCTGCGTCGAGGTGCTCCCGGACAACAAGGTCCGCGGCAAGGCGGTCCTCCGCTGGCAGATGATGGTCGACCAGGCCGACATCAAGAGCAAGCGCTTCACGTCGTTCAAGATCACGACCCGCCTGGAGAGCCGCGAACCGGGCGGCACGGACGCCGTCGTCACCACCAAGACGTGTGACTTCACCGCCCAGGTCAACGCGACCGCGTCGAACGATCCCACCCAGGACCTCCTCTGCCTGACCCCGTCCGCCACCCTGAACCCCAACAAGCAGTGGTCGGGCGACGCCACCGCCGTCTACGACATCGAGGGCGACGGCAAGGGCCCGATCACCTGGCAGCTCACCGGTTCGCCGCTCGTCAGCTGAGCCCTCGGGAACATCAGCCGGTCCCTCATGAACCGCCTCATCGATTGACCCGATGAACCGGTCTCACGCCATATGCCCATCACACCCCTCATGCCCCCCATGCCCCACATGCCCCTCATGACTGACGGCTCATCCTCCCCATGACCGACGGCCGCCGCTCCCGCGGTGCCGGACCACCCCCTCCCGTGGCCCGGCATCCGGCGCGGTGGCCGTCGGTCGTGTTCGCCCACCTCACGGGGAGGGCGCGGGCCCGTACGCGATACCTTCAGGACGTTCAGGGCTCGGCAATTCTTGGAGGCAGCGGCGTGAGCGTGCGAGTGACGGCGGCCCAGAGCGGCGTGGACCCCTTCGGCACGGCCCGGCTGCGGCGCGGGGTGCTCGACGCCTGGGGTGCGGGCCCGGCCCGTTTCCGCGAGGACGCCAACGCCGAGGAGGACCTGGCACTCGGCGGCTACCGGGACCGGCTCGTCGTCGAGCTGGCGCAGAACGCCGCCGACGCCGCGGCCCGGGCCGGCGTACCCGGCCGGCTGCGGCTCACCCTGCACCCGGGCGACGGCGGGCACGTGCACGCGGTCCTGGCCGTCGCCAACACCGGCGCCCCACTGGACGCGACGGGCGTGGAGTCGCTGAGCACCCTGCGCGCCTCCGCCAAACGCGAATCCGCCGGCGACAGCGTCGGCCGCTTCGGCGTCGGCTTCGCGGCCGTCCTGGCCGTCACCGACGAGCCCGCGGTCCTCGGCCGCCACGGCGGGGTCCGCTGGTCCCTGGCCGAGGCCCGCGAGCTGGCCCGGGAGGCCGCCGTCGGCAGCCCCGGCCTCGGCGACGAACTGCGCCGCCGCGACGGGCACGTCCCGCTGCTACGGCTCCCGTTGCCCGCCGAGGGCACCGCCCCCGAGGGCTACGACACCGTCGTCGTCCTCCCGCTGCGCGACGCCCCCGCCGAGGACCTGGCGGAGCGGCTGCTCGCCGGCATCGACGACGCCCTGCTGCTCACCCTGCCCGGGCTGCACGAGGTCGTCGTGGAGACCCCGGCCGGCGGCACCCGCACGCTGATCCGCCGCGACGAGGGCCCGTACACCGTCATCGAGGACACCACGGCGTCCGGCACGGGCACCAACCGCTGGCGCGCCGTCCGCCACGGCGGCTCCATCGAGCGGGCGCTGCTCGCCGACCGGCCCGTGGAGGAGCGGCTGCGGCCCGCCTGGGCGGTGTCCTGGGCCGTGCCGGTCGACTCCGAGGGCGCCCCGGTACGCCCGGCCACCGCGCCCGTGGTGCACGCGCCGACCCCCACCGACGAGCCGCTGGGCATCCCCGCGCTGCTCATCGCGACCCTGCCGCTGGACACCAGCCGCCGGCACCCCGCGCCGGGGCCGCTGACCGACTTCCTCGTGGAGCGCGCGGCCGACGCGTACGCCGAACTCCTCGGCGCCTGGGACCCGGTGAGCACCGCCCTCGTGGACCTGGTCCCCGGCCCGCTCGGCAAGGGCGAGCTGGACGGGGCCCTGCGCGCGGCCATCCTGCGGCGGCTGCCCCGTACGGCCTTCCTCGCACCGGCCGCTCCGCCCGAGCACGCCGAGGAGCGCAATGCCCTGCGCCCCTTCGAGGCCGAGGTGGTGGAGGGCGCGGGCGCCGATACCGTACGCGTCCTCGCCGAGGTCCTGCCGACCCTCCTCCCGGCGGGCCTGGAGCGCCGCGCCGAACTGCGCACGCTGGGCGTGGGCCGGCTCCCGCTGGGCGATGCCATCGAGCGGATCGCGGGCATCGAGCGGACCCCCGACTGGTGGCACCGGCTCTACGACAGCCTCGCCGGGGTGGACCCCGACCGGCTGTCCGGACTGCCCGTGCCGCTCGCCGACGGCCGTACGACGATCGGGCCGCGCCACGTCCTGCTCCCGTACGCGGACACCCCGGCGGACCTGGCCCGGCTGGGGCTGAAGGTGGCCCACCCGGACGCGGCGCACCCGCTGCTGGAGAAGCTCGGAGCCCTCCCGGCCACGGCTCGGGCCGTCCTGACGACCCCGCAGGTGCGGGCCGCCGTCGCCGCCTCCCTGGACGCCGGGGAGATCTGGGACGAGGACGCGGACACCCTGGACGCCGAGGAGCTGGCCGAGGTGGTCCTGGGGCTCGTCCGGGACGCCGATCTGGCGCCGGGCGACGAGCCCTGGCTGGGTGCGCTGGCCCTGCCCGACGAGGACGGGGAACTGACCCCGGCGGGCGAACTGCTGCTGCCCGGCTCGCCGCTCGCCGCTGTCATCCGCGAGGACGAGGTCCCGTACGTGGACGCCGACCTGGCGCAGCGGTGGGGCGAGGGCCCGCTCACCGCCTGCGGGGTGCTGGCGACCTTCCAGCTGGTGCGCGCCACCGACGTGGTCCTGGACCCCGACGAACTGGAACCGCGGGAGGGTGACTTCGCCGAGCCCGACGACGCGGGGCTGCTGGACGCCGTGGACGTGTGGTGCGAGGACCTGCTGGACCAGCTGCCGGACACCCCCGTCCCGCCGGTGGCGACCGAGCTGGTCGCCGTACGGGACCTCGACCTGGTCGACGACGACTGCTGGCCGCAGGCCCTGGCGATGCTCGCGCAGCCGCCGCTGCGCGACGCGCTGACCCAGCCGGTGCGGGTGCTGCTGCCGGACGGCACGACGCAGTCGGTGCGCCCGTACACCGCCTGGTGGCTGCGCGACCACCCGGTGCTCGACGGCCGCCGCCCGGCGGGCCTGCGGGCGGCGGGCGGCGATCCGCTGCTGGAGGGCCTCTACACCTCGGCGGACGCCACGGGCTTTGAGGACGAGCAGGTCCTGCGGGCCCTGGGCGTACGGACCACCGTGCCGGCCCTCCTGGACGAACCGGGCGGCGCGGCCGAGCTCCTGGCCCGTCTCGCCGACCCGGAGCGGCAGGTGACTGACCGGCAGCTGCGCGGCCTGTACGGCGCGCTGGCCGATCTGGACCCCGAGCAGGTCACCCTCCCGGACGAGCTGCGCGCGGTGGTGGACGGCGAGGTCCGCGTGGTGGACGCGGCCGACGCCGTGATCGCGGACGCCCCGGACCTCCTCCCGCTCACGGAGGGCCTCCCGCTGCTTCCGGTGACCCCGTCCCGTGCGGCGGACCTCGCGGACCTGCTCCAGGTCCGCCGGCTCTCGGAGACGGTCCCGGCGGAGGTGACGACGCCGGGCGAGGAGCACGAGGTCCCGGAGTCGGTGCGCGTCCTGCTGGGCCCGGCCACCCCGGCGACGTACGTCGAGCACGAGGAGCTGGTCGCCGGCGGCACGGAACTCGACTGGCGCCGCACGCCCGACGGCACCCTCCACGCGGCCACGCTGGAGGGCGTGGCCGCGGGTCTCGCCTGGTCGGCGGGCCAGTGGCCGCGCCGCTTCGAGGTGGCGGCCCTGCTGGAGGACCCGTCCCGTACGGCGGAACTGGCGCGGGACCGCTGGTTCGACTAGGCCCTGTCCTGTCGATCCTGTCGATCCCGTCGATCAGGCCGGGTCAGAGATCGCTTCCAGCGGGAGCAGGTGGGGGCGTTTGGCGGTGCGGCCGTCGCCGGAGGAGCGGCCGCGCAGCCGGCGGCCCAGCCATGGGCCGAGGAACGCGGCCGCCCAGCGCAGTTCGGCCGCCACGGCCGAACGGGCCGCGGCGGCCTCCTGCGGGGGCAGCGGGAGCGTCCAGGTGTCGTCGCTGCCGGGGAGGTCCAGGGCGTGGGCGAGGGCCGCAGCGATCCGGGCGTGGCCGAGGGGGCTGGCGTGCAGCCGGTCCTCGGTCCACATCCGCGGGTCGGTCACGGCGGCCGGCCGGGCGGTCTCGGCGACCGAGACCCCGTGACGGGCGGCCGCGGCGCGGATGCGGTCGTTGAGGTCGGCCACGCGGGGCCCGACGGGCCTGGCCAGGGGCACGATCCTGCCCAGGTCGGGGAAGGTCACGGTCACCACGCGGGCCCCGGCGGCCGTGAGCGCGGCGAACATCTCCTCCAGGTGCCCGGCGACCTCCGCGGCGTCGAAGCGGGGCCGGAGCATGTCGTTGACTCCGGCCACGACGGTGGCCAGGTCGGGGCGCAGGGCCAGGGCGGGGCCCAGCTGTTCGGCGCGGACCTGGCCGGCGAGACGGCCCCGGACGGCCAGGTTGGCGTACTGGAGGCCGGGGTTGACGGCCGCGAGGTGCCCGGCGAACCGGTCGGCGAAGCCCCGTAGGCCGACGGTGTCGTCCCCGTCGCCGAGGCCTTCGGTCTGACTGTCGCCCAGGGCGACGTAGCGCAGGTATTCACCGTTCTTCGGCACGGGTCTTCTGCCTTTCCCTCAGGATCGCCGCGCTGCGGCGGCACCAGTCCCGGTGGCCCTGCTCGAAGGCGATGCCGCGCAGGCAGGTCAGGTACCCGCCGATCCTCTCGCCCCGGAGCAGGAACTCCTCCTCGTCCACGTCGCCGCGCATCTTCCGCAGCACCTTGCCGAGGAGCTCGATCTTGGCGTCGGCCGCGGACGCCCGCTCTTCGAGCTGTTCGATGACCGGCGCGGTACCGATCCGGTCGGCGGTCTGGACCTTGACGAGGAGGTCGTCCCGGATGACCGAGGGCTTCGCGGCGGCCGCGGCGAATCCCTCCAGCTCGGCCCGGCCGGCTTCGGTGACCTGGAACAGGCGTTTGTTGGGCCGGGTCTCCTGCACCACCTGGCGGCCCTCGACGAGCCCTTCCTTCTCCAGCCTGGCCAGCTCGGCGTACAGCTGCTGGGGCAGGGCGTGCCAGAAGTTCGCGACGCCGATGTCGAACGACTTCGCCAGCTCGTATCCGCTGTACTCGCCGTCCAGCAGCGCCGCGAGTACGGCATGTCGCAAGGCCATCGCAGCAGCCCCTTCCCTTTCCTCGTCCCTCCCCGCATCATACTCATGAATCTGACTAGTCAAATCGATGACTACCACACAGGTATCCGTACCCGTACCCGTATCCGTATGAGGAGGAGTCATGGAAACCGCCGAACGCTTCCGCGCCGCCGTGGAGAAGCGCGATCTGTCCGCGCTGGAGGACCTGTTCACCGAGGACATCCGGCTCTACAGCCCGGTGAAGTTCACCCCGTTCGAGGGCAGACCCATGGTGCTGGGGCTCTTCGGGGTCCTGCTGCGCGTCTTCGACGACCTCCGCTACGTCGGACGCTTCGAGGGCGTGGCCGAGACCAGCGCCGACGGCAAGGAGGCCCCGTCGGCGATCCTGCCCTTCCGGGCCACCGTGGACGGCAAGCAGATCCACGGCATCGACCTGCTCCAGTTCGACGGGGCGGGCCGCATCAAGGAGTTCACGGTGATGGTCCGCCCCCAGTCCGCAGTACAGGCCCTGGGCCAAGCCGTCCTCACGGGCCTGACCGCCGACGGCCTCGCCTAGGCCGTGTCCGGGAACGCCTCCGGCGCCCGCTACGGGGCGCCGGAGGGGTGTGCTGGTGCGCTTCCCGCCCGTCAGACGGCCGGGCCGAAGCCCGTCACCGTCGGGTACGGGGCTGCCGTGCCCGTGCCCGGGAAGACGGTGACCTTGCCGGAGGCGTCCGCGGACCAGAGGTCCGGGAGGCCGTCACCCGTGAGGTCGCCGTCGGAGCCGACGCGCGGGTGCGCGGCCGGGGCCAGGGTGGTCAGGACCGGCCCCGCTGCCGGGTCGGTGAAGGCGGCGAACACCGGAGCGTCCGGGGTGCCGGTGGTGGAGAAGGCGCGGATGGTGCCGTCCTTCATGGAACGGGCCCAGAGGGTGGGGAAGTCCGTGCCCTGTGCCCGGCCCGGAGTGAGCAGCTCGTAACCGGCCCAGCGGGTGTCGTTGGTCGAGACGAGGATCGCCTCGTCGTCCAGGCGGTTCGTGAGGCCGCGCTCGGCCAGCCACAGACGGCCGTTCTCCACGAACAGCACCGACGTGGGGGGCAGGATCCCCTGGACGGCGCTGTCACCCCGGGGAGAGCCGTACGCAGCGACCTGCGTGACCTTCGACCAGTCGGAGCCGAGACCGTGCTGCCGGCAGTCGATGATCAGGCGCGCCGTGTTCCGGCAGACGGCCGGCTTGCCGACGGAGATCGGCGCCTGCTCCGTGAACCGGCCGGCCCCGTCGTTCCGGAACAGGTACAGGGCCGAGCCCCCGGGAGCGTGGGCCAGCAGGTCGTCCACCTGCTGGTACCCCAGAGTGCCGCGGTGGGTGTACTGGACCCCCGCCCAGCTTCCGCTGGCGCCTGGAGCGGCCCCGGCGCGCGCACTCGCGGTGTCCTGCGGGTTCGAGCCCTGCTTACGGAGGTTGCCGGCGGCATCCGGGACGAGGACGTCCGGCTTGCCGTCGGCATCGATGTCGCCGAAGCGGGCCGGGGCGGAATCCGGCTGCGCGTAGTAGTCCACCCTGGCGGGCTGGGAGAGGTTGCCCGCGTTGTCCATGGTCTGGAGGTGGACGGACTGGCTGCCCCAGGTGGCGGGCTTGACCTTGATGTCGAGCGCGCCGTCCGTCAGCCGGACGACATGGGAGTCGCTCGCCTCGTCCGAGCAGCGCCAGCCGACGCTGAACGTCCCGGTCGTCTGCCAGCGGGCGCAGGCGATCTCCGAGCCGGTGTCGGTGCCCTTCAGGGTGAAGGTCGCCTCCTCGCCGACCTTCTTGGGGGACGCGTCCGTGGTGACTTCGGCGGTCGGCGGCGTGTGGTCCACCCGGAAGTAGCACCAGGCCGTGTACGGGCTGGTCAGCTTCCCGTCGGTGCTGCGAGCACGCCACGCGTACTGGCCGCCGTCCTTCAGCAGGTCGCGGGTGATGACCGTGCTGGCCTCGGGGTACGTCGACCAGGAGGTCGGGTGGTCGGTCCGGCTGCCCCCGTACGAGGTGTCCCAGAGCTGGAACGTCGTCTGGAGCTGCGCTCCCGCGGGTGAGGTGGCGGTGACGCCGGCCGTGACGTCGGAGGGGCCGACCCAGCCGGCGCCGGACCCGGAATACGGGCCCGTGTCACAGCTGGAGTACCGGTCCTCGCCGGCGAAGCCGGGCGTGGGGCTGGTTCGGGGTGCGGTGACCTCGGGGGCCGCCGGGAGCGTGGCGGCGGCCGCCGGCGCTGCGGCCGCGAGGCCGAGCGCCAGGGCCAGCGCCGCTGCCGGTAGTGCGCGAGCAGGTGACATGTGCTGGTTCCCCCCTGGGAATACGACTGTGGATCAGTCGTAATGTTTCAGAAGGAAAACCAGTTCGCACTGACAAGCGAACAACGAGCCACCTAGGCCGGGAACTTGCGGTCGACCCATCTGAAGGTGAACTCGATGAGGGTCGCGGCCGTCGCCGCGACGGCTACCGCGATCCACGGCATTGCCGCGCCCTCCAGTTTGAGCTGGAAGAAGTCCTGCAGCCACGGCACGACGAGGACGATCAGGAACGCGCCGCCCATCGCGCCGACCAGGCCCACCCGCCACCAGGTGTACGGGCGGGCGATGATCGCCAGGACCCACATCGAGGTCAGGAACAGCGCGAGCGTCGCCGCGCTGGTCTCGGCCTTCAGGGCGTCGGCTCCGGTGTAGTGGTGGCGGGCGATCAGATACGTCACGAAGGTGGCCGTCGCCGCGATCACGCCGCCGGGGATCGCGTACCGCATCACCCGTTTTACGAAGTGCGGCCTCGCGCGTTCCTTGTTCGGCGCCAGGGCCAGGAAGAAGGCCGGGACGCCGATGGTGAGGGTGGACAGCAGCGTCAGGTGGCGGGGCAGGAAGGGGTACTCGACCTGCGAGCACACCACCAGGATGGCCAGCAGCACCGAGTACACCGTCTTCGTGAGGAAGAGGGTGGCCACGCGGGTGATGTTGCCGATGACCCGGCGGCCCTCGGCGACCACCGAGGGGAGGGTCGAGAAGCTGTTGTTGAGGAGGACGATCTGGGCCACGGCCTTGGTGGCCTCCGAGCCGGAGCCCATGCTCACGCCGATGTCCGCGTCCTTGAGGGCGAGGACGTCGTTGACGCCGTCGCCCGTCATCGCGACGGTGTGGCCCTTGGACTGGAGGGCCCCGACCATGTCCCGCTTCTGCTGCGGGCTCACGCGTCCGAAGACGGAGTTCGCGGCGAGGACCTGCGCCATGTCGGCCCGTTCGGCCGGGAGCTTGCGGGCGTCGACGGTGTTCTCGGCGCCCGGCAGCCCCAGCTTGCCGGCGACGGCGCCCACGGAGACCGCGTTGTCACCGGAGATGACCTTGGCCCTGACGTCCTGGTCCTCGAAGTAGCGCAGCGTGTCGGCGGCGTCGGCGCGCAGCCGCTGCTCCAGGACGACGAGGGCGGTCGGCCTGACCCCGGTGGCGACGGCCTCGTCGTCCAGCTCACGGGCGGAGCGGGCCAGCAGGAGGACCCGTAGGCCCTGCTCGTTGAGGTCGTTGATCTCCTCCAGCGCCGGGTCCCCGGCGGGGAGCAGCACGTCGGGGGCGCCGAGTAGCCAGGTGTTGTTCTCGCCGTCGCCCTCGCTGAAGCTGGCGCCGCTGTACTTGCGGGCAGAGGAGAAGGGCAGGGACTCGGTGCAGCGCCAGTCCGCGCTGTCGGGGTAGGCGTCGATGATCGCCTGGAGGCTGGCGTTGGGGCGGGGGTCGGACTCGCCGAGGGCGCCGAGGACCTTCTTGACGTACGCCGCCTCCGCGCCGCCGAGCGGGCGCAGCTCGGTGACGTCCATGCCGCCCTCGGTGAGGGTGCCGGTCTTGTCGAGGCAGACCACGTCGACCCGGGCGAGGCCTTCGATGGCGGGCAGCTCCTGGACCAGGCACTGCTTGCGGCCGAGCCGGATGACACCGATCGCGAAGGCCACGGAGGTGAGCAGGACCAGCCCCTCGGGGATCATCGGGACGATGCCGCCGACGGTCCGGGCGATGGAGTCCTTGAGGTTGGAGTCCTTGACGATCAACTGGCTGATGATCAGGCCGATGGAGGTCGGGACCATCATCCAGGTGACGTACTTGAGGATGGTGGAGATCCCGGAGCGCAGCTCGGAGTGGACGAGCGTGAAACGGGAGGCCTCCTCGGCCAGCTGGGCGGCGTAGGCCGCGCGGCCGACCTTGGTGGCGGTGAACGCGCCACCGCCGGCGACCACGAAGGAGCCGGACATGACCTGGTCGCCGGGCTTCTTCAGGACGGGATCGGCCTCGCCGGTGAGCAGCGACTCGTCGACCTCCAGGTTGTCGGCCTCGCCGATGGATCCGTCGACGACGACCTTGTCCCCGGGGCCGAGTTCGATGACGTCGCCGAGGACGATCTCGGAGGTGGAGATCTCGGCGGTCCTGCCGTCGCGGCGCACGCTCGGTTTCGCCTCGCCGATGACGGCGAGACCGTCGAGGGTCTTCTTGGCGCGAAGCTCCTGGATGATGCCGATGCCGGTGTTCGCGATGATCACGAAGCCGAAGAGGCTGTCCTGGATCGGCGCGACGAAGAGCATGATCACCCAGAGCACGCCGATGATCGCGTTGAACCGGGTGAAGACGTTGGCGCGGATGATGTCGGTGGTGGAGCGCGAGGAGCGCACCGGGACGTCGTTGACGTCTCCGCGGGCGACGCGTTCGGCGACCTCGGCGGTGCTCAGGCCGCCCGGCTTGAACAGCGGCGCGGGCGGCTGCACCGGGTGTACGGGGTCCAGCTCCGCGCCTGCGTCGATGGCGGTGCCGGGGCCGCCGCCGCCTGGCTCCGGCCCGTCCTGGTCGATCCTCGCCCGCTGCGTCATGCCTTCGACGGTAAGGGGGGTTCGAACGCTTTACCCGCCGAGAAGTCCGAAGATACGACTTGGGGATGAGGCGAATCGTCCCATGGTCGTGGGGTGGGGCGGGGCCACGGCCCGTCCACCGACGCGGAGCCAGGGCTACGGGGTCTGGCCCGGTTGCCGGTCCGGCTGCTCGTCCCGTTCCGCCAGCGCGGCGGCCTGGCGCTTGAGGGCGGCGTCGCGGCCGCGGACGTACCAGATGCCGATCAGGCCGAGGAAGCCGCCGGCCGCGCAGGTCCAGACCCACCACAGCTGGCCACGGTCGGCGAACCACCCGTAGAAGGGCAGCTGGACGAGGAAGAGGGCGAACCACAGGATCGTGCCACCCGTGACGGTCGCGACGACGGGGCCCTCAAGGGGCTCGGGCGCCTCATGCTTCGCAGTCCATTTCGCCATGCGGCAAGTCTAGGCGGCGGGGCCGGTCTGCTTTCAACGAGTGAGGTCCATGCAGGTCTACGCAGGTCTACGCGGGTCTACGCGCGGAGATGGACGGCCCTTCGTTCATGTGTTCATACTGAAACGGTTTGGGCGCGGCCCATTTTCTTCGTATGAACCACCCAATGAGGACCGTATGAGCACCCCGGCCCCCGCCCCCGCCAGCGCCCCCGCAGCGAGCGCAGTCACCGCCCCGGAGCCTTCCTCCGAGGAACCCTCCGGCGGACTGGACCGCTACTTCAAGATCTCCGAGCGCGGCTCGACCGTCGCCCGCGAGGTCCGCGGCGGCTTCGCGACCTTCTTCGCGATGGCCTACATCATCGTGCTGAACCCGATCATCCTCGGCAGCGCGAAGGACATGTACGGGCACCAGCTCGACAGCGGTCAGCTCGTCACGGCCACCGTCCTGACGGCCGCCTTCTCCACCCTCCTCATGGGTGTCATCGGCAACGTCCCGATCGCGCTCGCCGCCGGCCTCGGCGTGAACACCGTCGTGGCCCTCCAGCTCGCCCCGCGCATGAGCTGGCCCGACGCCATGGGCATGGTCGTCCTGGCCGGCTTCGTGGTGATGCTGCTGGTCGCCACCGGCCTGCGCGAGCGGGTCATGAACGCCGTGCCGCTGGGCCTGCGCAAGGGCATCGCCATCGGCATCGGCCTCTTCATCATGCTGATCGGCCTGGTCGACTCGGGCTTCGTCTCCCGCATCCCGGACGCCGCGCACACCACGGTCCCGCTCCAGCTCGGCGGCAACGGCCACCTGGAGGGCTGGCCCGTCCTGATCTTCGTGATCGGCGTACTGCTGACCCTCGCCCTGCTGATCCGCAAGACGCCGGGCGCGATCCTGATCTCCATCGTGGCCATGACCGTCGTCGCGGTCGTCGTCCAGCTGATCGCGCAGCTGCCCGGCACGGCCTGGGGCCTCACCGTCCCCGAGTGGCCGGGCAATCCGGTGGCCACGCCCGACTTCGGCCTCGTGGGTCAGGTCAGCCTGTTCGGCGGCTTCGAGAAGGTCGGCATGCTGACCGGCGCCCTCTTCGTCTTCACCGTGTTGCTGTCCTGCTTCTTCGACGCCATGGGCACCATCCTGGGCGTCGGCGACGAGGCGAAGCTGATCGACAAGAAGACCGGCGAGTTCCCCGGCATCAACAAGGTCCTGCTCGTCGACGGCCTGGCCGTCGCCTCGGGCGGCGCCACGTCCTCCTCGGCCACCACCTGCTTCGTGGAGTCCACGGCCGGGGTCGGCGAGGGCGCCCGTACGGGCCTGGCGAACGTCGTGACGGGCGGCCTCTTCGCCGTGGCGCTGTTCCTCACCCCGCTCGCCACGATGGTCCCGTCCCAGGCGGCCACCCCCGCCCTGGTGGCGGTCGGCTTCCTGATCCTGGCGGGCTCGGTCAAGGACATCGACTGGAGCGACTTCACCATCGCCGTCCCGGCCTTCCTGGCCATGGTGATGATGCCCTTCACCTACTCGATCACCCACGGCATCGGCATCGGCTTCGTGAGCTTCTGCGCGCTGCGCCTGGCGACCGGCCGGGGCCGCGGGGTCCCGGTGGCCCTGTACGTCGTGTCGGCGGTGTTCGTCTTCTCCTACGCGATGCCGGCGCTCGGCCTCGGCTGACCGGGGCGGGGCAGGGCGGACCCGGGCGGACCGGGCCACGGGCTTACGTCAGCCCGTGGCCCCGTAGAACTTCTCCGTCTCGTCGACGGCCGCCTTGAAGCGCTCGTCGAAGTCGTCGCGAATGAGCGTCCGGACCACATAGTCCTGGACGCTCATTCCGCGTTTGGCGGCATGGATCCGGAGCCTGTCGAGGAGCTCCCCGTCTATGCGCATGCTCAGCACATGTGTCCCCATGCCGAAAGAGTCGGGGCACAGGGCGCGTACGCGTGTCACTTTCCGCCGCCAACTCACCCGTACGAGTGACGACGGGTGTGGCGCGAAAAGCGGTTTTCCTTAGGGAGAGTAATGAGTTACTCTAAATACATGCCTGACCTTTCCCATGGCGACGACGCTGCCGCCGTGAACGACCTCCGCTCCGCCGTCATGCGGCTGGGGCGGCGCCTGAAGCACCAGCGCGTCGACGAGTCGCTGAGCCCGACCGAGATGTCGGTCCTCGGCACCCTCGCCCGCTGCGGCCAGGCCACGCCCGGCGAGCTGGCCCGGCGCGAACACGTCCAGCCGCCCTCGATGACACGCATCGTCGCGTTGCTGGAGGCCAAGGGTCTGGTCACGCTGGAACCGCACCCCGACGACCGCCGCCAGAAGGTGGTCCGCCAGACGGAGGAGGCCGAAGCGATGCTCGAAGAGAGCCGCCGCAAGCGCAACGCCTTCCTGGCCGGGCTCGCGGCCGAGCTGACCGAGGACGAATGGGCCAAGCTTCGCGAGGCCGCACCCGTCCTGGAGAAGCTCGCGCACCTGTAGGAACGACGCCAGGAGGCGAACGCTTTTGAGTACGGGAAACGGAGCAGACTCCGCACCCGGCCACATATCCACCCCCGACACCACCCCCGCGGGACCCTCAGGCCCCGCGGGCAAGAATTCGATGTTCAGCTCGCTGAAGATCCGGAACTACCGGCTCTTCGCGACCGGCCAGGTCGTCTCGAACACGGGCACCTGGATGCAGCGCATCGCCCAGGACTGGCTGGTCCTCTCGCTGACCGGCTCCGCCTCCGCCGTCGGCATCACCATCGCCCTGCAGTTCCTGCCGATGCTGATGTTCGGCCTCTACGGAGGCGTACTCGCCGACCGGCTGCCGAAGCGGCCCCTGCTCCTCGCCACCCAGAGCGCGATGGGCCTGACCGGTGTCGCACTCGCCGTCCTCACCCTGGCCGGACACGTCCAGGTCTGGCACGTCTACCTCGCCGCCTTCCTGCTCGGCATGGTCACCGTCGTGGACAACCCGGCCCGCCAGACCTTCGTCTCCGAGATGGTCGGCAAGGAGCAGGTGGCCAACGCGGTCAGTCTGAACTCGGCCAACTTCCAGTCCGCCCGGCTGGTCGGCCCCGCGATCGCCGGTGTGCTGATAACCGCCGTGGGCTCCGGCTGGGCCTTCCTGCTGAACGGGCTGTCCTTCGCCGCGCCCATCGCCGGCCTGCTGCTGATGCGGACGCGGGAACTGCACCCGGTCGAACCGCAGCCGCGCGCCAAGGGACAGCTGCGCGAGGGTCTGCGCTACGTCGCGGGCCGCCCGGAGCTGATCTGGCCGATCGTCCTCGTCGGCTTCATCGGCACGTTCGGGTTCAACTTCCCGATCTGGCTGTCGGCGTTCGTGAGCGACGTCTTCCACGGGGACGCGGGCACCTACGGGCTCTTCAACACCCTGATCGCGGCCGGCTCCCTCGCGGGCGCCCTGCTCGCGGCCCGGCGCGGACACTCCCGCCTGCGGCTGCTGGTCGCCGCGGCCGTGCTGTTCTCCGTCCTGCTGCTGGTGACGGCCTTCGCGCCCGGCTTCTGGCTGTTCGCGGCGCTGCTGGTGCCGATCGGGGTCTTCGGCCTGACGGTCAACGTCACGGCCAACTCCAGCGTGCAGATGGCGACCGACCCCGAGATGCGGGGCCGGGTCATGGCCCTGTTCATGATGGTCTTCACCGGCGGCACCCCGCTGGGTGCTCCGCTGGTGGGCTGGATCACGGACACCTACGGCGCGCGGGTCGGCATGGCCGCGGGCGGGCTGTTCTCGCTGGCCGCGTCCGTGGGGATCGCGGTGGTCCTGGCGCGGGTCGGGAACCTCCGCCTGCGGGTGGATCGGCGGGGGGTGGCGTTCGTCCCGTCGGTGCGGTCCCGTGAACTGGTGAGGGCAGCGTAATCCGGCTGCACCGGCCCCTGGGGCTCCGCCAATTCAGCCTCGCCGGCGTTTGAGGCGCGGGGTCCGGGGCGGAGCCCACGGCAGCGGCGCCGCGGGCGGGCCGCCGCGCGCGCCGACGTAGGCTCGGCGTATGAGACTGTTCGCCGCCGTCCTGCCGCCCGAGGCGGCCGTTTCCGAGCTGCGGGAGGCCGTACGGGCACTGCCCGGCGACGACCGGCTGCGCTGGACCCAGGAGGCGGGTTGGCATTTCACCCTCGCCTTCATGGGGGAGGTACGGGACGAGGTACTCCCGGACCTGCACGCCCGGCTCGCCCGGGCCGCCCACCGGTCGGCCCCCTTCACGCTGCGCCTCCACGGCTCCGGGCACTTCGGGGCCCGCGCGCTGTGGGTCGGGGCCGCCGGGGGGATCGACGCGATGCGGACGCTCGCCGAACGGGCCGAGGCCGCCGCCCGGCGGGCCGGCGTACCGATGGAGCAGCACCGCAGGTACGTCCCGCACCTGAGCCTGGCCCGCGCCCGCACCGACATGGACCTGCGGCCGTACGTGGCGGCGCTCGGCCCCTTCGAGGGTTCGCCGTGGCAAGTCACGGAGTTGAGCCTGGTGCGGAGCCGGCTGCCGGTGTCCGGGATTCCCGGGGAACAGCCGCGGTACGAGGTGGTCGGCGCCTGGCCGCTGGAGGGCCAGGGCGGCTGAACCCCGTACGGCGCGAGGCGGCCCGCCCCTGGGGGGAGGCCGCCTCGTAGTACCGGTTACCAGCCGGCGGTGCCGATCTCCTTGCGGGCGCCCAGGGCCGTGCCGGTGCCCGGGTAGACGAAGAGCTTGCCGGTCGCGTCCTCGACCGCCACCAGATCGTCCGCCGCGTTGGCGTTCATCAGGGCCCCACCGATCAGGTCGGACATGCCGTTCCAGCCACCCGAACCGATCTCCACACGAGAAGCCAGCACACCGGGGAGGGCAGCGCGATAGAGGAACAGCTTCCCGGTGGACTCCTCGACCGCCACCAAGTCCTCGGTACCGTCGTTGTCGAAGTCCATCCCGGTCAGATTGGACATCCCGTTCCAACCCCCGGTACCGATCTCCTGACGGGCACTCACACCACTGCCGTCACCCGGGTACAGGTACAGCTTGCCGGTGGACTTCTCCACCCCCACGAGGTCGGGCCACCCGTCACCGTTCAGGTTGAGCTCCGTCAGGTCCGACATGCCGTTCCAACCACCCGAACCGATCTCCACACGCGAACCACCGCTCGTGAGAGTCGAGTTGTTGGCACCCTTGTACAGCCACAGCTTTCCGCTGGACTCCTCCATCGCCACGATGTCGTCCTTGCCGTCACCGCTGAAATCACCGCCCACAAGGTTGGACATCCCGTTCCAACCACCCGAACCGATCTCCACACGGGACGCGATGGTGCCCGTGCTCGTCCCCCTGTAAAGCCACAGCTTGCCGGACGAGACCTCCACCGCCACGACATCCATGATCCCGTCGCCATTCAGATCGGCGGACGCCAGATCGGTCATACCGACATCGACCGGCTCGGGGGCTTCGCAGTTGTTGCTGGTCAGCGACCTCGACCAGTCGCCGGAGCCGCTGAAGGTGGCGCCGTCGAAGGTGTTGGCCACCAACTCGCCGTTGAGGCGCTGCTCGTAGTGCAGGTGCGCTCCGCTGGAGTTGCCGGTGCTGCCCACGGCGCCGATCTGATCGCCCCGCTCCACGTAGGTGCCGCTGGAGACGCTGAAGCTGCTCAGGTGTGCGTACAGGGTCATGTAGCCGTTGCCGTGGTCTATGCGGGCGTACTTGCCGTAGCTCGTGCCGCCCAGGTCCGTGAGCGTCACCACACCGCCCTCGCTGGCCACCACCGGAGCACCGTAGGTCGTGCTGCCGTGGGTCCAGTCGATGGCATAGGGGGTGGGGCTGTGGTCTGCGCGGGACGAACCCAGCCAGGTCTCGCCGCACCGGAACGGCATCTGGAACAGCGGCCGCTCGCTGGCGACCGACGTCGAGGCGGTGGTGGCCCCGGAAGGCTCCGTGATGCCCAGCTCCGCAGCGGTCAGCGGGGTCAGGTCGGCGTGCAGGTGCTCGGATTCGACGGCGCTCGCGGCGGGGGCGGCCGCCGCCGTTCCCATGGTGCCGACCAGGCCTGCGGCGACGGCGCCGGCGAGCAGCGCGGCAACCGCAGCGTGGCGGGTATTTCTGGTGTTCCGCACATTTCGCATGTTTCGGGTGTGGCGGGACATGGCTGTGCTCCACTTCGGGCTCGGGTGGGTGGCCGTTGGGAGCGGGGACGCTCGACCAGCGGCGGAGAAACGGGGACTTCGGTGATGTGCTGCGGTGGACAGCTGCCCTGCAGGTGCAGCGGTCCGGGTGAGGCGAAAGGAAGTGCGTCCGGTGAGTAGTCGGTGGGCTTGCGCCCCGGTGGACGAGCACCAGATTCGCCGCTGCCCGGACCCACCGGAAGAGAGATCGGCTGGCCCCAACCGGCCCTGGACGGACCCGGCCAGAACGGTCGGCCACCCCGCCGCCCACCCCCATTGCCCCGAACGAAAACCGCCCGGCGGGATCACCTTTCGTGATCCGGCCGGGCGGCTCGGGTGGTTGCGTACGGGGCCGGGGGCTACACCTGCGCGGGCAGCCAGCCCTGCTGGACCGCGCGGACGCCGGCCTGGAAGCGACTGCGGGCGCCGAGCCGGTCCATCAACTCGTTGGCGATGCGCCGGGCCGTACGCGAGGACACCCCGAGACGCTTGGCGATCGCGTCGTCCGTGTGGCCCTCCGCCAGCAGCCGCACGGCCGCCGCCTGCTGCGCCGTCAGCCCGTGCGGGCCCCGTACGGCCACCTCCGCCAGCGGCTGCGCCGAAGCCCACGTCGAGTCGAAGAGGGCGCACAAGGCCACGAGCATCCCGTGCCCGGTGAGGACGACCGCCCCGGCGGAGGAGTCGTCACTCACCGGGATCAGCGCCGTCCGGCGGTCCACGATGAGCATCCGGGTCGGCAGCGACGGCGCCGTACGCACCTGACCGCCCAGCTCCGCGAGCCAGTTGGCGTGCTCGATGGAGGGGCGGTTGTTGCGAACGCTGTCCAGGTAGACGGTACGCATCCGCACCCCGCGCTCCAGCAACTGCCGGTTGAGCGGGCGGGAGGCGGCGAGGGCGGACGCGCTGAGCGTGGCGTCCGGCGAGAACGCGAGCAGTTCCTCCTGGGTCTCACGGGTCAGCGCGACCAGCCGGTCGCGCACCGCGTCGAGGCCGATGAGCTGCTCCACTCCGGGATGGCTGGAGGAGGGCCGCAGCTGCGAGTACTCGGAGATCAGCCGGGCCGCCGCCGCCCGCGAGGCCTCCAACCGCTGCTGCTGAGCGGCGAGTTCGGCCTGGCCCCGGGCCATGAGGATCTCCATGCCGATGTCCGGGGAGACCGCGCGCAGCCGCCCGCTGTCCTCGGCGGAAGGCTGGACCAGGGCCAGCTCGCTGAGCAGGTCCAAGGCCCCGCGTACGTCGTCCTCGGTGTACCCGACCGCGGCGGCGAGGGCCGCCACCCCCGACGCGGGCCGCACGAGCATGGCGCGATAGACGGCTTCGGCTCTGACGTCGAGCCCGAGTTCGGTCAGCATGTGGTCCCCCCGACCCTGAGTGCCTGCCTGCCACCTTGATCATCCCAGAGGGAGCGCGGACTGGACAGAAGCGGTCAAGGCCGCAACCGGCCACGGCCGTTGGTGGTTGGAGCGTGCGGCGCGGGTGACCGTAGAAGACATGTACCTCGTCCATGCACGGCTGCGTACGATCCCTCCGGCCGAAGTACCCGACGACCTGCGCGCGGCGGCCCGTGCGGGGCTGGCGCCCGGAGACCGTGTCGAGCACCTGGCGGTGCACTTACAGCCCGCCCACCACTTCACCCTCGGGTTCTACCTGCTGTCGGACTCCCTGGAGGAGGCCGAGCAGCGGGCGGAGACCGTCTGCCGGCGCCTCCTGGGGGCCGGCGCGCTGCCGCCGTCGCGGCTGCTGGGGGTCGGTGTCCCGCTGATGCCCCTATCGCTGGCCTGAAGGGGCGGCCTAGCCGGACACCCCTAAGGGGGCGGCAGCCGGCCATGCCTGTCCGCATCCGTCCAGGGACGGTTTGGGCCACCCGTAGGCCCTTCATTCACGGCGCGGGCCCGACTTAGCTGTCTCTCACCGGAAAGGGACGGCGCCACCGCGGGGCGCAGGACCGGCCGGGACCACCCGTAACCCGTACCGCTCTGCCCGAAGGGAACCGGACACCATGGACATCACCCGCATCACCCGCATCGCCCAGGCCGCCGCGGTCGCCGCCCTCACCCTCGCCCTCGCCACCCCGGCGGTGGCCTCCGCCGCCGACCTCCCGACGGTCCAGCCCCCGGTCGCCTCGACGAACGACATGAGCTGGCAGTAGGCCGCCACGGCCGCTGCCACGCCGGCGTGACCCGCGCCACGGCACAGCCCCCGCGTCCAGGATGCGGGGGCTGCCGCGTTAGGCTCGACGGGTGGATCCCAAGACCAGAAACCGTGTGATGGCCGGTGTGCTCGTGCTGATGTTCCTCGTCGTGGCCGTGGCGGCTGCCGTCGGCCAGTAGCTACCAGGCGAAGGCCTCCGGCGACGGCCCCGGCCCGGGGAAGATCTCGTCCAGACCCGCCAGGACCTCCTCCGGGAGATCCAGCTCCACCGCGCGCAGCGCCGAGTCGAGCTGCCCCTGCGTACGCGGCCCTACGATCGGCCCGGTGACCCCGGGACGCGTCAGCAGCCAGGCCAGCCCGACCTCGCCCGGCTCCAGACCGTGCTTCTCCAGCAGGTTCTCGTACGCCTGCACCTGCGCGCGTACGGTGCTGTTGGCCAGTGCGTCCGCCGACCGCCCGGAGGCACGGCGGCCGCCGTCGGCCTCCTTCTTGATGACCCCGCCCAGCAGGCCGCCGTGCAGCGGGGACCACGGGATGACGCCGAGCCCGTACGCCTCGGCGGCCGGGATGACCTCCATCTCCGCGCGCCGTTCGGCGAGGTTGTAGAGGCACTGCTCGCTGACCAGTCCGAGCCGTCCGGTGCGCGCCGCGGTCTCGTTGGCCTGGGCGATCTTCCAGCCGGGGAAGTTGGACGAGCCCGCGTAGAGGATCTTGCCCTGCTGGACCAGGACCTCGACGGCCTGCCAGATCTCCTCGAAGGGGGTCCGCCGGTCCACGTGGTGGAACTGGTAGAGGTCGATGTAGTCGGTCTGGAGCCGCTTGAGACTGGCGTCGACGGCCCGCCGGATGTTCAGCGCCGACAGGCGGTCGTAGTTGGGCCAGGAGTCGCCCTCCGGGGCCATGCTGCCGTAGACCTTGGTGGCGAGCACCGTCTTCTCGCGGCGCCGCCCACCCTGAGCGAGCCAGGTGCCGATGATCTCCTCGGTGCGGCCCTTGTTCTCGCCCCATCCGTAGACGTTGGCGGTGTCGAAGAAGTTGATGCCCGCGTCGAGCGCGGAGTCCATGATCGAGTGGCTTTCGGGCTCCCCGGTCTGGGGACCGAAGTTCATGGTGCCGAGTACAAGTCGGCTTACCTTGAGGCCGGTGCGTCCGAGCTGTGTGTACTTCATGGGGCACTAGCCAACTGCTTGGAGTGCGCTCGAAGCAAGACCCCTTCCCCGAAGGGCCCGTTACCGCGCTCGCGGCCCCTGCTCGGGCCGGTAGGGGCCGCCGATCCCCCACGCCTGGTGCAGGGCCGCCGCGAACTCCCCCGCCAGCCGGTGCTCGCCGGAGGCGTTGGGGTGGGTGCCGTCGTAGGTGTCCTGGTGGATGTCGTACGAGTCCGGGCGCGCGGCCAGCAGGATCGGCGAGGCGGCGGTCGTCAGGTCGGCGACCGCCTTCGCGAGGAGCTCGTTGAAGCGGGCGACCTCGGCCGCGAAGGGCGCGTCCTCCTCGGCCCGGCTGTTCGGGATGACGGGCAGCAGGACCATGCGGACGCCGGGACGGGCGGCGCGGGCCCCGGCGACGAACCGGCGGACGTTGGCGGCGGTCTGCTCGGCGTCGGTGTAGAAGCCCAGGTCGATCAGGCCGAGGGAGACGAGCAGGACGTCGGCCCCGGCGGAGCCGGCGGCGGGGCCGATGAGCGGGGCCATGTGCTGCCAGCCCTCGCCCCAGCCGGCCAGGTGGCGGCGGGCGTGCTCCGGGAAGCCCGGGTCGGCGTACGCGTGGCTGGTGGGCGCGCCGGCGGAGGTGTCGTAGAGCTCGCTGCGCGGGCCGACGATCCGGTAGGGGCCGCCGAACGTCGAGTTGAGGTGCTGCCACATCCGGTAGCGCCAGGTGTAGTCGCCGGCGCGTCCGATGGTCATGGAGTCGCCGACGAACATGAAACGCATCCGGTCATCATCGCGGATCGCGCGACAGGAACGCCTGTGACGCCGGACACGCGCCGCGTACTGGCAGGCTGGGGGGATGCGCCTGCCCTTGCCGTCCGCCGCCGCCGCTGCCGCCGCCGCTGTCGTTGCCGCTGTCGTTGCCGCTACCGCTACCGCCGCCCTCGCCGTGCCGCTGCCGGGTGCGGCCGCCGCGGCCGGGCCTTCCGAGGCCTCCTCGTTCACCATCTCCGATCCGCGGATCAGGGAGTCGAGCGGGCTGGCGACCAGCCGGATCCACCCGGGCGTGTACTGGACGCACAACGACAGCGACGACGGCCCGTACGTCTACGCGGTGGACTCGGCCACGGGCAGGACGCTGGCCCGGGTGACGCTGACGGGGATCGGCAAACCGCGCGACGTCGAGGCGATCTCGCTGGGGCCGGACGGGCAGCTCTACGTCGGGGACATCGGCGACAACCGGAACGGGACCTGGGACCACGTGTGGATCTACCGCTTCCCGGAGCCGAAGCACCTGGGCGATGTCACCGTCAAGGCCACGCAGTTCACGGTGCGGTACGCGGACGGGGCGCGCAACGCGGAGGCGCTGATGGTCCATCCGGTGACGGGGCGGGTCTACATCGCGAGCAAGGACGAGAACAAGGGCGGGCTGTACGAGGGTCCCGCGCAGCTGTCGACGGGCGGGGCGAACGTGTTCCGGCGGGTCGCCGACGTGCCGTGGGTGACGGACGGGGCGTTCTCCCCCGACGGGAGCCGGCTGACCCTGCGGGGCTACTTCACGGCCCGCACGTACCCGTGGAAGGACGGCCGGCCGGTGGGCGAGGGCGAGCGGGTGGACGCGCCGTGGCAGGGGCAGGCGGAGTCGGTGACGTACACGGCGGACGGCTCCACGCTGATGTTCGGCGCGGAAGGGGAGGGCAGCCGGGTCATCGCGGTCCCGGTGACCGCGGCCCCGGCGGAGGGCGGCTCCGCCACCGGCTCTCCGCAGCCGGGCGCCCCGGCGGGGGCCGATGTCTCGCCGGAGCCGACGGGCAGCTTCGGCAAGGGAGCGCTGGTCCTGGCGGCGGGCCTGGTGCTGGTCTTCGGCGCGAAGCGCCTCTTCCGCCGCCGGCCGCGAGACTGACCGGTTCGGCCGCGCCACCGCTCCTGGGGCTCCGCCCCAGACCCCGCGCCTCAAACGCCGGCGGGGCTGGAGTTTCAGCGCCGCAGGCAAAGGGCCCCCGGCGACGGCTACGAGTGGCCGAGGTCCGGCGCCGGGAGGTCCGTGACCGGGACCGAGCCCGTGTCCGCGGCGGGGCGCAGGGTGAACTCGTCCGAGGCCATCGAGTCGAGCACCGGCGGAGCCGGCCGCAGCGGTGCCGGCATGACCGCAGCCTCCGAGTGACCGCCGCAGCCGTACGACAGCGACACCAGGTGCCCGTCGGCCGGACTGAACTCGTTCGCGCACACCCCGAAGGCCTGGCCGAGCGAGCCGCCGATCGCGACGAGGAAGCCGCAGGAGACGCACGAGGCCGGCGCGGCCTGCGCCATCGGGGTCTTCGCGCCGAAGCCCTCGTCCCAGCGGTCGGCCGCGCTGTGCAGCCCGTACCGCGACAGCACGCGCGCCCGGCGCATGCCCAGTTCCTCGGCGACCGACGTGATGGAGCCCCGTACGGGGACCACCGTGCGGTCGGTGACGTCGGCGTCCTCGGCCTCGACCAGTTCGGCCATCTCCTCGGAGACCACCGAGTTCGGCGGCGGGGCGTCCTCGCCCGTCCAGCCCGGCTCCAGCCGCAGGTCCTCGGCGGCGGTGGGCAGCAGGTCGCCCGGGCCCAGGTCGCCGGGGCGCAGCCGCTCGCTCCACGGCACCCACTCGGGGGCGAGCAGCGCGTCCTCGCCGGGCAGCAGCACCGTTTCGTCGAGCGTGACGTTCTTCGCGCGGGAGGCGCGGGTCACGGTGACCGCCCAGCGCCAGCCCCGGTAGCCCGGTTCCTTGGACTCGAAGAAGTGGGTGACGACCCGGTCGCCCTCCGCGACGGCGGAGACGTGAGCGCCCACCACACCGGGGAAGGCGGCCTCCTCGGCCGCCGCACGGGCGAGTTCTACCGCCTCGACGCACAGGCGGTCGGGGGTACGCGGGGTACGGCTTCGCGTCGTCGCAGCACTCACTGGTCTCGTTCTCTCCTACGCCGTCTCACGTGTGCGCCGTCCGTACTGTCGTCCACAACGACCCGTCGGTGCTGTCCGTACGTGGCGCGGGCGGAGCGGACCAGAGGGCCGCGTCGACGTCCGCACCCGATCGGACTCCGGGCGCACCTTTATGCGATCCATTCTGCGGGATCACGAAGAGGCGCGCGGCCAGGAGCAACCGCCGGTGGCGCGCTACGCACGCTACCTCCTCTCAAGCCTCGGGCACACATGCAAGGTCCGATTCGCGGACAAGCGACCGGCTCCGCGACGCGCCGGGAGGCGCCCGGCGGGACCGGGTGGGGCACTATGTCGAGTGTGGCACCCGTACGGTCGTCCGACGACGGCTCGGGACCGGCCAGGCGGGCCGGCCGGGCCCTGGGGCGTGCCCTGCACCTGCCCATCACCGGCACGGCGCGCGGAATCCGGCGGGCCACGCACGCGCAGGGGGCCGGCGAATCGGGCCTCGGCAAGCTGATCGAGCTGCACGGCATCAACGGCGCCGGCGACATGATGATCACGGTGGCCCTGGCCTCGACGGTCTTCTTCTCCGTGCCCACGGACGAGGCACGGGGCCGAGTGGCCCTGTACCTGGCGATCACGATGGCCCCCTTCACCCTGCTGGCCCCGGTGATCGGTCCGCTGCTGGACCGGCTCCCGCACGGCCGCCGGGCCGCGATGGCGGCCGCGATGCTCACCCGCGCGCTGCTGGCGCTGATGATGTCGGGCGCGGTGGCCACGGGGGGCCTTGAGCTGTATCCGGCGGCGCTGGGCGTGCTGGTCGCCTCGAAGGCGTACGGAGTCGTACGCAGCGCCGTGGTCCCGCGCCTCCTGCCGCCCACGTTCTCACTCGTCAAGGCGAACTCCCGGGTCACGCTGGCGGGCCTGCTGGCCACGGGCGCGGCGGCGCCAGTGGGGGCCGCTCTGCACACGATCGGGCCCGAGTGGCCGCTGTACGGGTCCTGCGTGATCTTCGCGTGCGGCACCTTCGCGGCCTTCACGCTGCCGCACAAGGTGGACGAGGCGAAGGGCGAGGGCCGGGCCCGGCTGTCCACGCACGAGGCGCACTCGAAGCGGCCCGGCCTGCGCACGGTCAGCCGCTCGGTGCTGTGCGGGCTGCTGGCGAACGCCGCGATGCGCGGGCTGTCCGGGTTCCTGATCTTCTTCCTGGCGTTCCTGCTGCGCGAGCATCCCCTCTCGGGGCAGAGCGCGGCGGTGTCGCTCGGCATCGTGGCCGTCTCGGCGGGCGTCGGGAACGCGTGCGGGACGGCGGTGGGGGCGTGGCTGCGCGCGCGGGCACCCGAGGGCATCATCGCGGCGGTGCTGTGCCTGACCCTCACGGCCGCCGTGTTCGCGGCGCTCTTCTTCAGCGGGTTCCTGATGGCCGTGCTGGGCGCGACGGCGGGCTTCTGCCAGGCGCTGGCGAAGCTCTCGCTGGACGCGATGATCCAGCGGGACGTCCCGGAGGCCGTACGCACCTCCGCCTTCGCCCGTTCGGAGACGCTGCTCCAGATGGCCTGGGTGCTGGGCGGCGCGATCGGCATCGCCCTGCCGCTGAACGGCGTACTGGGCATGTCCGTCGCCGCGACGATCGTCGCCCTGGGCGCGACGATGGCCATCCGCGGCCTCCTCTCCTCCCCCCGCCACCCCCAGGGAGCCTCCCGCCCCCGGGTGGCGTGATGTCCAGCCCCGCCGGCGTGTGAGGCACGGGGTCCGGGGCGGAGCCCCGATCTTTCAGACCCGCCGGCGTTTGAGGCGCGGGGTCCGGGGCGGAGCCCCGGCAGCGGCGCGGCGGCGGGACCCCGTGCGGCGGCGCAGCCCACCGGCCCGATAGCCTTCGGCTCATGACCGCACCGCTTTTCTCGGGTAGGGCCCGCCGCAGCGTCGCGGCCCTCGGAGCCGTGTCCGCCGGCCTCCTCCTCCTCTCCGCCTGCGACAAGCCGACACCGCTGGCGACCGTGACGGTCGGCACGTCGTCGGTGTCCGCCGAAGCCTCCTGCCACAACAAGGGCAAGGAGCTCTCCATGGACCAGGTCCAGGAGTGCCTCACCAACCTCAAGAACCCCAAGACCGTGGAGTACGGCCGCGGCGACACCCTGCGTCTCGGGGTCGAGCCGGACGTCGTCGAGGACGGCAAGCGGTGGTCGGCGGTCCTGGACGGCCAGCCGATCACCGAGCCCTCCTCCCACACCTACCGCAGCTTCCCCGGCGCCGACGTCTTCGCGACCGGCGGCCAGGGCGAGGCCCCCGCCTCGAAGAAGCTGGCGTTCCTCCAGATCGGCGAGGACGGCAAGCCGCTCGCCGTCTGGTCCTTCACCCTCAAGCTCAAGTAACCGGGCGACACCGGTGCGCGCGCTCGTCGTGACCGCGGTGGTGGCGGAGGCAGACTCCGTCATCACCGCTCTGACCCCTCATCCGGACACCCCCGGTCCTGAGCCGCGCACCCTCCCCGGCGGGTACCCCATCACCCGCCGGGACCTCCCGGGCATCGCCTTCGACGTGCTCGTCGCGGGCGTCGGGCCGGCGGCGGCCGCCGCCGGCACCGCCACGGCCCTGGCCGTGCCCCCCGACCACACCGGCTACGCGCTCGTCGTCTCCGCCGGCATCGGCGGCGGGTTCGCGCCCGCCGCCCCGCTCGGCTCCCTCGTGGTCGCGGACGCGATCGTCGCCGCCGACCTGGGCGCCGAGACCCCCGAGGGCTTCCTCAGCGTGACCGCGCTCGGCTTCGGGCACAGCGTGCACCTGCCGCCCGCCGAGCTCGCCGCCCGCGCCGCCGAGGCGACCGGGGCACTGCTCGCGCCCGTGCTGACCGTCTCCACCGTCACCGGTACCGCCGCCCGCGCCGCCGAGCTCGCCGCCCGGCATCCGCTGGCCGGAGCCGAGTCCATGGAGGGGTTCGGGGTCGCGGAGGCGGCCGCCGCGCACGGGCTGCCCGTATTGGAGATCCGCGCCGTGTCCAACGCCGTGGGCCCGCGCGACCGTGCCGCCTGGCGGATCGGGGACGCGCTCACCGCGCTCGCCGACGGCTTCCGCGCGCTGGGGCCCGTACTCGCGAACTGGGGAGAACGTGAAGAACGCCATGAGCACCGGTGAACCGCTGAAGATCGCCTACTCGCCCTGCCCGAACGACACCTTCGTCTTCGACGCCTGGGCGCACGGCCGCGTCCCGGGCGCGCCCGCCCTCGACGTCACCTTCGCCGACATCGACCTCACCAACGGCATGGCCGAGCGCGGCGAGCTGGACGTGCTGAAGGTGTCGTACGCGGTCCTGCCGTGGGTGCTGGAGGAGTACGCGCTGCTGCCGTGCGGCGGGGCGCTGGGGCGTGGCTGCGGCCCCCTGGTGCTGACCCGGGAGCCGGGGGTGGACCTGGCCGGCAGGACCGTCGCCGTGCCGAGCGAACGCTCCACCGCCTACCTGCTGTTCCGGCTGTGGGCGGCGGACGTTCTGCCGGAGGGCGTCGGCAAGGTGGTCGTCCTGCCGTTCAACGAGATCATGCCGGCGGTCCGCGACGGCCGGGTGGACGCCGGACTGGTCATCCACGAGGCCCGGTTCACCTATCAGGACTACGGGCTGCACTGCCTGGCCGACATGGGTGAGCACTGGGAGTCCACGACCGGCCTGCCGATCCCGCTCGGCGCGATCATCGCCAAGCGCTCGCTGGGTGCCGGGCGGCTGCGCGCGCTGGCCGAGTCGGCCCGTACGTCGGTCCGGATGGCCTGGGACGACCCGGAGGCCTCCCGCCCGTACGTACGCGCCCACGCGCAGGAGCTGGACCCGGCCGTCGCCGACCAGCACATCGGGCTCTACGTCAACGAGTTCACCGCCGACCTCGGCGACTGCGGCTACGCGGCGGTGCGCGGGCTGCTGACCCGGGCGGCGGCCGAGGGACTGGTACCGGCCATCGCGCCCGACGCGCTGGCCTTCCCCTAGCTAGGCCCTGTCGTCGTACGACGGTGCCCCGCCACTCGTCGAGGGAGTGGCGGGGCACCGTCGTGCGTACGGAGTCGTGCGTACGGAGTCGTGCGTACGGAGTCGTGCGTACGGATCGGATCAGACGTCGAGCTGGTCCGCCACCGCGCGCAGCAGCCCGGCGATCTTCGTGCCGTGCACCTTGTCGGGGTAGCGGCCGCGCTCCAGCATCGGAGTGATGTTCTCCAGCAGCGTCGTGAGGTCCTGCACGATCGAGGCGAGCTCGTCGGGCTTGCGCCGCTGCGCCGCCGCGACGGACGGCGCCGGGTCCAGTACCGTCACCGAAAGTGCCTGGTCACCGCGCTGACCCGCGACGACACCGAACTCGACGCGCTGGCCGGGCTTGAGGGAATCGACCCCGGCAGGGAGCACCGACGAGTGGACGAAGACGTCTCCGCCGTCGTCGCGGGAGAGAAAGCCGAAGCCCTTCTCACTGTTGAACCACTTGACCTTGCCGGTAGGCACGTCCGTCCTCTGTCCTTGTGCTCGATGGGGTCCGAGATGCCGTGGAACGGCTCCGGATAACAGCGCAGCGGGCCATGTGTGACCCGCCACCCCAAGGCTAATGGTCGGAGGCCGGGTGACAAGACGTTCCCCGGTCCTTCACCGTCGGCTGCCTTCGGCCAGGCAACTACCCTGGTCGGGTGACTGTTACTCCTCATTGCGACGAAGCGCGGCCCGGCGACGGGCTGGTCAAGGCCGGCGGCATCGTGTTCATCGCCGGGGCCGTGGCCACCCTGGCGACGATGGCCCCGCTGTTCCTCGACATCGACCCCTTCCCCTCGTACGCGTGGGCGGTGTGCATGCTCATGGGCGTCGGCTTCGCCATCTCCGCGGCGGGCGTGCTCCGCTCGGCCGCGGCGCAGCGCAAGGCGGCCCGGGCCTCACAGGCGTGAGCGGGTGCCCCGGGGGCGGCCGGGGAGGGACCTAGGAGGCCGGCTGCGCGGCCACGTACTGGGCGAGCCACTGCGGCAGCGCGGTGAGGTCCGGCAGGACCACGTCCGCGCCCGCCGCGCGCAGGTCCGACTCCGGGCAGGGGCCGGTCGGCACCACCACGGACAGCGCGCCGGCCGTACGGGCCCCGCGTACGTCGCCCACGTGGTCGCCGACGTAGACCTGCGCCCCGTACTCGCGCAGCGCACCGGCCTTGGCCTCCGCCCAGAGCCAGCCGATGACCGCGTCCGCCTCGATGCCGAGGTGCTTCAGGTGCAGGCGCGCGTTGGGCTCGTGCTTGGCCGTGACGACGATCGCCCGGCCGCCGAGCGCCTGCACGGCCTCGATCGCCTCGCGGGCGCCCGGCATGGCCGGGGTCGGCTCGATGGCGTACGTGGGGTAGATCGCCCGGTAGCGGTCCGCCACGGCCGCGATCTGGGCCTCCGGGAACCAGTACGCGAGTTCCTCGTCCAGGGGCGGGCCCAACCGGGTGACCGCCGCGTCGGCGTCGATGAACGTCCCCGTCTCGGCCGAGAGGGCCTGGTAGGCGGCCTTGATGCCCGGGCGGGAGTCGATGAGGGTCATGTCGAGGTCGAAGCCGACGGTGAGATTCATACCGGCCATTGTGCCGAGGCGACCGAACGGCAGGGTGACACGGGGCGTACACCGGGGGAACGCCCGCCTCGGGCGGTCGAGACGGCATCGCATCCCCCGAAACCCTCATCCTCCAGAATTCGTGTTCAACCTTTTCCGTGCGGCCGCACTCAGGACAGGGGTGAGAGACACGATGTGAAGGGGAGGGCGGATGCCGCCAGGCACCGAGCACGACTTCGAGGCCTTTGCCCGGGCCAGTCAGCGCAAGCTGTACCGGACGGCGTACCTGCTGTGCGGGAACGCCGACGGCGCACGCGATCTGACGCAGACCACGCTCGCGAAGCTGTTCCAGCACTGGGGGCGGGTGTCCGCCGCCGACCATCCCGAGGCGTACGCCAGGACGGTGCTGACCCGTACCTTCCTCGCCGAGCGACGGCGGCGGCTGCGGGACCTCCTGGCCCACCGGCACGCCGATCCGGCGCCCCTGCCCGAACACGCCGAGCTGCGCGTCACCCTGCTCGCCGCGCTAGCCCAACTGCCGCCGCGGGCCCGGGCGATGGTCGTCCTGCGCTACTGGGAGGACCTCAGCGTCGAGACGGTCGCCTCGCTGCTGCGCTGCAGTGAGGGAACGGTCAAGAGCCAGTGCTCGCGCGCCTTGGCCAAGCTTCGCACGCAGCTGGGCGAGGCCCACATCTACGCCACCGAGAGCTGAGGAGAGCGTCATGGGTACCAACGAAAACCTCACGGGCCTCACGGGCCTCACGGACTTCACGGACCGTGCGGACGAGAGGGCCGTGCTGCTGGTCCGGGACGCGATGGACCGCGCCACCGCGGACCTTCCCGCGCTGGTGGACCTGTCGGGCCCGGCCCGCGTCCAGGGCCTGCGCCGCAAGGCGCGCGTCCGCGCGGCGATCGGCGGCGGGGTGCTGGCCGTGGCCGCGCTCTCCGTGGCCGGGGTCGTCGGCCTGCCGGGCGACGACGCCAAGGGGACGGGCGGTCCCGCCGGGGTGGTCGGGGTGGCGGCGGCCCCGCCGGACGCCGGGCCGCCGCCGCCGGTCCACATCGAACCGACCCCCGGCGAATCCTCGATGGCGGATCTGCCGCCCGCCGAGCGGGCCCGGCAGGAGAACTTCCAGAACCAGGCCGTCGGCGTGCTCCAGGAACTGCTGCCGCCGGCGCTCGGCACCGTGCAGCGGACGGACCTCAACGTGCGTCAGTACCGGGCCACCAAGGACGGGAAGACGTTCGTCGTCATCTTCTCGGTACGGCCGTCGCACCAGGCCCCCAAGCCGTGCCGCGAGATCAAGGGCGTCACCTGCAAGAAGACCACCCTGCCTGGCGGCATCGAGGCCGATGCGTCCACCATGCCGATGGGCAACACGATCACCGAGTCCTGGCTCTCCTTCCACTACGGCAAGAGCAACGTCGAGCTGTACATCGGCGCGCACGAGGCCTCGAACACCTCGGCGCCCATCACGAACGACCAGCTCCTGGACATCGCCAAGGCCCCCGCATTCCTGAACCTGGTCAAGACCGCGGACAGCCAGCCGATGGAACAAGGCCAGACGACAATCGCCGGCGGCTGACCGACCCGTGGGGCCCCGCCTCACGCGCGTGCGGGGGCGGTACACCGGCCCCGCACGCGCGTGGTCCCGTACCGGTCCGCCCCTGCGCGCGCGTAGGCCCGTACCGCCCGCGCAGGCGCCGGTCCGGCGCGCGCTTCTACCGTCTGCGGGCTCGCCAGACCAGGTACAGAACAGAGGCCAGTGCCGCGGCCCGTAGGAGCCATGGCCACATTCCGTGCAGCGCCCCGCTCAGCTGGTCGTCGGCCAGGGTCTGCCCCCACTTGTCGTTCATCCGCCCCCACAGCCACACCGCGGCTGCCGCGAGGACCGCGCCGGGCGGACCGAAGACGGCCCATTTGCGCTCGGCCGGCCGCAGCACCCGCGAGGCGTACGGCAGCAGCCAGCCGACGACGAGCAGCAGCCAGTAGCCGGTGACCACCCCGACGACGAGGACGGCCGCGGCCATCAGCAGGAAGGCGTTCGGCCGCGGCCGGGCCGCCGGGGCCGGGGCCTCGGGCTCCGCGGCCGCTGCCGCCGCCGCCTCCTTCTTCGTGCGCCGCCGCTCGCGCAGGAACCGTACGAGGGTCCGCGCGCGCGTCTGCGGCGGCCCGGGCGGCGGCGCCGCCTGCCCGGCGTCCCCCTCCGCCGCCTCCGCCGCCTCCTCCGGCCCGTCCGCCCGCCCCTCCTTGAACAGGTCCGGGATCTCGATGCCGCCCGCGAAGCCCTCGACCTGCGGGCCCGCGCCGTACGCGCCCGGGCTCACCCGCCACCAGTCGGGCTCGGCCCCGCCGGAAGGGCCGAGTTCGTCGAGGCCGGCCAGGTGCGGCGGCACGTTCTCGGGCTCCGCCGACGCCGGCCGTGGCGGCGGCGGCGCGCCCTGGCGGCGCAGGAAGCCGGGCCCCCGCTGAGCGGGTACCGACAGCCCGGACTCCGACGGCACGGGGGCGGCGGAGCCCGAGCGGTGGCCGAGGGTGCCGAGGGTGCCGAGGGTGTCCAGGACCTCCTCCGGCGTGCCGATCCGCTCCAGGATGCGGCGTACGGCGGCCGGGGTCTCCGGCTCGTACTTGGCGCGCCGACGGTCGATCTCATCGCGCAGCCCCGCCACCAGCCGCATCCGGTCCCCCGAGGACAGGTGCCGCCGCTGCGCCAAGTCCCCGACGCGGCTCAGATATTCGTAGACCAGATGGTCGCTTTCGATCCCCACGCCCAGGCTCCTCCCGTACCGCCTCTCCCGAAGGTAGCGCGTGCGCCCATGGAGCCGCCCCGGGCGCAGCGGATACCGTTGGCCGGATGGGGACCGGCCGACTGACCGGCCGACGCGACCAGGAGGCGACTGTGCCCGAGGCAAGAACTGCGGGAGGAACCGGCGCGAGCGGCGCCCCGCGCTCCCTCGCCGAGGCGCTGCGCGCGCGGGACGACGAGGCGCTCTCCACCCTGCTGCGCGCGCGCCCGGACCTGCTCAGCCCGGTGCCCGGCGATGTGACCCAGCTGGCCACCCGCGCCGGGACCCGAGCCTCCGTGGTGCGGGCGCTGGAGCGCCTGGACCGCTTCACGCTGCAGACCGCCGAGGCCCTCGCCGTGGCCCCGGACCCGTGCCCGTACCCGGTGCTGGAGTCGCTGCTGACCGGCGAGGACGGCACCACCGGGGAGGACAACGGCGCCCGCGCCGCGCTCCCCCGGGCCCTGGGCACCCTGCGCGACCAGGCCCTGGTGTGGGGCGACGAGGACCGGCTGCGCCTGGTGCGCACCGCCCGCGAACTGCTCGCGCCCTCCGCCCAGCGGCCTTCCCCGACCGGCCTCGGGCCCACCGTCGCCGAGGCCACGGCCGGGATGTCGCCGACGCGGGTGCAGGAGATCGTGGCGGCGGTCGGGCTGCCCGCCACCCATGACCCGGTCTCCGCTGTGGCGTCGCTGACCGGGCTGTTCACCGACCCGGAGCGGATGTCGGCGCTGCTGGACGAGGCCCCGGCGGAGGCGCACCAGGTGCTGGGGCGGCTCGTGTGGGGGCCGCCGTACGGCGAGGTGACCCCGAATCCGACCCCGCCGGTGCGCTGGCTGCGCGACCGGGGGCTGCTGCTGCCCGCGACGGCGCGGACCGTCGTACTGCCCCGCGAGGTGGCGCTGCACCTGCGGGGCGGCCTCGCGCACCGGGACACCGCGCCGGTGCCTCCGGCGGTGCCCGCGCACCGCGAGCACCGTCCACAGCTTGTGGACGCGAACGCCGCCGGGCAGGCGCTGGCCGCGCTGTCCACCGTCGAGGAGCTGGTGAAGTCCTGGGAGCACGCCGGTCCGCCGGTGCTGCGGGCGGGCGGGCTCTCCGTACGGGACCTGAAGCGGGCCGCGGCCACCCTGGACGCCACCGAGCAGTCGGCGGCCTTCTGGATCGAACTGGCCTACGCGGCCGGGCTGCTGGCCAGCGACGGGGAAGCGGACGAGCGGTACGCGCCCACCCCCGCCTTCGACGACTGGTGCGAACTGCCTCCCGCCGAGCGGTGGTCGGTGCTCGCGCGCGCCTGGCTGCCGGCCACCCGCACCGCCGGTCTGGTCGGCGAACAGGACGCCAAGGGGCGCACGCTCTCGGCGCTCGGCCCCGAACTCGACCGCTCCGCCGCCCCCGAAGTGCGCCGGCGCGTGCTGGAACTCCTGGCCGCCCTGCCCGAGGGCGGGTCCGCCGACACGCAGGCCCTGCTGGACCGGCTCGCGTGGGAGCGTCCCGTACGCGGTACGAGCGACCTGCGCGCCCGCCTCGCACGCTGGGCGCTGACCGAGGCCGAGGTGCTCGGAGTGACCGGCCGGGGCGCCCTGTCCGGGCCCGGCCGGGCCCTGCTGGAACACCGCGACCCGGCGCCGCTGCTGGCCCCGCTGCTGCCGGAGCCGGTGGACCACGTGCTGCTCCAGGCCGACCTGACGGCGGTGGCCCCCGGCCCGCTGCGCCGCCCGCTCGGCGACACCCTGGCGGTGCTCGCGGACGTGGAGTCGAAGGGTGGGGCGACGGTGTACCGCTTCACGCCCGGCTCGGTGCGCCGGGCCCTGGACGCCGGACACACCGCCGCCGATCTGCACGCCTTCCTCAAGGAGCACAGCCGTACGCCGGTCCCGCAGCCGCTCGCGTACCTGATCGACGACGTCGCCCGGCGGCACGGACACCTGCGGGTCGGCGCGGCCTCGTCCTACGTCCGCTGCGACGACGACGCGATGCTCGGCGAGATCCTGGCCGACAAGCGCTCGACCGGGCTGGGGCTGCGCCGCCTCGCACCGACGGTGCTGGCGGCGCAGGCCGAACCGACCGCGCTGCTGGAGGGGTTGCGGGCGATGGGGTACGCGCCGGCCGCCGAGTCCCGCACCGGCGACGTCCTGGTGGCGCGGGCCGACGCCCACCGCGCGCCGGCGCGCTCGGCGCCCGTACCGGTGCCGGAGGGTCCGCCGGTGCCGGACGCGACGCTGCTGGGGGCGGCCGTACGCGCGATCCGCGCGGGCGACCTGGCGGCGACGGCGGTGCGCAAGGAGCCGGCGCCGTCGACGTCGACCGGGGCCGGGGCCGGGGCGCCGGGTGAACTCCCGCGCACGAGCGCGGCGGAGACCCTGGCGACGGTGCAGGCGGCGGCGCTGACCGGGTCGGCGGTATGGATCGGCTACGTGAACGCGGACGGCGCGGCCAGCCAGCGGGTCATCGCACCGGTCCGCGTGGAGGGCGGCTTCGTCACCGGCTACGACCACACGGCGGACGAGGTCCGCACGTACGCCCTCCACCGCATCACGGGCGTGGCAGAACTGGCAGAGGACCACCTGTAACGCCCGCAGCCCGGCGGGGGCGCGTCGGGCCGAATCCAGCCCCGCCGGCGTGTGAGGCGCGGGGTCCGGGGCGGAGCCCCGATCTTTGGCGCCGCGCCGTTGCCGGGGGCGCTGCCCCCGGACCCCCGCGCCTCAAACGCCAGCGAGGCTGGAAGGGCCGGGGACGACGCGGCCGCGCGCGCCCTGCTCCTGCACGGCATGGGCCGCTAACCCTAACGGCGAACGGCCACGCCCCCGGGCGCCGTGTTCCCAGCCCCGGCGCCGTACGGCACACTGGAGGTTTGACCAGAGTGAAACGGGGCGCCGCGCGTGAATGGTCCACTAATCGTCCAGAGCGACAAAACCCTCCTTCTCGAGGTCGACCACGAGCTCGCCGGAGCCGCCCGGCGTGCCATCGCTCCCTTCGCCGAGCTGGAGCGGGCTCCCGAGCACATCCACACCTACCGGATCACCCCGCTCGGGCTGTGGAACGCCCGGGCCGCCGGGCATGACGCCGAGCAGGTCGTCGACGCGCTCGTCGAGTACTCCCGCTACCCCGTCCCGCACGCGCTGCTCGTCGACGTCGCCGAGACCATGGCGCGCTACGGCCGCCTCACCCTCTCGAAGCACCCCGTGCACGGGCTGGTCCTGACCAGCACCGACCGGCCGGTGCTGGAGGAGATCCTGCGCTCGAAGCGGATCACCCCGCTCGTGGGTGCGCGGCTCGACCCCGACACCGTGGCCGTGCACCCCTCCGAGCGCGGGCAGATCAAGCAGACGCTGCTCAAGCTGGGCTGGCCGGCCGAGGACCTCGCCGGTTACGTGGACGGCGAGGCGCACCAGATCGACCTGGCCGAGAACGGCTGGGCGCTGCGGCCGTACCAGCAGCAGGCCGTCGAGGGCTTCTGGCACGGCGGTTCCGGCGTGGTCGTGCTGCCCTGCGGCGCCGGCAAGACGCTGGTCGGAGCCGGGGCGATGGCGATGGCGAAGGCGACCACGCTGATCCTGGTCACGAACACCGTCTCGGCCCGCCAGTGGAAGCACGAGCTGGTCAAGCGGACCTCGCTGACGGAGGAGGAGATCGGCGAGTACTCCGGCACGCGCAAGGAGATCCGGCCCGTCACGATCGCCACGTACCAGGTCCTGACGACGAAGCGGAAGGGTGTCTACCCGCACCTGGAGCTCTTCGACTCCCGGGACTGGGGGCTGATCGTCTACGACGAGGTGCACCTGCTGCCCGCGCCGGTCTTCAAGTTCACCGCCGACCTCCAGGCCCGCCGGCGTCTCGGCCTGACGGCCACGCTCGTACGGGAGGACGGCCGCGAGTCGGACGTCTTCTCGCTCATCGGGCCGAAGCGGTTCGACGCGCCGTGGAAGGAGATCGAGGCGCAGGGCTACATCGCGCCCGCCGACTGCGTCGAGGTCCGGGTCAATCTGACGGAGTCGGAGCGGCTCGCGTACGCGACCGCCGAGACGGAGGAGAAGTACCGCTTCTGCGCGACGACGGCGACCAAGCGGAAGGTCACCGAGGCGCTGGTCGCCAAGCACAGGGGCGAGCAGACCCTGGTCATCGGGCAGTACATCGACCAGCTCGACGAGCTGGGCGAGCACCTGGACGCCCCCGTCATCAAGGGCGAGACCTCCAACGCGCAGCGCGAGAAGCTCTTCGACGCCTTCCGCCAGGGCGAGATCAGCGTGCTGGTCGTGTCGAAGGTCGCGAACTTCTCCATCGACCTGCCGGAGGCCACGGTCGCCATCCAGGTGTCGGGCACCTTCGGCTCCCGCCAGGAGGAGGCCCAGCGCCTGGGCCGCGTGCTGCGGCCGAAGGCGGACGGTCACGAGGCGCGGTTCTACTCGGTCGTCGCGCGCGACACGATCGACCAGGACTTCGCGGCGCACCGCCAGCGCTTCCTCGCCGAACAGGGCTACGCCTACCGGATCATGGACGCCGACGAGCTGCTGGCCGCGGACTGACGGACACCGTGGCCGAGCCCTACGGTGGCCGTATGACCCACCAGGAGATCTACGAGGTTCTGTTCACGGAGTCGGCGGGCCGCGATCGTGACCGTCTGGAACCCGTACGCCGCGCCTCCTTCGACAAGGCGCTCGAAATCCTGGCCCGCGATCCGTACACGGAGCTGTCGCGGCCGATAGGAGCAGGTGAGCAGGACCGCGAGATCCGGCTCACCTCACAGATCGTGGCGGAGTACATGGTGTCGCGCGGGCGCCTGCTGCTCGTGGCCCTGCGAGTCTTCGACGACGCGGACATCCTGCTGCCCGAGGGGTGACCTCGGCGAGGGCGTCCGCCGGGCGATCAGGACCGCCAGCAGCGGGACGCACCAGACCCACAGGGCCGGCCAGTCCAGTACGAGGGCCCGGGCGGCGGTGGGCAGGTGCCGGGTCCAGAACTCGGCGGAGGCCTCCGGGAGCACGAGCAGCCCGAGCAGGGCGGTGGCGGTGAAGGCGGCCAGCGCCGTCAGCCCCGCCCGGACGCGGCCGGTCAGCAGCAGGTACGGGACGCAGGCCGCCGGGGTGAGGGTGATCCCGGCGGCGATGCCCAGCGCGAAGCCCTTGCCGAGCGCGGCGCCGGGCCGGCCCAGGTCCCACAGGACCAGGCAGGCGAGGGCCAGGTTGATCTGGCCCGGGAGCGGCGCCTGGAACAGCGGCTCCAGCCACAGCCCGGCGGTGGTGGCGGCCAGGACGGGCCCGGGCCTGGCCGGCAGCCCCGCGAGGCGGCAGGACAGTGTGATCAGCAGGGCGAGCAGGCCGGCGTTGCCGAGGACGAGCACGGCCTTCAGTGCGCCGGTCGGCAGCCAGGCGGCCGGCGTGAACAGGATCGCCGCGAACGGCGGATACGCGGCGGGCGGGCCCCACTCGGCGGCGGAGAAGCCGTCGACGAGAGCGTCGGCCATCGGGACGCGCAGGGCGATGCAGAGCACGCCCAGCACGAGCAGCGAGCCCGTCACCAGCACACCGGCGAGAGACGACGGCGAGCGGCTGAGGGCAGGACTCCGGGTCACGCGCGTGACCCTAGTGGATCAGTCAACTCACCGCGCGGCCCGTACGGTCCCGTCCGGCCCGGCGGTCAGCGGCGTATGACGCCCGCGTCCTCGGCGTATTCGCCCAGCACGACGACGCTCACGGCGGCCGTCGCGAAGACCTTGGCGGCGCGCAGCATGCTGCCGAGGTGGTGGCGGGGAGGGGAGTCGGAAGTGGCGGTGGCGCCGCTCGGGCGGCCGCCCTGGATCGGGGTGAAGGTTGCGGTGCTCATGTATCCATGGTGCGTTTTCCGCGTGCGCGCCGCATCGCCCTGCGGGCGGAACCGCAAGGCCTCCCGCCTCCTCCTCCCGGCCCATGCGACCCCCTAGTGGCCCTCCCTCAGGTCTGACACTCCCAGGTATGACACCCGTACGGAGGTCCCGGTCGGGAGGGACTTCAAGGCCGCGGAATTCGTTCGCGCCGCCGCGCCCCGGTGGCTAGAATCTCCGCTCTTGCCGCCTCCCGCCGCCTCATCGGGGAGAGCCGCCCGCCGGCCGGAAACCGGCGGGCATCTGTTCCGTACCGATCACTCAGATCAGCAGCTGGAGGCAGTTCCGTGCCCGCGCACGCCCCCGACACCGCGCCCGCGATCGAGACCGCACACGACGACGCCCCCGACACCGCGACCGCGACTACCGATCCGCTGGGCCGCGAGCGGGCCCACCTCGCCGCCTCGCGCTCCGCCCTGCGCGCCATGCGCGAGGACGTCGAGGCCCTCGACATCCGCGACGTCACCGCGAACTGGGTCAACGCGATCGTCCTCCAGGCCCAGATCGACGACCGCATCAAGGCCCTCGCCGACCTCACCCACACCCCCCTCTTCTTCGGCCGCCTGGACTATCTGCACGCCCCCGGCGCGGAGCTCGCCGAGGGCGCGGAGGGCGAGCAGTTCTACATCGGCCGCCGCCACGTCCACGACGCCGACGGCGACCCGATGGTCATCGACTGGCGCGCGCCCGTCTCGCAGCCCTTCTACCGGGCCTCAAAGGCCGACCCGCAGGACATCGCGCTGCGCCGCCGCTTCGGCTACACCGGCGGCGAGCTGACGGCGTACGAGGACGAGCACCTCTCCGACCCCGCCGAGGGGGCCGCGGTCAGCAAGCTGCTCCAGCAGGAGATCGAGCGGCCGCGCGTCGGCCCGATGCGGGACATCGTCGCGACGATCCAGCCCGAGCAGGACGAGATCGTGCGCTCCGGCCTCACCGGTTCCGTCTGCGTGCAGGGCGGCCCCGGCACGGGTAAGACGGCGGTCGGCCTGCACCGGGTCGCGTACCTGCTGTACGCGCACCGCGAGCGCCTCGCCCGCACGGGCACGCTCGTCATCGGGCCGAACCGTTCCTTCCTGCACTACATCGAGCAGGTCCTGCCCGCCCTGGGCGAGCTGGAGGTCAAGCAGGCCACGGTCGACGACCTGGTGGCGCGCGACGGTCTGGAGGTACGCGGCACGGACGCGGCCGAAACCGCCGTGGTCAAGGGCGACGCCCGGATGGCGCAGGTGCTGCGCCGCGCGCTCGCCTCGCACGTCACGGCGCCCACCGAGGCGCTGATGGTGGTCCGCGGTTCGCGCCGCTGGCGGGTGCCGGCGTACGAGCTGGCCGAGATGGTCGAGGAGCTGCAGAACCGCGACATCCGCTACGGCGCGGCCCGCGACGCGCTGCCGCAGCGGATCGCGCACGCGGTGCTCGTACGGATGGAGCAGGCGGGTGAGGCGCCGGACGACCGCGTGCAGGACGCGGTGGCCCGCAACGCCGCGGTGAAGGCGGCGGTGAAGGAGATCTGGCCGCCGGTCGAACCGGCCAAGCTGGTGCTGCGGCTGCTGTCCGACCCGGACTTCCTCGCGCTGCACGCGGCGGACGTCCTGACGGCGGACGAGCAGAAGCTGCTGCTGTGGCCGAAGCCGTTCCGGAGCGTGAAGTCGGCGAAGTGGTCGGCGGCGGACCTGGTCCTGATCGACGAGGCGGCCGATCTGGTGGAGCGGACGCATTCGCTGGGCCATGTCGTGCTCGACGAGGCCCAGGACCTGTCGCCGATGCAGTACCGGGCGGTGGGGCGGCGCTGCACGACGGGCTCGGCGACGGTACTGGGCGACCTCGCGCAGGGCACCACGCCGTGGGCCACGCGCAGCTGGGACGAGGCGCTGGCGCACCTGGGCAAGCCGCGGGCGGTGGTCGAGGAGCTGACGGCGGGCTTCCGCGTGCCGCGCGAGGTCATCGCGTACGCCTCCCGGTTGCTGCCGTCGATCTCCCCGGGTCTGGCTCCGGTCTCCTCGGTCCGCGAGACCCCGGGGTCGCTGCGGATCGAGGAGACCTCGGACCTGACGGCGGAGGTGCTGTCGGCGTGCCGCGGGTTCCTCACGCACGAGGGGTCGATCGGCCTGATCGCGGCGGACGCCCGTGTCCCGGTGCTGGCGCAGGCCCTGCGGGCGGCGGGACTGGCGTACCTGGCGCCGGGCGAGGAGACCACGGCGGAGGCCCGGCTGACGCTGGTGCCGGCGTCGCTGGCGAAGGGTCTGGAGTACGACTACGTGGTCCTGGACGAGCCCGCGGCGATCGTGGACGGCGAGCCGGACGAACGTACGGGCCTGCGCCGCCTGTACGTCTGCCTGACCCGGGCCGTCTCGGGCCTCTGCGTGCTGCACGGGGCCGCGCTGCCCGCCGCCCTGTCCTGACCCGCGGGCCGTCTGCCGGGGCTCCGGCGCTCTTTCAGCCCCGCCGGCGTTTGAGGCGCTCTTTCAGCCCCGCCGGCGTTTGAGGCGCGGGGGTCCGGGGGCTGGCCCCCGGCAGCGGCGGCGCGGCCGCACGGCGGCGTGGCCCCGGCAGCGGCGGCGCGGCGGCGCGGCCGCGCCGTCGCCGGTCAGGCCAGGGCGGCTCGCCACTCGGCGACGGCCGCCGCCGAGACGGGCCGCCCCCACCCGGAGGGCCGCGCCGCGCCGCCGATGTGGAAGGCGTCGATGCCGCCCGAGCGCAGCACCGGCAGGTGCGAGAGCGTCAGGCCGCCGCCGACCAGGATCCGCGCCCCGTACCCCGGCTCGCCGCTCCGCGCCGCCTCCGCCAGCAGCACCGGCAGCCCCTCGTCGACCCCCGCCGCCGAGCCCGCCGTCAGGTACGTGTCCAGACCGGGCAGGTCGGCCAGCGCCTTGCGCAGCTGGTCCCGGTCCGCCGCCCGGTCGATCGCCCGGTGGAAGGTCCAGCGGCAGCCGTCCAGCTCCGCGACGACCGCCTCGACGGCGGCCAGGTCGGGGCTTCCGTCCGGGTTCAGGAAGCCGAGGACGAACTCCCGCGCGCCCTCCGCCCGCAGCTCCCGCGCCGCCTCGACCAGGACGGAGACGTCACCCGCCGCGAACCCGTCCGTCGTGCGGAGCATCACGCGCAGCGGGATGTCGACCGCCGCCCTGATCGCCGCGAAGGTCTCGCGCGGCGGGGTGAGCCCGTCGGCGGCCATGTCGGTGACCAGTTCGA
Organism: Streptomyces sp. NPDC028910; assembly: GCF_055564955.1. Classification (NCBI taxonomy): domain Bacteria; kingdom Bacillati; phylum Actinomycetota; class Actinomycetes; order Kitasatosporales; family Streptomycetaceae; genus Streptomyces; species Streptomyces sp. NPDC028910. The sequence continues at coordinate 125,369 of NZ_JBVHVF010000004.1, read as the reverse complement.
GTCGGTCCGCCCCACCGGCCTGGGCCGCGATCGCGTCCTCCACGTCGAGGGCGATCACCTCCAGGAGCGCACGGTTGCTCATTCGATCCCATCCTTCGGAAGACAGCTCGGGAACAGCTTGAAAGCAGCTCGGGAAATAGGTCTAGTCCAATATCCAGGGTACGGGCCTCCGACCTCCCTCCACCAGCACAATCACGCCACCCCCACAATGTGCCCATGGACACAGGCACCCCGCCCCGCGACATCCACCCCGACACCGCGGCCCTGCAAGCCCGTTGGCGCGCGACCGTCACCGCCGCCGGCGCCCCCGCCGACCGCGATCCCGCCCCCTACGCCGACCGCCTCCTCACCGCCTGGGCGGAGCCGCAGCGCCGGTACCACACCACCGCGCACCTGGCCGACGTCCTCGCACGGATCGACGTACTCGCGCCGTACGCCGCCGATCCCGCCGCCGTGCAGCTCGCCGCCTGGTTCCACGACGCCGTCTACCGCCCCGACCGCTCCGAGAACGAGGAGCGCAGCGCCGCCCTGGCCGAGCGCGCCCTCCCCGAGCTCGGCATGGACCCCGCGCGCACCGCCGAGGTGGCCCGCCTGGTCCGGCTCACCGTCACCCACGACCCCGCCCCCGGCGACACCAACGGCGAGGCGCTCTGCGACGCCGACCTGGCGGTCCTGGCAGGGGCGCCGGAGGCCTACGCCGCCTACGTCGCCGCCGTGCGCGCCGAGTACGGCTTCGTCCCCGACGAGGCCTTCCGCACCGGCCGCGCCGCCGTACTGCGCCAGCTGCTCGACCTGCCGCGGCTCTTCCGCACCCCCTACGGCGCCACGCACTGGGAGGACCCGGCCCGCGCCAACCTCACCGCGGAACTCGCCACGCTGACGTCCGGCTGACCTCACCCCCCGACCTCACCCCCCGATCTCACAGCTGACACACCCGCACCGGGCGGGGGGAATGTGGCCGCGTTCGTCATGGTTGGTCACAGTCATGCCCGCAGATGCCGCACGCCCCCGCATGCCCGTCGCCGTCTACATCCTCGGACTGTCCGTCTTCGCGCTCGGCACCAGCGAGTTCATGCTCTCCGGACTGCTGCCGCCCATCGCCGACGACATGGACGTCAGCATCCCGCAGGCGGGCCTGCTCATATCCGCCTTCGCGATCGGCATGGTCGTCGGAGCGCCGCTGCTGGCCGTGGCCACCCTGCGCCTCCCGCGCCGCACGACCCTCATCACGCTCATCAGCCTCTTCGGGCTCGGGCAGGTCGCGGGCGCGCTCGCGCCCTCCTACGAGCTCCTCTTCGCCTCCCGCGTGGTCTCCGCCTTCGCCTGCGCCGGCTTCTGGGCCGTCGGCGCGGCCGTCGCCATCGCCATGGTCGACAAGGACCAGCGGGCCCGCGCGATGGCCGTCATGATCGGCGGCCTGTCCATCGCGAACGTCCTCGGCGTCCCCGCCGGCGCCTTCCTCGGCGAGCACCTGGGCTGGCGCTCCGCCTTCTGGTCGGTCGCCGCCGCGTCCGCGATCGCCCTCGTCGGCATCCTGGGGCTGATCCCGAAGATCCCGCTGCCCGCCGAGAAGCCGTCGCTCGGGCGCGAGCTGCGCATCTACCGCGACCGCCAGGTGTGGCTCTCCATCGGCATCACGGCACTGGCCGCGGGCGGCGTCTTCTGCGCCTTCAGCTACCTGTCTCCGCTGCTCACGGACGTGGCCGGGCTGGACTCGCGGGCGGTCCCGTGGATCCTCGGCCTCTTCGGCATCGGGGCGCTGGCCGGCACCACCGTCGGCGGCCGGGTCGCCGACGCGCACCTGTTCGGCGTGATGATCTGGGGCGTCACCGCGTCGACCGTCCTCCTGGCCGCGCTCGCCCTGCTGGCGTCGTCGCAGGTCGCGGCGGTCGCCCTGGCCTTCCTGATCGGCTTCTCGGCCTTCTTCACCGCCCCGGCGCTCAACGCCCGCATGTTCAACGTGGCGGGCGCCGCCCCGACCCTGGCCGGCGCCACCACCACGGCCGCCTTCAACCTGGGCAACACCGGTGGCCCCTGGCTCGGCGGCACCGTCATCGACGCGGGCCTGGGCTTCGCCTCCACCGCCTGGGCGGGCGCCGCCATGACGGCCGCCGCCATCGCCCTCGCCGTGATCGCCCTCCGCCTGGACCGCCGTACGCCGCCCCCCGCGACCCGCGTGGTCACCTCGGGCGCCGTCGCCGCAGCCCCGGCGGAACGGCCCGCCGAAGCCCGGCTCGCCTGACCCGCCCGACCAGCCCGCCGCCCGACCCGCCTTCCTCAGCCGACACTCCCTAGGAGGGCCGGCTCTTCGGGCGGCGGAGGCCTGCCGCGGTGAGGCGGCGGACGAGTTCCTTGCTGCCGATCTCCACCGCGCCCGCGCCGACCGCGTCCGCGTAGCGGTACGAGGGCACGTCGTAGTGGTCCCGCTCGAAGGCCCGCGGGGGACAGCCGATGGCCGCCGCGAAGGCGTGCAGCTCCTCGTACGAGACGTCGCTGACCAGGTGCGACCACATCCGGCCGTGGCCCGGCCAGGTCGGCGGATCGATGTAGACGGTCACGGGCGGCTCACCGGCGGCCCAGGACGGGGCCCAGGCTGCCGACCGCCGCCACCTTCACGCCCGCCTCCGAGCACACCCAGTGCGGGTCGGGTCCCAGCTCCGGTTCCACGGCCAGCGCGTGCGGGTCGCCGTGCGCGCAGACCGGGCACAGCGGCCAGCGCCCGTACTTCGCCAGCAGCGCGTCCTGTACGTCCTGGGCGACGAGTCCGGCCAGGTAGTCGACCCCCTCCGGCCACTGCTCCACCCACCACCGGCGGTGCGTGACCGAGTCCTCGACGAGGGAGACGACGTCGGCCTCGGCGACCTCGCCGGCGGCGAGATCGGCGAGAACAAGTGCACGGGCGACGTGCAGCGCCTGTTCCAGTGGGGTTGCGTGGTCCATGCGCCCATTGTGACCCCGCAAGGGCCCGGCGACGAAGGCCCTCTTTCGGGCGCCTTATGGCGTATTGACCCGCCCCGTCACTGAAAATAGATTCCAAGCGTGTCCAAGCGTGATCGAGAACGCGAAGAAGACCTTCACGGCGGGCCGCGCCGAGTCCGTAGCCCGGGCCCGTCCATGACCCCCTTCGTTCGGGCGGTCGCCGGAGCCGTCGCCTCCGACCCGGCCGGCTGCGCCCGGCTCACCGTCCCCGCGCTCGCCGAGCACACCCGCCACGCCGACAGCGACCCCCGCTCAGGCCGTCTCGTTCGGATCGTGCCGGGCCCGCGCCGCCCGGCGACGTCGCCGTCGCCGTCGCCATCACCCACTCCGGTTCCACGGGCGACGTGATCGAGCCCCTCCGGGTACGCCGACCTCGTACTGATCACCCCCGCCGTACGCCAAACCCCCGAGCCGACCGCCACCGCCGACCCGTCAGGAGCGCGCCCCGCCCATGACCGCGTACGCCGAACTCCGCGCCCAGCTGGAGACGCTCACCACCGAGGCCTTCCGTCCCGAACTCGCCGAGATCGACCGGCTGCCCACCCTCGACATCGCCCGCACCATGAACGCCGAGGACGCCACCGTCCCGGCCGCCGTCGCCGCCCAGCTCCCGCGGATCGCCGCCGCCATCGACGCGATCGCGCAGCGCATGGCCCGCGGCGGCCGGCTGGTCTACGCGGGCGCCGGCACGGCCGGCCGGATGGGCGTCCTGGACGCCAGCGAGTGCCCGCCCACCTTCAACACCGACCCGGCCGAAGTCGTCGGCCTGATCGCGGGCGGCCCCTCCGCGATGGTCAGGTCCGTCGAAGGAGCCGAGGACTCCGAGGAGTTGGCCGCCGATGACCTCACCGCACTGCGCCTCACCCCCGAGGACACGGTCATCGGCATCTCCGCCTCCGGCCGCACCCCGTACGCGATCGGCGCCGTCGAGTTCGCCCGTACGCGCGGCGCGCTCACCGTCGGGCTCTCCTGCAACGCCGGCTCCGCCCTCGCCGCGGCAGCCGACCACGGCATCGAGGTCGTCGTCGGACCCGAACTCCTCACCGGGTCCACCCGCCTGAAGGCCGGCACCGCGCAGAAGCTCGTCCTCAACCTCATCTCGACCATCACGATGATCCGGCTCGGGAAGACGTACGGGAACCTGATGGTCGACATGCGCTCCTCGAACGAGAAGCTGCGCGCCCGCGCCCGCCGCATCGTCGCCCTGGCCACCGGCGCGCCCGACGAGGAGATCGAAGCCGCGCTGGCCGCCACCGACGGCGAGGTCAAGAACGCCATCCTCGTCGTCCTCGGCGGCGTCGGCGGCCCCGAGGCCGCCGAACTGCTCGCCGCCTCGCAAGGCCACCTCCGCGCGGCCCTCGCCCACGCCCACGCCCGGACCTCCTGACCGCCGGCCGCCGGCCGCCGGCTGCCCCCGCCCCCGCCCCGCCCCCACCCCCCGACGCAAGGCGACCCGCACATGCCCACGGACAAGAACCGCGCCACAGCCGCCGCGATCCTTCCTCTGGTCGGCGGCCCGGACAACATCACCTCGATCGCGCACTGCATGACCCGCCTGCGCATCTCCCTGCGCGACCGCTCGCTGGTCCAGGACGAGGCCCTGCGGGCCCTTCCCGCGGTCCTGGGCGTGGTCGAGGACGACACCACCTACCAGATCGTGCTGGGCCCAGGGACCGTCGCCCGCGTCACCCCGGAGTTCGAAGCCCTGGTCGCGGAGGGCCGCTCGGCGGGCGCCGCGCCCCGCGTGATCACGGCGGAGGACCTCGCCTCCCAGGGCGCGGCGCTGAAGGAGGCCCAGAAGGCGCGCAACGCCACCCCCTTCAAGCTGTTCCTGCGCCGGATCGCGAACATCTTCGTCCCGCTGATCCCGGCGCTGATCGGCTGCGGCATCATCGCGGGCCTCAACGGCCTGCTGATGAACATGGGCTGGCTGCCCTCCGTCGTCCCCGCGCTCGCCGCCATGGCCTCCGGCTTCCTGTCGCTGATCGCCGTCTTCGTCGGCTACCACACGGCGAAGGAGTTCGGCGGTACGCCCGTACTCGGTGGCGCGGTCGCCGCGATCATCGTGTTCCCGGGCATCACCAAGATCGAGGCCTTCGGCCAGCAGCTCTCCCCGGGCCAGGGCGGCGTCCTCGGCGCGCTCGCGGCCGCCGTCCTCGCCGTGCACGTCGAGAAGTGGTGCCGTAGGTGGGTCCCCGAGGCCCTGGACGTCCTGGTCACCCCCACCCTCACGGTCCTGGTCTCGGGCCTGGTCACCATCTTCGGCCTGATGTTCCTCGCCGGTGAGGCCTCCGCCGCCATCGGCGCCTTCGCCGACTGGCTGCTCGCCAGCGGCGGCGCCTTCGCGGGCCTGGTCCTGGGCGGGCTGTTCCTCCCGCTCGTCATGCTGGGCCTGCACCAGGCCCTGATCCCCATCCACACCACGCTCATCGAGCAGTCCGGTTACACCGTCCTGCTGCCCATCCTCGCCATGGCGGGCGCGGGCCAGGTCGGCGCGGCCATCGCGGTCTACTACCGCCTCCCGCGCAACCCTTCCCTCCGTACGACCATCAAGTCCGCGCTCCCGGCCGGTTTCCTGGGCGTGGGCGAGCCCCTCATCTACGGGGTCTCCCTCCCCCTCGGCCGCCCCTTCGTCACCGCCTGCGTCGGCGGAGCGGCCGGCGGCGCCTTCGTCGGCCTCTGCAACCAGCTGGGCGTCGCCTTCGGCTCCACCGCCATCGGCCCGTCGGGCTGGGCCCTCTTCCCCCTGCTGGACGGCAGGTCGAGCCCGGGCCTCACCCTCGCGATCTACGCGGGCGGCCTGGCCGTCGGTTACCTGGTGGGCTTCGCCGCCACCTACTTCTTCGGCTTCACGAACCACATGCTCACCGACCTGAACACGGACCCGGACCCGGGCTCGACCACCACCACCCCGCACCGCCCGGAGCCCGAGAAGGAACCGGCGCTGCCCTAACCGACCGGACACAGCCCGAGCGGTACGCGGTGGCATCGGAACCGGCGCTCAGGTGGGCACTGTCCCGCGTGGTGATCCAGCCGGCCACGGAAGAGATCGCGCTCCGGGCGACCGAACTCCTCCGCGAGGCGGGCCTGCACGGGCACAAGTACGCGATCGACGCCATGCTCGCCGCCACCGCACTCACCGCTCCCGGCCCCGGCCCCGTCACCGTACTGACCTCCGACCCCGAGGACCTGACGGCACTGTGCGGCAAGCGCCTCACTGCCATGAAGGTCTGACACCCTGCGGGGATGATCAACGCCATACCCCCCGTGGTCCCGCCCGGCCGGATGCGCGCGCTGCCCCAGCCGGAGTTCGCCCTCCCCGGCGGAATGCTGCTGCGGCCCTGGGAGCCGTACGACGCCCCCGCGCTCGTCGCGTCCTGCCTCGACCCGGAGATCCAGCACTGGAACCGGCCCGGCCTCCTCACCCTGGCCGGGGCCGAAGAAAAGATCACCCGCTGGCACCACCGCTGGCAGGCCGAGGAGGCCGCGATCTGGGCCATAGCCCCGGCCACCCGCGCCCCGGACAGCCCCGCCCCGGCCGTCGGCCTGATCGGCCTGGCCGACCTCGATCTGCCCGGCGGGAGCGGCGAGTTCCTGTACTGGCTGCTGCCCGCCGGCCGCGGCACCGGGGTCATGGTCACGGCCACGGACCGCATCAGCCGCTGGGCCTTCGAGGACCTCGGCCTGCACCGCCTGCGCATCACCCACTCCGTGGCCAACCCGGCCTCCTGCGCCATCGCGACGAAGGCCGGATTCCGGCAGGAGGGCACGATGCGCGGCGCCCTCCTCCACGCCGACGGCTGGCACGACGAACACCTCCACGCCCGCCTGCGCACCGACGCCCCCGCATAAAGCTCCCCACGGGCGGCCGCACCATCCAGCCTCGCCGGCGTTCGAGACGCGGGGTGCGGGGCGGAGCCCCGATCTCTGGGGCCGGGCCGCCCCGAGCACCTGGGCCGCGCTCGGAGCCGCCTCGCCAAGCAGACGGCACGGGCCTGCGGAACGTGCCGAGCGGTCACGCCACGGCATCGGCTCCGGCGGCCGTCCGCAGGAAACGGGCCAGGTCGTCCACGGCGTAGCCGAGCTTCGGCCCCCGCTCGGCCGCCATCAGCAGCAACTGGCCCACGATCTCCGCGCCCCAGCCGTCCGTACCGTCGGCCGACCACTCCCACAGCTTCTCGATACCGAGGTCGTTCATGAGCAGCCCGTACTCGTCCCGGATCTCCCTGCACGTCTCGGCGACCGCGTCCAGCAGCCGCGCCCCCGGCCGCTCGCACCGCAGCCCGAAGTACCCGCCGACGTCCTCGACCACGCACCCCTGCGGCGGGCTCGCCCTGATCCGGTCGTAGCTCGGACACTCCCCCACCGGGCAGTGGATCAGCGTGAACCGCTGCCACCCCGGCGGCGGTGGCGGCTGCGGCCGCCAGGCCTCCAGCCCGAAGGCCTCATGGACCAGCGCCGTCGCCTCGTCCGCCGTGTCCGCCGTCCGCGTTTCCCGCCGCGCCCCGTCGTCCCCGACGGCCACCCAGAGCCCGCTACCGGCCTCGTGCCTCGCCCGCACGGAAAGCCCCATACCTCCACGCCTCCATCCGCCACCGCCCAGGACCGTCTCCAACCCCCGCAGCTTCCACCCGAGTTCGAAGGCGAACTCCGCCGCCTCGATCGCCTCGCTCACGCCCGCGCCCGCTCGTGCAGGACGGCGGCCAGCCGCAGCGCGGTGTCCAGGTTGCAGCGGCCCAGGTCGACCAGGGGCAGCCCGTACGTACCGGCGGCCGAGACCACGTCCACCCCGAGCGAGGGGAACAGGACCCCCACCCCCGCCAGGGATTCCCTCAGTTGCTGGACGGCCTCCTCGGCCGCCAGCATCCGCTCCTTCGACGTGAGCACCATGACATGTCACCTTTCTACTCTGCGTATTCAACTTCGACACACAGAGTGGCGACCCGCTCGCTAGCCTTTCAATGCGGACACCGCAACAACCGCACGTGTTCAGGGAGTCGCCATGGCAGGAAAGAACCTCGATCCCTCCTCCTCACCCCGCGCCCTCCTCGGCGCCGAACTCCGCGTGGCGCGCGAACGCGCCGGTCTCAGCCAGGTCGAGTTGGGCGAACCGCTCTTCGTCAGCGGCTCGTTCATCGGCCAGCTGGAAGCGGGCACCCGCCGCATGCACATCGAGTTTGCCCGGCAGATAGACGACATCCTCGGTACGAAGGGCTTCTTCACCCGCAACTGCGACGCGGCGGCCAAGTCGAAGTACCCGGACCACTTCGCGGAGGCGGCCGAGGCCGAAGCTCTGGCGACGGCCATCCGCGAGTACGCGCCGCTAACCATCCCGGGGCTGTTGCAGACGGAGGCGTACGCGCGGGCCGTCTTCCGCGCGTACCAGCCGACCGCGCCTGACCTGGTGATTGATGAGCTGGTTGAACACCGGCTCGCCCGCGCGTCCCTCCTTGCAGACCCAACAACCCCGCTGTTCTGGGCCGTATTCGGCGAGGCGGTGCTGCGCTGCGAGGTCGGCGGACCGGCCGTGATGGCAGGAGCCCTTCGCCAGATCACGTCTTTGATTCGGTCTAACCGGATCATCGTCCAGGTCATCCCGTTCAGCGCAGGCGCCCACGCGGCCATGGGCGGTTCCCTTCAGCTGTTGTCCTTCGAGGACGCTCCCACGCTCGCCTATGTGCAAGGCAACGGCACGGGCCAGCTGTTCGATGATCCGGCCACAGTGTCTCGTCATTTCCTGACCTACGATCTGCTCACGGCCGGTGCGCTGTCTCCCGCGCAATCGCTGGCCCTGATCGAGTCCGTGGCGGAGGGGTACGAACATGAAGCAGCATCCTGAGTACGACCTGTCGATAGCCACTTGGCACAAGTCCAGCTACAGCGACGGCAGTGGCGGCAGCTGCGTCGAGATGGCCACCTGGCGGAAGTCGACGTACAGCGGCGGGAGCGGCGGCGACTGCCTCGAAGTCGCCGACGGCCACCCCGACCTCGTCCCCGTCCGGGACTCCAAAGTCCCGGACGGCCCGCACCTCACCTTCAACGGCCCCGCCTGGGCCGCCTTCGTCAGCGCCCTCTGACAGGCGCTCCAGCGTCCGGTGGACACCGGAAGGTGTCCGCCGGACGATGGAAAGGCGCGCGGGGGGCCCAATGGGCCGAGGGAAGGACGAGCAGTGAACCGACGCATTCGGCATGCCCTACTGGCGCCTTTGGTCGTGTCGTCCCTGGCACTCGGGTCGGTACCGCTCCTGACGAGTTCCGCGCAGGCGGCGGTGCCCAGCATCACATGCAGTGTGAAGCAGACCCCGAGTGTCGCCGGCAAGTACGACGTCCGCGTCACCGGGGCTCAGCCAGGAGTGAAGGTGATCATCAAGGGCGGCACCCCCGAGCAGCAGTTCACCGCCACCAGCGTGGCGGATGACGACGGCGTGGCCACCACCAGCGGCTTCATCCCGGTCGGCCCCGTGACCGCGCAGCAGGAGGGTGGGAGCCCGGTCAAGTGCGGCACGGTCAAGGAGGCCGAAGAGCAGGAGGCCCAGGCCCAGTACGCCGCGGGTTACCGCAAGGGGCTCGCCGACACCAAGGCCGACTGCAAGGCGGATGCCCCGCCGCAGGGCGTCGTACCCCTGGACCCGAACTTCGTGAAGGGTTACAACGCGGGCGCGAAGGCCGCGTTGGAGCAGTTCTGCTAGGAAGAGGACGAGGCCCGCACGTGGTGTGCCACGCGCGGGCCCGGGCCGTCTTCGCCGCGACCCTGCGGGTCAGAGACCGGCGCTGAACAGCAGCTTGTTCGGGGAGGACTTGCTGACGCTGTTCAGCATGTCCTTGGTGGACTCGTCGTCGAGGAAGTCGTTGATCTCCGCCGGGTCCGCGGACGGGTGCGCCTGCTTGTAGAGGGCGGCGACACCGGCGACGTGCGGCGCGGCCATCGACGTGCCGTCGAGCGCCACGCTGCCGCCACCGAGCTTGGCCGAGACGATGGCTTGGCCCGGTGCGTAGAGGGAGACGCACTGGCCGTAGTTGGAGAAGTCCGTCTCCTCGTCCCACCGGTTGGTCGCGCCGACCGTCACCACGCGCGCGGCGGACGCCGGCGAGATGTTGCAGGCGTCGACCGCGGAGTTGCCCGCCGCGATGACCGGCAGTACGCCCGCGTCGGAGAGCGCCGTCGCGGCGTTGTTGACCGCTTCCGACCTGTCGCCGCCCAGGGAGCCGTTCATCACCGCCGGCTGCTTGGCGTTCCTGGCCACCCAGTCCATGCCCGCGATGATGCCCGACCACGTGCCGCGGCCGTCGCAGCCGAGGACGCGGACGCTGACCAGGTTCGCCTTGCGGGCCACCCCGTACGTCCTGCCCGCCACCGTGCCCGCGACGTGCGTGCCGTGGCCCTGACAGTCCTGGCCCCTGCGCCCGTCCCCGACGGCGTCAAAACCGAACGTGGCCCGCCCGCCGAACTCGTCGTGGACGTAGTCGATGCCGGTGTCGAGGATGTACGCGGTCACGCCGGCGCCGTTGCCGGACGTGCTGAAGTCGTTGTTCAGCGGCAGGCTCTTCTGGTCGATCCGGTCCAGGCCCCACGATTTCGACGGAGCCCGCATCCCCTGGGAGGTCTGCTTCGGTACGGATTGGACCGAGGCGTCCTCCTCCACCATCTGCACGCCGAGGCTCTTGCGTACGAGGTCCAGCTGGACCGGGCTCAGGCCCACGGCGAAGCCGTTCATCGCGGAGCCGTAGACGAAGCTCGGCTTCAGCTTCAGCGCCGTCGCGAGCTTGGCCGCGTCCACCCCCTTGTCCAGGGTCACGATGTACTTGCCGGGCACCGGGTTGGCGGCGGTGAGCAGCGGGGCCGGGGTCGGTTCCGGGGCGGCGGCGGAAGCCGAGCCGGCCACGACCGGGGTGACGGTGAGGAGGGCGGCGGTGGCCAGACGTGCGAACAGGCGCATGAAAGGGACTCCCTGGAGGGCGTGACGCGCGACATGGGGGAGCCGCCCCCGTGACGGCACGTGCCTCGGCGGGTGACGGCTTCCCTTCCATCGGGTGCCACCTCGCGCGGCTTGAACCACCGCCCCCGCCTGGCCGATCGTCCGATTGGCCCGTCAACACGGCGTTCCCCGCACGCTGCAGAAAGGGTTAACCCCGTCCCCCGCCGAGGTGGTGTCGCCGCCCGGCCCGTGTCCGTACGCGACCGGGACGGACGGCAAGATCACCCGTACGGCCCGCCCCCACATCAGGGGGCGCACGGCGAAGGGCGCTCCCGTGCACCCGCCACACCTGCGGACGTCGTTGACCGGGCCGGGCGTGCGTGATGACCTCGGCCCATGCGCAACAGCCTGAGCCGGGCCCTGCCCACAGCCGTAGCCGTAGCCGCCGTGCTGGCCGCCGTCGCCGCACTGCCCGCGTCCGCGGCCACCGCCGCCACCCCTGCCACCGCGCGGGAGCCCGTAGCCCACAGCGCTCCGGCCGATCACCCCACGTACATCGTCACCGTCCGCAGGGACCTCGACCCGGCCGATGTGGCGCACCTGGTCGGGGTCGCGCCGGTGCACGTCTTCCGCACCGCCCTGCATGGCTTCGCCGCGCGGCTCTCCCCGGCCCAGGTCGCGGCGCTGCACGCGATGCCGGGCGTGGAGGCCATCGAGGAGGACGGCCGGGCCGCCGGCCCCGGCTTCGGAACCTCCTGAGGCCGCAGGAGCGGACGAGCGGACGAGCTAGCCCCGCGCCGCCCCGATGAAGGCGCGGATCAGGTCGGGGGACTTCACCCCGCGCTCCCGCTCCACCCCGCTGGAGACGTCCACGCCCCACGCCCCGGTGGCTTCGAGGGCCCGGCGCACGTTGCCCGGGTTCAGCCCGCCCGCGAGCAGCCACCGCCCCTCGGGCGCGGTGAAATCCGCCGCTCCCCAGTTCCACGGCTTGCCGGAGCCCGGGTCGGGGGCGTCGAGCAGCAGCAGGTCCTCGCCGTACTCGCCGCAGCGCCGCACGTGCTCGGCGGTGGCCCGCAGCAGCGTCCGGCCGTCCGCGCGCAGCGCCGCGAAGTCCTCGGGGCCCTCCTCGCCGTGCAGCTGCACGCCCCGTACGCCGCTCTCCTCGGTGAACCGGCGCACCTCGTCCACCGGCTGTCCCCGGAACACCCCGACGGTGAGCACCCCGTCCGGCACCCGCGCGGCCAGCTCCCGCGCGGTGGCGGCGTCGACCGTACGCGGGCTGCCGGGGGCGAAGACGAAGCCGACGGCGTCGGCCCCGGCCGCCACGGCCACGTCGACGTCCTGGGCGGTCCGCAGACCGCAGATCTTGATGAACACGTCAGCCATACCAGCAGTCAAGCAGGTCAGGCGGGCATGTCGACGGTCAGTCCCGCATCGCGGGCAGCGTCGGCCAGGCGCTTGTCGTACGTGACGAACGAGGTCAGTCGCGCGCCGATGCCGAGCGCCGTCGCCAGATGGACGGCATCGAGGCCGCGCACGGCTGCCGGCGGAACGGTCTGAGCCAGGATGCGGATGCCGGGATCGAGGTCGATCAGATCGATCAGGTCCAGGACGAGATGGAGCCGCACGGCGGCCTGCGGCGCATGGCGGGCCAACGCCCGGAAGGACTCCACCTCCGCCAGGACCGAGCTGACCCATCCGGTCTCGGCTCTCTCGTCGAGCCAGTCGCGCAGTGCCTGCGACTCGGATTCGGCGTGGACCAGCTTCACGATCCTGAGGGGAACGGAAGCGGAAACGCCCGAGGGCGGCACCCCCCTTGCCGGGGAGTGCCGCCCTCGTTCGAGAACAGCCGATCGAGCCGGGGCCGGAGCCCTGGGGCGATCAGAAGTCCATGTCACCGCCCGGCATGCCGCCCGGGGCACCGGCGCCGGCCTTCTCGGGCTTGTCGGCGATGACGGCCTCGGTGGTGAGGAAGAGGGCCGCGATGGACGCCGCGTTCTGCAGGGCAGAGCGGGTGACCTTCGCCGGGTCGATGATGCCCTCGGCGATCATGTCGACGTACTCGCCGGTCGCGGCGTTCAGGCCCCAGCCGACGGTCAGGTTGCGGACCTTCTCCACGACGACGCCACCCTCGAGACCACCGTTGACGGCGATCTGCTTGAGCGGGGCCTCCAGCGCGAGCTTCACGGCGTTGGCGCCGGTCGCCTCGTCACCCGAGAGGTCGAGCTTCTCGAAGACCGAGGAGGCCTGGAGCAGGGCCACGCCACCACCGGCGACGATGCCCTCCTCGACGGCCGCCTTCGCGTTGCGAACGGCGTCCTCGATGCGGTGCTTGCGCTCCTTGAGCTCGACCTCGGTCGCGGCGCCGGCCTTGATGACGGCCACGCCGCCGGCCAGCTTCGCGAGGCGCTCCTGGAGCTTCTCGCGGTCGTAGTCCGAGTCGGAGTTCTCGATCTCGGCGCGGATCTGGTTCACGCGACCGGCGACCTGGTCGCTGTCACCGGCACCGTCGACGATGGTGGTCTCGTCCTTGGTGATGACGACCTTGCGGGCGCGGCCGAGCAGGTCGAGACCGGCGTTCTCCAGCTTGAGGCCGACCTCCTCGGAGATGACCGTGCCACCGGTGAGGATGGCGATGTCGCCGAGCATGGCCTTGCGACGGTCGCCGAAGCCCGGGGCCTTGACGGCGACGGACTTGAAGGTGCCGCGGATCTTGTTGACGACCAGGGTCGACAGGGCCTCGCCCTCGACGTCCTCGGCGATGATCAGCAGCGGCTTGCCGGACTGCATGACCTTCTCCAGGAGCGGCAGCAGGTCCTTGACCGAGCCGATCTTGGAGTTGACGATCAGGATGTACGGGTCGTCGAGCGACGCCTCCATACGCTCCATGTCGGTGGCGAAGTACGCCGAGATGTAGCCCTTGTCGAAGCGCATGCCCTCGGTGAGCTCAAGCTCCAGACCGAAGGTCTGGGACTCCTCGACGGTGATGACGCCTTCCTTGCCGACCTTGTCCATGGCCTCGGCGATGAGCTCGCCGATCTGGGTGTCAGCGGCGGAGATGGAGGCCGTGGAAGCGATCTGCTCCTTGGTCTCGACATCCTTCGCCTGCTCCAGCAGGGCGCCGGAGACGGCCTCGACGGCCTTCTCGATGCCACGCTTGAGGGCCATCGGGTTGGCGCCGGCGGCCACGTTGCGCAGGCCCTCGCGGACGAGAGCCTGGGCCAGCACGGTGGCGGTGGTCGTACCGTCGCCCGCGACGTCGTCCGTCTTCTTGGCGACTTCCTTGACCAGCTCGGCGCCGATCTTCTCGTACGGGTCCTCGAGCTCGATCTCCTTGGCGATGGAGACACCATCGTTGGTGATCGTGGGGGCGCCCCACTTCTTCTCAAGGACGACGTTGCGACCCTTGGGGCCAAGGGTGACCTTGACGGCGTCGGCGAGCTGGTTCATCCCACGCTCGAGACCGCGCCGGGCCTCCTCGTCGAACGCAATGATCTTGGCCATCTGAAGTGGTCCTCCCGGACAGGGGTGGATTGCTCCGGACCGCGCCCGCGCCCGCGACGGACGGCCTGCGTGCCCGGCGGTTCCTTCCCGCCGGACCCTGCGGGCCTCACCGGCCCGGTCCTCGTTTTTAAGCACTCTCACCGGGAGAGTGCTAACGCCAATGATTAGCACTCGACCCCTCCGAGTGCAAGCGGCTCGGGGCAACGGCCCGGCTGGACTGGGCAGACGTACGAGGGGCCCCCATCCCGTGTCCAGGATGTGGGCCCCTCGTAGGTCAATGAACACTGTGCGTCGGTGGTCGATCGCTCCAGGACTAGCCGAGCGCGAGCTTGACCATGTCCGCCTGCGGACCCTTCTGGCCCTGCGAGATCTCGAACTCGACCCGCTGACCCTCTTCAAGGGTGCGGTACCCGTCCATCTGGATGGCGCTGTAGTGGACGAACACATCCGCACCACCGTCGACCGCGATGAAGCCGTAGCCCTTCTCCGCGTTGAACCACTTGACGGTGCCCTGAGCCATGCCTAACTCCCCTATTACTGGCCCTTGCGCAGGAACGCACTTCGCGCTCCCGGGTCAGAACTTGCGCCGGAACGCGTCGACCGAGGCTGAATGTATCTGCGCGGGTGCTGTCTGCAACAGGTCAATCCGACGAGAATTCAGGACACCGAGAAACATTGAAATAGAGTGAAAATTTGGAATATTCCCGGGCAACTCGGGCCTGACATATCTCGCCAAAGCCCCATACCGCGCTTGCACATTGGCCCGATGTCGACCCTCACGCGGCCCGTTCATATGCGGCGGGCAAGAACAGCGGAGGGGACTTCCCCAACTGTACCGTGCCCAATCAAGCAGAATTGCCCCCTCCGCTTTTAGCGGAGGGGGCAATTTCGGTTTTACTCAGCAGCCGCCCGCGACTGCCGGGATGATCGAGACGCCGGCGCCGGCCGGCGTCGCCGCCTGCAGCCCGCCCTCGAAGCGCACGTCGTCGTCGTTGACGTACACGTTCACGAAGCGGCGCAGCTTGCCCTGGTCGTCCAGGACGCGCGCGGCGATGCCCGGGTGGTTCTTCTCCAGGGACTCGATGACCTCGGCGAGGGTCGCGCCCTCGGCCGGGACCTCGGCCTGACCGCCGGTGTAGGTGCGCAGGATGGTGGGGATGCGGACGTTGACGCTCATGGCGCTACTGCCTTTCCGGTAGAGCAGGAGGAGATGGTCAGGCCAGGCCGGCGGCGCGGAACGCGTCCAGGCTCGGGCGGATGGTGGCGGTCTGGCCGCTGTCCGCGGCCACCGCCTCCAGGGTCTTGAGGCCGTCACCGGTGTTGAGGATGACGGTGGTCAGCGTCGGGTCGAGCTGCCCGTTCTCGATGAGCTTCTTCGTCACGCCGACGGTCACGCCGCCCGCGGTCTCGGCGAAGATGCCCTCGGTCTGCGCGAGGATCTTGATCGCCTCGACGACCTGCTCGTCGTTGACGTCCTCGACGAAGCCGCCGGTGCGGCGGGCGATGTCCAGGACGTACGGGCCGTCCGCCGGGTTGCCGATGGCCAGCGACTTGGCGATGGTGTTCGGCTTCTGCGGGCGGACCACGTCGTGACCGGCCTTGAAGGCGGTCGACACCGGGGAGCAGCCCTCGGCCTGGGCACCGAAGATCTTGTACGGCTTGTCCTCGACGAGGCCGAGCTTCACGAGCTCCTGCAGACCCTTGTCGATCTTCGTCAGCTGCGAGCCGGACGCGATCGGGATCACGATCTGGTCGGGCAGCTGCCAGCCGAGCTGCTCGCAGATCTCGTACGCGAGGGTCTTGGAGCCCTCGCCGTAGTACGGGCGGAGGTTGACGTTGACGAAGCCCCAGCCCTCGCCCAGCGGGTCGCCGATGAGCTCGGAGCAGAAGCGGTTGACGTCGTCGTAGTTGCCCTCGATGCCGACCAGGTCGCCGCCGTACACGCCGGCCATGACGACCTTGCCCTGCTCCAGATCGTGCGGGATGAACACGCAGGAGCGGAAGCCGGCCCGGGCGGCCGCGGCGCCGACGGCGCCGGCCAGGTTGCCGGTCGAGGAGCAGGACAGGGTGGTGAAGCCGAAGGCGCGGGCGGCCTCGACTGCGATGGCCACGACGCGGTCCTTGAAGGAGTGCGTCGGGTTGCCGGAGTCGTCCTTGACGTAGAGCTTGCCGCTGACGCCGAGCTCCTTGGCCAGGTTGGCCGCGTCCACGAGCTTGGTGAAGCCCGGGTTCAGGCTCGGCTTGGAGGCCACGTCCGCGGGGACGGGCAGCAGCGGCGCGTAGCGCCAGATGTTGTTGGGGCCGGCCTCGATCGCGGCGCGCAGGGCCTCGGCGTCGCCGGTCGGGAGGTCGTAGGCGACTTCCAGCGGTCCGAAACACTCGGCGCACGCGAAGATGGGGCCGAGCTCGAAGCGGGTGCCGCACTCGCGACAGGAAAGTCCGGTGGCGGGTCCGAGATCGACAGTTCCGGTTCCGGTTCCGGCAGAGGTGGCGGTGACGGTGTCGGTGTCGACAGTCTGTGCAGCCATGATGGCGAGGCCCTTTCTCCTCATCTTCCCCATGGCGCACTTCGCCATGAGACGGAATTGGCACCTTCCCTAGCCGGGGACCTCGCTACGTCGCTGGTGCGCGATCGCGAGAACCGACTGGAGGGTTGCCGGGGCTTCAACGGGCCGTGTCCCTCTGCCCCTCTGGATGAGCGGTATGGCACCGGGCGACGCGCTCTGTGGCGCACCCGGGCGTTTGTGCGCGAAGGGCCCCCGGCATGCGGCGGTCCTTCGCGTTGTTCAAGACTGTAACTGAAGGCCCGGGCGGGTGAGACAGGCGTCCGAACCGCGAGATGGATCACATAACGGCAGATATTGCCGACGAGCAGGGAGTACTGAGGGTGCTGGAAGAGGTGGAGCGATGGCTGGCCGACCGCTCCTGGTCCGCCGCCGACCGACCGCTCGACCAGCTGCTCGACCGGAAACGGGCGGCCGGTACCACGGTCAGCGTGGTGCTGCCCGCGCTCGACGAGGAGGCGACGGTCGGCGCGATCGTCGAGGTGATCCGGCGTGAGCTGATCGAGGGGCTGCCCGTCCCCCTGGTGGACGAACTGGTCGTGATCGACTCGGGCTCGACCGACCGGACCGCGGAGGTCGCGGCGAAAGCCGGCGCCCGGGTGGTGCACCGCGACGAGATACTCCCGAGGATCCCGGCGCTGCCCGGCAAGGGCGAGGTGCTGTGGCGCTCGCTGCTAGCCACGACCGGGGACATCGTCTGCTTCGTCGACGCCGACCTGCGGGACTTCTCGGCCGCCTTCGTCTCGGGGATCGTCGGGCCGCTGCTGACGGAACCGGACGTGCAGTTCGTCAAGGCGATGTACGACCGCCCGCTCGGTACGGAATTCGACTCGCTCGCCTCCGGCACAGCACCTGATTCGCTCGCCTCCGGCACAGCGCCTGATTCGCTCGCCTCCGGCACAGCACCTGATTCGCTCGCCTCCGGCAAGACTCCGGGCCAGGGCGGGCGGGTGACCGAGCTGGTGGCGCGCCCGCTGCTCAACCTGCACTGGCCGCAGCTGGCCGGCTTCGTACAGCCGCTGGGGGGCGAGTACGCCGTACGCCGCTCCCTGCTGGAGCGGCTGCCCTTCCCCGTCGGGTACGGCGTCGAGCTGGGCCTGCTGGTCGACGCCCTGCACACGGTCGGGCTGGACGCGCTGGCCCAGGTGGACGTGGGCGTACGGCGCCACCGCCACCAGGACGGGCAGGCGCTGGGCCGGATGGCCGCGGCGATCTACCGCACGGCCCAGGTGCGGCTCTCGCGCGGGCACCTCGTACGGCCGGAGCTGACGCAGTTCGAACGCGGGCCGGAGGGATTCGTACCGCGGACGTACCCGGTGGACACCGAGGAGCGGCCGCCGATGCTGGGCGTCCGGGAGTACGCACTGCGCCGCGTGGCGTGACGAGGGAGCACGTTTGAGCGACTGCGGGCCGGGCTAGGTTGGCCGCATGGCTTCTCAGGTACTCGTTGCAGCGAACCGCGGCCCGCTCTCCTACGCCCTCTCCGCCGAGGGCACGCTCAGTGCCCGGCGCGGCGGGGGCGGTCTCGTCTCCGGGCTCTCGGCGGCCCTCGCGGAGCAGCCGGACGCGGTGTGGATCTGCGCGGCGCTGTCGGAGGCGGACCGGGAGGCGGTCCGCCGGGGAGTGGCCGAGCCGGGCGTCCGCATGCTGGACATCGATCCCACGGTGTACGACGACGCGTACAACGGCATCGCGAACTCGGTGCTGTGGTTCACCCACCACCACCTGTACGACAGCCCGCGCACCCCGGTCTTCGACGCGGAGTTCCGGCGGCAGTGGGCCTCGTACGTGGAGTACAACCGGGCCTTCGCGACGGCGCTGGCACAGGAGGCGGCGCAGGGCGCCCGCGTCCTGGTGCAGGACTACCACCTGGCGCTGGTGCCGGGGCAGTTGCGCGAGCTGCGGCCGGACCTGCGGATCGGGCACTTCACGCACACGCCGTGGGCGTCGGGGGAGTTCCTCGACATGCTCCCGGACGACATCCGCAGCCAGCTGGTGTGGGGGATGCTCGGGGCCGACCGGCTGGGCTTCCACACCTCGCGGTGGGCGGCCAACTTCATCAGCGGCGCCACCATGGACGACGCGCGCGGCGTCGCGTCCGCGTTCTTCCCCCGGGACGGCCAGAGCGGGGTGCACCACCGCAGGATGACCGCGGACGGGAGCCGGTACGGGGAGAAAGGGTTCACCGAGGTGACCCGGTACCCCCTCGGGGTCGACGCGGACGAGCTGCGGACGCTGGCGCACCGGCCGCAGGTGGACGAGAAGCTGGCGGAACTGCGGGCGGAGGTGGCGGGCCTGAAGACGATCGTCCGGGTGGACCGGACGGAGCTGTCGAAGAACGTCCTGCGGGGGCTGCTGGCGTACCGGGAGCTGCTGAGGACGTATCCGCAGTGGCGGGGCCGGGTGGTGCACCTGGCGTCGGCGTACCCGTCGCGGCAGGACCTGGCGGTGTACCGGGCGTACACGGAGTCGGTGCGGGAGCTGGCGGAGGCCGTGAACGCGGAGTTCGGCACGGCGGACTGGCGGCCGGTGCACGTGTCGGTGAAGGACGACTTCGCGCGCTCGCTGGCGGCGTACCGGATGGCGGACGTGGCGCTGGTGAATCCGGTGCGGGACGGGATGAACCTGGTGGCGAAGGAGATCCCGGTGGTGTCGGAGGCGGGGTGCGTGCTGGTGCTGTCCACCGGGGCGGGGGCGTACGAGGAGCTCCGCCAGGACGCGCTGACCGTGAACCCGTACGACGTCACGCAGACGGCGGAGGCGTTGCACGCGGCGCTGGCCATGCCGGAGGGTGAACGTGCGGAACGCACGAAACGCCTGGCGGCGGCCGCCACCGCCCTCCCCCCGGCCCAGTGGTTCAAGACCCAACTGACCGACCTCGACGCCTGATTTCTTTCAGCCTCGCCGGCGGCAATTCCAGCCTCGCCGGCGGCAATTCCAGCCCCTCCGGCGGCAATTCCAGCCCCTCCGGCGTTTGAGGAGCGGGGGTTCGGGGGCTGGCCCCCGCAGCGGCGCTGAGCCCGGCAGCGAACGCTCAGGTCCGTTTCCCGGGGCTCCGCCCCAGACCCCGCTCCTCAAACGCCGGAGGGGCTGAAATTGCCGAGGCTGAATGGTCAGGGGCGAAGGGCGGTGGCCAGGGCTGCCAGGAGGGCTACGACCTCGGCCGGGCCGTCCACGACGAGATCGGCGCGGGAGGCCAGCTCCGGCACCTCGTCAGAGCCACTGCACACCAGCAGCCCCGGCACCCCCTCCGCCCGCCGCTTCTCGACCGCCGAGTACGCCGCCAGGTCACCCAGGTCGTCCCCCGCGTACAGCACCGCCTCCGCGTCCCGCTCCGCCAGGAACTCCGTCAGGGCGACGCCCTTGTCCATGCCGGGGGGCCGCAGCTCCAGGACCGCCCGGCCCGGCTCGACCATCAGCCCGTGCCGCGCCGCCAGCTCGGCCAAGGGTTCCCGCAGGGCCGCGAAGGCCGCCGCCGGATCCTCCGCCCGCCGGGTGTGGACGGCCAGCGCCCGGCCCTTCTCCTCGATCCAGGTGCCCCGCCAGGCCCCGATCGACTCCAGGAACCCGGGCAGCTCGGCCCGTACCGCCGCCACACCGGGATGCTCGGCGGGGGCGTGGACGATTCCGGTGACGGCGTCCCAGCGCTCGGCGCCGTAGTGGCCGAGGACGACCAGGTGTTCCAGTCCGGAGATTCCGGCGAAGCCCCCGTAGCGGACGGCGACGCCCGCCGGTCGCCCGGTGATCACGGCCACCGACGCCACCTCGGGCGCGAGTGCCGACAGGGCGAGAACGGCTCCGGTGTGGGCTCGGGCCTGGTCCGGGTCCGGGACGATGTCGGCGAGGGTGCCGTCGAAGTCCAGGGCGATCACGGACCGGCGGGGTGCGCGGAGCAGGGCTTCGAGTCCCTCGCGTCCGGCTGCGGTGACGGGCATCGGCAAGTCGTGCGGATGGCTCCCCATACGGACGACCCTAACGGCCCGGCCGGACGACGGCTATCGCCTGGCCCGCTGCGCCTCGCGGATCCGTCGCAGCCGGTTGACCGTGCCGGGAGCGTGGGCCAGCGCCCGCGGGTCGTCCATCAGCGCGTTGAGCAGCTGGTAGTAGCGGACGGGGGTCATCCCCAGCCCTTCCCGGATCGCGCGTTCCTTGGCTCCGGGCCCGGCCCAGGTGCGTCCTTCGTACGCGAGCACCGCGGCCTCCGTGGCCGTCAACCGCCCCTCGTCCGTCATACCGCAAGATTAACGCCGCCCGCTGACAGCGGCCCCACCGCTGTCAGCGGGCGGCGCCGGCCACACCATCCGCACCGGCCGCACCACCCGCTCCGGCCGGCGCAGCGCTACCGCGGGTCCGCCGCCCGCGCCGCCGTGGCGATCTCCTCCAGCACCTTCGCCGGCTGCCCGCCCGGCTGGACGGTCTTGCCGATGTTCTGCTTGATGTCCTGGCTGACGCCCGCCCAGGACTTCTTGCCCACCGGGTACAGCCGCGAGCCGGGCAGCGCCGCCAGGAAGGGCGCCAGCCGCGGCGCCGCGCCGCCCCCTGCGCCCGCCGCGGCCTGCCTCGCCTGGAAGCCGCTCGTGGTGGCCGGCAGCAGGTCGTACTTCTCGGCGAAGGCGGTCACGTTCTGCGGCTGGTACAGGTGGTCGAGGAACTTCCCGGACTGCCCGCGGTGTCCGTTCTTGAAGGCCATGACCCAGTCCGCGACGCCCATCGCCGGCTGGTCGGTCCCGTCGGACGTCGGCAGCGGCACCATGCCGAGCTTCACGCCCTTGGCCTCGGCCTGCTTCACCAGCGACGGGTGCCCGTTGAGCATGCCGACCTCGCCCTTGGCGAAGGCGTCGAAGGCGGCCTGCCGGTCCAGCTTCCCCGGCTCGACCGGTCCGGTCAGCCCCTGGCCGACCATCTTGTCGCGCAGGAACTCCAGCGCCTTGACGTTGTCGGCGGAGTCGATGGAGTACGCCTCTTCGTTGTCGGTGTAGCCGCCCCCGCCCGACAGCATCCACATCATCGTCTCGGCCTGCGCCTCCTCGGGGCCCAGCGGCAGCGCGAAGGGGGTGGGCACGCCCGCGCCCTTGAGCTTCTTCGCGGCCGCCTCCAGGTCCGCCCAGCTCTTCGGCTGCCAGCCGCCCTTGGCGTCCTTCGCGAGCACGCCCGCGTCGGCCAGCAGCTTCTCGTTGTAGAAGAGCAGCCGGGTGCTGGCCACGAAGGGCAGCCCGTACTGGACGTGCTTGACCTTGCCCGCGTCCGCGAGCGGTCCGAGGAAGTCGGCCTCGGTCTTCACCGAGAGCAGCTCTTCCGCCGTGTAGAGCTTTCCGGCGGCCGCGTAGTCGGCGTAGGCGCCGATCTGCGCGATGTCGGGGGCCTTGCCGGCCTTGACCATCGCGGCGACCTTGGCATCGACCTCGGACCAGGAGTAGACGCTGACCTCGACGTGGATCCCGGGGTTGGCCCGCTCGAAGCCGTCGGCGAGATCCTGCCAGTAGGCCGCCGAGGAGTTCTGCGGATTGTCCCCGTAGTCGGCCGCCACGACCCGCAGGGTCACCTCGTTCTCTCCGGTGAGCCCGCCGAGGGCTCCGCAGCCCGTCAGCGTCACGGCAGTCAGGCACAGTGCGGCGCCGGACGCGGCCAGGCTCTGGTAACGGCCCTTCACAGTTCTTCGATCCACCCTCGTTGTACGTACGATCCACGTAAGGTCTACACCACAGGTCTACACCACTTTGGCGGCTCGTCCACATCGGGCTCGGGACCTGTGCCCCGCATTTGTATGGCCACTCAACAATCCCCACCACTGGACTAGACCTTTCCCCGCCGAGCACGCGAGACTGTCCCTGTGAAACCCGTGAAACACGTCATCGCCCTCGATGTGGGCGGCACCGGGATGAAGGCCGCCCTCGTCGCCGACGACGGCACCCTGCTCCACGAAGCGCGCCGCGCCACCGGCCGCGAGCGGGGCCCCGACGCCGTCGTCGAGACGATCCAGGACTTCGCCGCCGAGCTGCTCGACACCGGCCGGGAACGCTTCGGACGGGCCGCCTCGGCCGCCGGAGTCGCCGTCCCCGGCATCGTCGACGCCGAGAACGGGATCGCCGTCTACGCGGCGAACCTGGGCTGGCGCGAGGTACCGATGCGCGCCCTGCTCAGCAGCCGCCTCGGCGGCATCCCGGTGGCCCTCGGCCACGACGTGCGCACGGGCGGACTCGCCGAAGGCCGCATCGGCGCCGGCCGGGGCGCCGACCGCTTCCTCTTCGTCCCGCTGGGCACCGGCATCGCCGGCGCCATCGGCATCGTCGGCCGCATCGAGGCCGGCGCCCACGGCTACGCGGGCGAGATCGGGCACATCGTGGTACGCCCCGGCGGCCCCGCCTGCGGCTGCGGCCAGCGCGGCTGCCTGGAGACCCTCGCCTCCGCCTCCGCCGTCAGCCGCGCCTGGGCGGCCGCCTGCGGCGATCCCGACGCCGACGCCGCGCACTGTGCCAAGGCCGTCGAATCCGGCGACCCGCGCGCCCGGGAGGTCTGGCTGGCCGCCGTCGGCGCCCTCGCCGACGGACTGGTCACCGCGATCACCCTGCTGGACCCGCGCACGGTGATCATCGGTGGCGGGCTCGCCGAGGCCGGGGAAACCTTGTTCACACCACTACGCACGGCCGTGGAGGAGCGCGTGACCTTCCAGCGGCTCCCCCACATCGTGCCGGCGGCCCTCGGGGACACCGCCGGATGCCTGGGCGCAGGGCTGCTCGCCTGGGACCTACTCGCCACGGAGGTACCTGCCTGATGTCCGGAAGCGCGCACAGCACCGTTCTCTCCGGCGCCAGGGTGGTGCTGCCCACCGGAACCGTGACCAACGGCAGGCTCATCGTCGACGGCGACCGCATCGCCGGCAGCGCCCACGAGGGCTCGCGGACCGTCGACCTGTCCGGGCACTGGATCGTCCCCGGCTTCGTCGACATGCACAACCACGGAGGGGGCGGCGCCTCCTTCACCTCCGGCACCGCCGAGGACGTCCTGCGGGGCGTCCGCACCCACCGCGAGCACGGCACCACCACCCTGGTCGCCTCCACCGTCACCGGTGACCTGGACGAACTGGCCCGGCGCGCCGGGCTGCTCGCCGAGCTCACCCAGCAGGGCGAGATCGCCGGCATCCACTTCGAGGGGCCGTTCATCAACCCCTGCCGCAAGGGCGCGCACAAGGAGGACCTGCTCCGCGACCCCGACCCGGCCGAGGTCCGCAAGCTGATCGACGCCGCGCACGGCGCCGCCCGCATGTTCACGCTGGCCACCGAACTGCCGGGCGGCCTGGACTCCGTACGGCTGCTGGCCGAACACGGGGTCATCGCCGCGATCGGGCACACGGACGCCACGTACGAGCAGACGCGCGCCGCCATCGACGCGGGCGCGACCGTGGCCACCCACCTCTTCAACGCGATGCCGGGCCTCGCGCACCGCGAGCCCGGCCCGATCGCCGCACTGCTGGAGGACGAGCGGATCACCGTCGAGCTGATCAACGACGGCACCCACCTGCACCCGGCGGCGCTGGAACTGGCCTTCCACCACGCGGGCGCCCACCGCGTGGCGCTGATCACCGACGCGATGGACGCGGCCGGCTTCGGCGACGGGACCTACCACCTCGGCCCGCTGGAGGTCGAGGTCAAGGAGGGCGTGGCCCGGCTCGTCGAGGGCGGCTCCATCGCCGGCTCGACGCTGACCCTGGACACCGCCTTCAAGCGCTCGGTGACCCTCGACGAGCTGCCGGTGGAGTCCGTGGTCCAGGCGATCTCCGCCAACCCGGCCAAGCTGATCGGCCTGTACGACGAGATCGGCTCGCTGGAGCCCGGCAAGTACGCGGACCTCGTCGTCCTGGACGCCGGATTCGACGTCAAGGGCGTCATGCGGCGCGGCGAATGGATCGTCAGCCCGGCCGTCTGAACGGTCTTCTGACGGCTGCTCCGACGACTGCTCGGACGGCTGCTCGGACGGCTGCTCGGACGGCTGTTCCGCGGCTGTTCTGACGGCCAAGCGGCTGGACGTACGCAGGCGGTCGGCCCCAGGACTGGGCCGACCGCCTGGTCTTTGGCATGATCCCGGCAGCAACAGACCCGGGGGTGCCCATGATCCTGACCGTGACGCTCAACACCGCACTCGACGTCACGTACCGCGTGCCGCGGCTGCTTCCGCACGCCTCGCACCGGGTCACCGCCCTCACCGAACGCCCCGGCGGCAAGGGGATCAACGTCGGCCGCGTCCTGGCCGCGCTCGGCCACGAGGTGACGGCGACCGGCTTCGCGGGCGGCCCGGTCGGCTCCGTCGTACGGGAGCTGCTGGCGGCGCGGTCCCCGGGCGTGGCGGACGCCCTGATGGCCTGCGAGGGCGCCACCCGCCGCACCGTGGCCGTGGTCGACGAGACCTCCGGCGACACCACCCAGTTCAACGAGCCGGGCCCGCTGATCACGCCCGCAGAGTGGTCGCGGTTCCTCGCGCGCTACGAGGAGCTCCTCCGCGGCGCCCGGGCCGTGGCCCTGTGCGGCAGCCTCCCGCCGGGCGTGCCGGTGGGCGCGTACGCGGTGCTCGTACGGGCGGCGCGCGCGGCCGGGGTCCCGGTCCTCCTGGACACCAGCGGCGAGGCCCTGCGCCGCGGGGTCGCCGCCCGCCCCGAGATCATCAAGCCGAACGCCGCCGAGCTGGCCGAGCTCACCGGGTCCCGCGACCCGCTCCCCGCCACCCGTGACGCCCGCCGCCGCGGCGCCCACGCGGTGGTCACCTCGCTCGGCCCGGACGGCCTGCTCGCCGCCACCGCCGAGGGCACCTGGCAGGCGGCCCCGCCGCACCCGCTGTCCGGCAACCCCACCGGAGCCGGCGACTCCGCGGTCGCCGGCCTGCTGTCCGCCCTCGTGGAGGGCCTGGACTGGCCCGACCGGCTCATCCGCGCGGTCGCCCTCTCGGCGGCCACCGTCCTCGCCCCGGTCGCGGGAGAATTCGACCCCCGCACCTACGAGGAGGTACGGGGGTCGGTGAAGGTCACGACAGCCGGCTGAGGGGTGCCGCAGGGATCAGAACTGCTCCAGCCAGAACTGGTCGATGTTGACGTTGCAGCTGTTGCCGGGCTCACACGACAGCTTGATCGTGTTGGCGCCCTTTTCGAGGGAAACCTGGCCCCAGGTCGTCTGCCAGCCCTTCTCCCAGTCACCCTTGGGCGACTTGGCGAAGTTGCGCATGCTGATCGGCGCCTCGTTGGGCTTGCCGTTGACGGTCAGGGTGCCGTTGGCGTCCTCACCCGGGATGCCGAACCGCACGTAGAACCTGTACTTGCCGGCCTTGGGGACGTCCAAGGCCCAGGTCACGGCCGCGCCGTGCTGGTTGAACCTGCCGACGTACTGGCCGCCCGAGCTCTTCGCCCCCGGCACCGTGCTCTCCAGGGCCGCACCGCCCGTGATGGACATGCCCGCTCCGGCCGCCTCACCCTTCGGCAGCTGGGCCTCGGTCGGCTTCGGGCTGCTCGGGGCCGGGCTGGCCGGGTTCTGCGGGGCCGCCGACTGCTGGCCGCCGCCGTCCGCCTTGTCCTTGTCCTTGCCCTTGTCGCCGAAGGCCAGGGCCGCGCCGATGCCGATCGCGACCGCGCCGACCACCGCGACGGCGGCGATCAGCAGACCCCTGCGGCTGGAGCCGCCGCCACCGCCGCCGTGGCCGCCGGAGCGCGCGATCGTCTGGGTCTGGTGCTGGGGCTGCTGCGGAACGCCGTAGCCGCCCGCCTGGAGCGCTTCCGGGGCCTGGTACTGGGCCTGGTACGGGGGCTGCTGCGCGGGACCCTGCTGCTGCGGGAGGGGTCCGCGCTGGCCGCCGCCGTTCCTGCGCTCGCCGACCGTCTGCACCTGGTGGTGGGAGGTACGGGGAACTCCGGGCTGTCCGCCGGAAGGACCGCCTGCCGCGGGCCCCGGATAGCCGTATCCACCGCCCTGACCGGGCGGTGTGGCTCCCGCGGCCTGGCCGTCCGCGTAGAGATAGCCGAACGGATCGTCGTCCTCGGGCTTGTTCGCCCCACCGTGCGGGCCGTTGTTCGCGGGCGTCGTCATCGCAGGTCACTCCTTTCGACCCCCGGGAGCCTACCCCGAACACGTGCACCCACGAGCGGCAGATCGCCTCAGCCGGCCCTGCGGTGCGCCTTGGAGCGGGACCGCTTCTCGATATACATCCGCTGGTCGGCGGAGCGCAGCACCTCGTCGGCCGACATGCCGCAGCTGGCCCAGCCGATGCCGAAACTGGCCCCGACACGCACCGCACGGCCGTCCACCCGGATCGGCGGGATGATCGCGTTGCGCAGCCGGACGGCGAGGTCGGCGGCGTCCGTCGCACCGAGGCCGTCGGCCAGGACGACGAATTCATCACCACCCAGCCGAGCGACGGTGTCACCGTCCCTGACGCACGTCGTCAGCCGCCGGGCGACCTCGATCAGGACCGCGTCACCCGTGTGGTGGCCGAACCGGTCGTTGATCGACTTGAAGCCGTCGAGGTCGCAGAAGAGCACCGCGAGCCCCTTCGTCCCGTCGTCGATCTCGGTCGCGGGCGCCACCGTGTGCACGTGGTGGTCGTAGGGGCCGTCCGTGGCGGCGGCCGGCGCCCCGGGGAACTCGAAGGGGTCGGCCCCTGCGTACCGGTCGGGGCCGTCGGCCTGAAAGCCGTGCTCACCGGCACCACCCGCCTCGACCCGCACCTCGTGGCCGTCGTGCCCCGCATGCCCGGCGTGGCCGCCCGTGTGCCCCTCGCGCCCCTCGAAGGCCGCGTCCAGGGCCTCGACCGCGGTGGCCCGTACGGACTGCGGTCTGCGGCACAGCCGCGCGCCGAGCCGGGACCGCAGTTCGGCGCTGTTGGGCAGGCCGGTCAGCGAGTCGTGGCTGGCGCGGTGGGCGAGCTGGAGCTCGTGGCGCTTGCGCTCCTCGATGTCCTCGACGTGCGTGAGCAGGAACCGCGGCCCGTCGGCGGCATCGGCGACGACGGAGTTGCGCAGCGAGACCCATACATACGTGCCGTCGCGCCGGCCGAGGCGCAGCTCGGCGCGGCCGCCCTCGGCGGAGGTGCGCAGCAAGGTGCCGATGTCCTCGGGGTGGACCAGGTCGGAGAAGGAGTAGCGGCGCAGGACGGAGGCCGGGCGGCCGAGCAGCCGGCACAGCGCGTCGTTGGTCCGCAGCAGCCGGCCGTGCTGGTCCCCGCCCATCTCGGCGATGGCCATGCCGCTGGGCGCGTACTCGAAGGCCTGGCGGAAGGACTCCTCGCTGGCCCGCAGCGCCTGCTGCTCGCGCTCCAGCCGGACGAGGGCGCGCTGCATGTTCGCCCGGAGCCTGGCATTGCTGATCGCAATCGCCGCCTGAAAGGCGTACATCTGGAGCGCTTCGCGGCCCCAGGCGCCGGGCCGGCGTCCATTGCGCGGTCTGTCCACCGAAATGACACCTAGAAGTTCCCCGCCGGACGCATACATGGGGGCGTAGAGCCGGTCCTCTGGATGCCACTCGTCCGCGAAGCGTGGATCGGGGCCGTCCGTGTGCCACTGGGGGACGTCGTCCTCCATGAGGATCCAGCCCTCGGTGTGCGGGATGAACCGGAGCCCGTCCCAGTCCTCACCCATCGTCAGACGGCGTTCCCAGGACGGGCGGGAGCCGACGCGGCCGGTGATGAGGGCCTCTGCGGCGGGGTCTCCGGCGAAGGCGGCGACGACGAGATCACCGTCCGGGCGAACGAGGTTGACACAGGCGAGCTCGTAGCCGAGGC
The DNA here is from genome assembly GCF_055564955.1 of Streptomyces sp. NPDC028910. NCBI lineage: Bacteria > Bacillati > Actinomycetota > Actinomycetes > Kitasatosporales > Streptomycetaceae > Streptomyces > Streptomyces sp. NPDC028910. The sequence continues at coordinate 96,652 of NZ_JBVHVF010000004.1, read as the reverse complement.
CCACGACGATGCCGTCCACGACGGTCTGCAGAGTGTCCGCCAGGCTCCTGGCCGTATTGAGCTCGGCCACCACCCGGTGCAGCTGCCGCAGGGTCGCAAGACGGACGTACGGCTCCGACTCGGTCTCCATTGCTCGCTCTCCCCGAGACCTCGACAGCAACTCCAGGTTTGTCATCGGCGTTTCGTTGCGGTGTCCCGTCCACTGAATCACAGTGAGCTGTGCCGCAGGTACACAGGGTCAACAAATCTTGCTCTCTGTGGCTCAAGTCACATGAGATGAATACTGCTGGGTGGTGAGACCGGGCCGGTGCTCCCGTCGGCTGGGAGCGCTCCCCGCATTCCCGGCGGCAAACGATACGCCCGGGCCTAGGCCAAGGGGCGGGGGCACGACTCCGACCAGGGCCCGATGTGCGGCGGGGAGGGCGAGATTAGCGTTTCAGCGTGCTGAAGACGACCCCCGTACCCACCCCGTCCCCCGCAAGCCCGCATGCTGAGGGAGTGAGCAACGACGAGTTCCGGACCGCGATGTCCCGGCTGGCGGCGGGCGTGTGCCTGATCACCGCACACGAGACCCCCCTGACGGCGGACGGCCCGCGCGGCGAGGACGTCGGCATGACGGCGACCGCCTTCATGTCCGTGTCCCTGGATCCGCCCCTGGTCCTGGTGAGCCTGCGCGAGGGCTCCCGGATGGACGACCTGCTGGCGGAGCAGCCGGTGTGGGCGGTCTCGGTCCTCTCCGACCACCAGCTCCAGGTCGCGGGCCGCTTCGCCATGAAGGGCCGCATCAGCGACCGGCTGCTCTTCGCGGACGTCCCGTACGTACGCGGCGAGGCCTCCGGCGCGCCCCTGCTGAGCGGCGCCCTGGCCACCCTGGAATGCCGTACGGAGAACCGCGTCGAGGCGGGCGACCACACCCTGGTCATCGGCCGCGTCCTGACGGCCGCCCTACCGAACCCGGACGCGGCCCCCCTGACGTACTTCCGCGGCCGCTACCGCCACTTGGCCTCGTAGCCGAGCGGTTTCAGCGCTCTTTCAGCCTCGCCGGCGTTTGAGGCGCTCTTTCAGCCCCGCCGGCGTTTGAGGCGCGGGGGTCCGGGGGCAGCGCCCCCGGCAACGGCGCCGCACCCGCCCGTCGACGGCTACCAGTCCCGACCGGTACGCCCCCGCTTCGTCTCGGCCCGCGCCTTCTTCTCCCGCAGCCGCCGCTCATTGATCCCGCGCGGAATCTTCGTCGCCCGCCGCTGCTTCGGCGGCGGCGCCGTCGCCTCCGCCAGCAGCGAAGCCATCCGCACCAGCGCCATCTCCCGATTGCGGAACTGCGAGCGGTGCTCGGAGGCCCGTACGGTCACGACCCCGTCCACCAGGCGGGACGCCAGCCGCTCCAGCGCCCGCTCCTTCCACACCTCGGGCAGCGCCTTCGTGGCCACCAGGTCGAACAGCAGCTCCACGCGCGAGTCCGAGGTGTTCACGTGCTGCCCGCCGGGCCCGGAGGACCGCGAAAAGCGCCAGGCGAGCTCGCCCTCGGGGAGCACGACCGAACCGCGGATGACATAGGGACCAGGCATGCCCCCTATGATCCGCCCCCGCCCCGCCCCCGTCACCCGCATTTACCGTCGCCCGTCACCCACATTTCACGACGGGAACCCGAGAGGCCTGTCGCCGCGTTATAGGAGTCAGCGGTACTTTGGCCGCCTGTACGTGCATGTCGGATGAGGAAAGGGACATTCCCATGGCTGTCAGCCTGTCCAAGGGCGGCAACGTCTCGCTCTCGAAGGAGGCCCCCGGCCTCACTGCCGTCACGGTCGGCCTCGGCTGGGACGTCCGCACGACGACCGGAGTCGACTTCGACCTCGACGCCTCGGCCATCGCCGTCAACCCGACGGGCAAGGTCGTCTCCGACGGCCACTTCGTCTTCTTCAACAACAAGTCCACCCCGGACCAGACCATCGTCCACACCGGTGACAACCGCACCGGCGAGGGCGCGGGCGACGACGAGGCCATCAACGTCAACCTCGCCGGTCTGCCGGCCGACGTGGACAAGATCGTCTTCCCGGTCTCCATCTACGACGCCGAGGCCCGCAGCCAGAACTTCGGCCAGGTCCGCAACGCGTACATCCGCGTCGTGAACCAGGCCGGTGGCGCCGAGATCGCCCGCTACGACCTCTCCGAGGACGCGGCGACCGAGACCGCCATGGTCTTCGGCGAGCTCTACCGCAGCGGCGCCGAGTGGAAGTTCCGCGCGGTCGGCCAGGGCTACGCCTCCGGCCTCACCGGCATCGCGCAGGACTTCGGCGTCAACGTCTGAGTCCGCCGGGACAGGACCTGGATCCTGTCGGCGGACACCAGCGCGGGCGAAGCCCCCTCCCGGCCGTCCGGGGAGGGGGCTTCGCTACCGTTCGGTAGGTGATCCTCCAACCGCTCGTCCCCGTGGACGGCGCCCTGCCGGGCCCGGTCCTGACCGAGATCGCCGCGCTCTACGCGACGAACCACGCGTACTTCGACATCAGCGGCGACTTCCCCGACCCGGCACGCATCACCGTCGAACAGGTCGCCCGCGCACTCGAAGGCGAACTCGCCGACGGCGCCGAGGTCTTCTTGGCCCGCTCCGCAGGCCGCCTCGTCGGCCTGGCCTGCACCCGCGCACACCACCCCGACCCGGCCTCCGGCGACCCGGACCCGTGGATCGGCCTGCTGCTCATCGACTCCACCGCGCACCGCCAGGGCTACGGGGCCGCCGTCACCGCCCTCCTCGAGGACCGCTTCCGGGCAGCGGGGCGGTCGGGCGTACGGGTGGCCGTACTGGACGACAATCCCGAGGCCGTCGCGTTCTGGCAGGCCCAGGGCTACGCCTTCCTGCGGCGGGGCGAGGACACCGAGCGGGGCCGCGCCTGCGCGGTGCTGCGCAAACCGCTCGAAGCCCCGTAGCGAACGGCGGAGCCACGCGGGCCGACGGGGCGGGGCACGGCGGAGCTACGCGGGCCGGGCCTTCCCGTACAGCCAGACGTCCCAGACCTTCTTCAGGTCGTGCCCCGTCTTCTCCTGCGCGTAGGCCGTGAAGTCGGCCGTACTCGCGTTCCCGTGCCGGTGGTCGGCGGCCCAGCCGCGCACCAGGGCGAAGAACTTCTCGTCACCCACCTCCTGGCGGATCCGGTGCAGGACCATCGCACCCCGCACGTACACCGGCCTCTCCGAGATGTCCTCGGGCCCGGGCGGGGCCGCCGGCGCGAAGGCGTCCCAGTCGGAGTCGGCGTCCGGCTCGACGTCCGCGTCGCCCTCCAGATAGGCGTCGAAGGTCTCCTGCGCGGTGTTCCCTCCGTGGTCCTCGGACCACAGCCACTCGGCGTAGGTCGCGAAGCCCTCGTTGAGCCACATGTCCTTCCAGGACTTCGGCGAGACCGAGTTGCCGAACCACTGGTGGGCGACCTCGTGGAGCACCAGCACCTCCTCGGGCGCGCCCGGGTAGACGGGCTTGGTCTGCGTCTCCAGCGCGTAGGCCAGGGTCCCGGCGGGCAGCACGATCGCCCCCGCCGTGCTGAAGGGGTACGGGCCGAACCGGCCGACGCCCCACTCCACCATCTCCGGCAGCCGCGCGAGCGCACCCGCGCTCGCGGCCGCCTCCCCGGGTGCCACGGCGTTGTAGAGCGGGATCCCCGAGGCGGTCTTCCCCTGCGTCACCTTGTACGGGCCGACGACCGCGGTGGCCAGATAGCTCGCCATCGGCTCGGGGCTGTGCCACGCGAACTCGGTCCGCCCGTCCGCGACTTCGGTACGGGAGCTCAACTCGCCGTTCGACACGGCCTCGTAGCCCTGCGGGACGGTGAGCGTGATGTCGTACGCGGCCTTGTCACTGGGGTGGTGGTTGCCGGGGAACCAGGTCATCGAACCGACCGGCTCGCCGACGGCGACCGCGCCGTCCCCGGTGGCGATCCAGCCCTCCTCGGAGCCGTCCGGATCCGCGAGGGCCTTCGGCTTCCCGGCGTAGTCGACCTCCGTACGGAAGACCTCGCCCTCCTTCAGGTCCTCGGCCGGGCGCACGGTCAGCTCGTTGCCGGTCCGGTTGTACCGGGCCTCCTCGCCCTGGACGGTCACGCCCTCGACTTTCAGGCCGCTGAGATCGAGGTTGAAGGAGCTGAGCTCCTGTTCGGCGCGGGCGGTGATGACGGCCGTACCGCGCAACTGCCCGTCGGCGGGGTCGTAGTCGAGGTCCAGCGCGTAGTGGTCGACCTGGTAGCCGCCGTTGCCGGCCTTGGGGAAGTACGGGTCGCGCAGCCCCGACGCACCCGGCCGCCCCTGCACCGTGCCTCCCGTACACCCCGTGGTGAGGGCGAGCAGGCCGGCGACGGCGGGGGCGGCGAGGCGGGAGAGCGCGCGGTGATCCACGCGCTCGATCCTAGGTCGTGCGCGTGTCGCCCACGCGGCTCACTCGGCTCACTCGGCTCACTCGGCTCACCCGGCGCGTGACGTACGCCGTCACTTGCTCAGCGCGTCGACGCCGGCCTTGGCGAACTTCTCGTCCAGGTCGCCGCTCGGGGCGCCGGCCACACCGATGCCCGCGACGGGGGCGCCGTTCGCCTGCACCGGGGTGCCGCCGCCGAGGAAGAGGGTGCCGGGGATGTCCTTCAGGTTCGGGGCCTGGGCGAGGCGGCCCACGAGCACCGAGGTGGGGGCGTTCCAGGACACGGCGGTGTAGGCCTTGCGCTGCGCCGACTCGTAGGACTGCGGACCGGCGCCGTCGCCGCGCAGGGTGACGATGGTGTTGCCGTTGCGGTCCACGACCGCGACCGTCACCTTCTGGTTCTCGGCCTGCGCGGCCTGGAGCACGGCCTGGGCGGCGCGGGTGGCGGCGTCGACGGTGAGGTGCGTCGTCGTGGTGAAGTTCTTGTCGCTCACCTCGTCCTTCTTCGCGGGAGCGGCGGCCGCGGCGACGTTGGCGGCAGGGGTGGCGCTGGCGCTCACGGCACCGAAGGTCCCGGCGCCCAGGGCGACGGCGAGGGCGGTACCGGTGAGAACGCGGGTGCGGGTGTTCATCTCTGCTCCTGAGAACGGTGACACGGTGACACGGGACGCGGTGACGGCATCGACATCGGATCGGATCGGATCGGTCCGGGCCGGGGCCTTCACTGCTCCAAGCCTGTGCCCGAACCCCCGGCCACCCCGTCCCCGTACCGGCTCCCCCCGCCCACCGCACCGGTTGACCCGAGGGTCATCCGATCGGCCGATGCACACCGACTCCACGGCGGTATTGGCTGGTCACACCCCCATCAGCCCGACCGCACCCCATCCAGCCCCGCCGGCGTTTGAGGCGCGGGGTCCGGGGCGGAGCCCCGATCTTCCAACCCCGCCGCACCCCCTCCAGCCCCGCCGGCGTTTGAGGCGCGGGGTCCGGGGCAGCGCCCCGGCCACGGCGCCGCGGGCAACAATGGACGCACGCCCCCGACCCAGGAGCCCCCGGTGAGCCAGCCCGCGACCAAGCCAGACACCCGCACCCTGGCCACGGTCGCGCACACCGCGTTCTTCCTCCTCCTCGGCGCCTCCCTCCTCCGCTTCCTCCTGCGCCACCCCGGCGAACCCCGCACCCCGTGGATCATCGCCCTCAGCATCACCCTCGCCCTGCTCTACGTACTCGGCCCCGCACTCGGCGCCGCCCCCACCGCCCGCCGGCTCCTCTGGCTCGGCCTCGTCGTCACCACCTGGGTGGTGCTGGTCGTCCTCGCGCCGAGCTTCGCCTGGTGCGCCGTACCGCTCTTCTTCACCGCCCTGCGCACCCTCCCCCCGCGCGCCGCCATCGTCCTCGTGGCCCTCCTCACCACCCTCGTCGTGATCGCCCAGCTCCAGCTGGCCAGCTCCTTCGACCCCAACCTGCTCCTGGCCCCGCCCGCCGTCGCCGCCCTCGCCACCGCCGTCTTCGTCCACATGGAACGCCAGGCCCAGGCCCAGCGGGCGCTGATCGACGACCTCATCCGCACCCGCCGGGAACTGGCCGCCACCGAGCGCCGCGAAGGCACCCTCGCCGAACGTCAGCGGCTGTCCATGGAGATCCACGACACCCTCGCCCAGAACCTGTCCAGCCAGCAGATGCTGCTCCAGGCCGCGGACCGCACCTGGGACACCGACCCGGCCACCGCCCGCGCGCACGTCCGTACCGCCACCGGCATCGCCGCACACGGCCTCGCCGAGGCCCGCCGCCTCGTCCACGACCTGGCCCCCTCCGAACTCGCGGACGGCGCCGGCCTCGCCGACGCCCTGCGCGCCCTGGACGCCGGCCCGGACATCGAGGTCCGCTTCCACCTCGAAGGCACCCCGGCCCCGCTCCCGGACCGCGTCCAGTCCGCCCTGCTGCGCATAGCCCAGGGCGCACTGGCCAACGTCCGCGAACACTCCGGCGCCCGTACGGCCGCACTCACCCTGAGCTTCCTGGGAGACCAGGTCGTCCTGGACATCGCCGACGACGGCCAGGGATTCACCGCACCCCGCACCGCCGCCGCCGAACGCGGACACGGCCTCCCGGCGATGCGGGCCCGCGTCCGCCAGCTGGGCGGCACCCTGACGATCGAATCCACGCCGGGCGAGGGCACCGTCCTCTCCGCGGCCATCCCCCTGGAGCCGGCCCCATGACGACGATCCTGCTCTGCGACGACCACGTGGTGGTCCGCGCCGGACTCCTGGCCCTGCTCGGCAGCGAGCCGGACATCGAGGTCCTCGGCGAGGCGGGCAGCGGCGAGGAGGCGGTCGCCCTGGCCGCCAAGCTCCGCCCCGACGTGGTCCTGATGGACCTCCAGCTCGGCGAGGGCATCGACGGAGTCGAAGCCACCCGCCGCATCACGGCCCTGCCCGACCCGCCGCACGTCCTCGTCCTCACCACGTACGACACCGACGCGGACATCACCCGGGCGATCGGCGCGGGCGCCACCGGCTACCTCCTCAAGGCCGAACGCCCCGAGGAACTCTTCGCCGCCATCCACTCGGCCGCCCAGGGCCGCACCACCCTCTCCGCGCCGGTGGCCAGCCGCGTGATGGCCCACATGCGCGGCACCCGCCCCACCCTGACCGACCGCGAACTGGACATCCTCGGTCAGCTGGCCCGCGGCCTCGGCAACCGCGACATCGCCCGCGCCCTGTTCATCAGCGAAGCCACGGTCAAGACCCACCTGGGCCGCATCTACGACAAACTCGGCGTCGACACCCGCGCGGGCGCGGTCTCGGTCGCCAAGGAACAACGCCTCCTCCCCTCCTGACCCGCCCCGGCGGTCACCGTCCGCCGAAGCCACGCGCGCATGACACCATCGGATACGTGCTCGACATCGGCTACTCCCTCTCCCGGCGCTTCCCGGACCCCCCGCAGACCGACTACCGCTCGGCGGACGTCCACACCCTGCGCCACGACCTGTTCTGCGGGGACGTCTACCTCGCCGACACCGACAAGGACCGGGAAGTGTCCACAGCCTGGGGATGGGTGCCCGTCCTGGACTTCGCCTGGGCCCTGTGCGACATCGTCGAGCAGCTCGACAAGGACCCACGCGGCAACCGCTCCGCCAACCGCCAGTACGCCGAACTCGACTTCACCGAGTCCACGGACCGGATGCTCTTCGAACGCCGCTTCGGCTGGGTCGACATCGAGGCCGACTGGATGCCGCCCGAAGAGCCCCCGCTGACCTTCAGCCACCGCCTGCTGCGCCGCGAGGCCCGCGACTTCCTCCACGACCTCATCGCGGACCTCGTCGACATGCACGACGGCCTCGCCGACAACCCAGCCATCTGGACCCTCCAGTCCCGCTTCCCCCGCGTCCCAGCCTGACCCCACATCCAGCCCCGCCGGCACATCCAGCCCCGCCGGCGTTCGAGGCGCGGGGCCGGGGGCGGAGCCCCGCTCTTTCAGCCCTGGCCGCACTCCCAGCCTCGCCGGCGTTTGAGGCGCGGGGTCCGGGGCGGAGCCCCGATCTTTCAGCCTCGCCGGCGTTTGAGGCGCGGGGTCCGGGGCGGAGCCCCGCTCTTTCAGCCCCGCCGGCGTTTGAGGCGCGGGGCCCGGGGCGGAGCCCCGCTCTTTCAGCCCCGCCGGCGTTTGAGGCGCGGGGCCCGGGGCGGAGCCCCAGGAAGCGGCGCCGCACCCGAGCTCACGCCGCTACGGAACCACCCGCACCCCCAGCTGCGCAGCCATCGCCGGAGCCAGGTCCAGCAACTGCGCCGGGCTGATCACCGCCCCCGCCAAGCTCTCCACCCCCCGGGCCAGCGTCAGCTCCACCACGCCCCGCAGATCCACATCCACCATCCGCGTCCCCGAGAAATCCGCCCCGCGGACCACGCTGTCCCCGAACTCCACCCGCTCCAGCACCGCGCCCCCAAAATCCGGCTCCACCAGCACGCACCCCTCGAAGACCACGTCCTTGAGCCGCGCCTTCCGCAGGTTCAGGTAGTCGATCTTGCCCCCGCGCACCACCACCCGCTCCAGCACCGCCCCGTGCAGCTGCACCCCGCCCAGCCGGGCGTCCACCAGCTCCACGTCCCGCAACGAGGCCCCCGACAGGTCCGTCCCCACCCCCCGGACGCCCTCCAGCACCGAGTCCAGGAACCGCGCCTTCGCCAGCCCCGCCTCGTCCAGCGCACAGCGCCGCACCGCGCAGTCCATGAACCGGGACCCGACCCCCTCCTGCCCCGCCAGATCCAGATCCGCGAACTCCAGCCCGTCGTAGTCCCCGTCCAGCTCCAGCTCACCCCCCTCCCACACCGCCGGCTCCGGCAGCCGCAGCTCCGGCCTCCGCGCCGCCTTCACCGTCTGCTGCTGCCCTTTTCGCGCCATGCCCCCATCGTGACCGACAGCACTGACAACAACCCCGCCCCTCTTGACCTCAACCGAACTGGAGGTCGCAGCCTGACCCCATGCGCCATGGCGGGCAGCCGCCGCAAGCCTCCGCGGCGCTCCTATTACCGGTGCGGGGCATCAACGCACGGCCACCCCTGCGCCAGGCTTTCGGCGCTTGACGAGGACGACCCCTTCTCCAAGCCGTCGCGCAGCGCTGGCTGACGACCTACGCGCCGGAGTACGACGCCGAGCGGACCGATTTCGACAGCAGGGTCCAGACCCTCCGACCCCGTCTGGAAGCCCTGGAACAGGCCCGCTGGGAGCGGCGAGTTCGAGGACACCGAGGGGCCCGCCCGCTACGAACGGCTCCGCTCCCGCGTCTCGGAGCAACTGGCGGCTGTGGAGAACGCCCTGTCCAAGCTGCCCCAGCCCGTCATCGACCTGTCCATGCTGCTGGACCCGGAGGAACATAGAGGCCCTGTCAGCCGGGCACGGCCGCAACTTGGAGTCGCGGCGGGACCTACTGGGCCTGATCCTCCGACGCGCGTACGTGGTCGAGGGTGGCCAGAGCATCCACCCCGTGTGGGTCGGTGAGGAGGACACCTACATCCCGACCCGCGCTGCGCCGTTCTAGTTCAGTGCGCGACCAGGGGGCTCTTTTGCGTCGCGTCCCGAGAATCATTGCGAATCACGCAGGACACGGAGCCTGAACCCGCCCCATCCTGGTCGGGACTTGTCCGCTCGTCGGAGGAGAACGGCAATGGCACGGCGACTCCGGTTCATCGGTACCAACTCCGGCAACGACGGATGCCCGACCCTGTACGAGGATCTGGACACCGGGGAGGTCCTGGTCCAGGGCGACGCCGTGACCGACCCCCAAGACGTGGCCCAGCTCCGGAACGTCAAGGATGGGGAGGGGTTCGTGGTCGTCCCGCGCGTGCTCCTGGCCGACTTCGCTCCCAGGGACGTGGAGAGGACGCCCGTGCTGATCGGCTTCGAGGAGTTCGCCGGGATGTTCCGGACCTTCGCGCACACGGCTTGGCGTCTGGAGACCCGGCGTCGCTACAAGTCGGACGAGGAGACCGAGACGTACCAGCGATTCGTCCGGGGCGAGGACGCCGGCTGGGACCTGGACGACCCCTGGTGCGTGTCCCGGCGTGAACAGTCCGCCCTGGGCAAACGCTTCGAGCGGGTACGGATCGCCGACAACCCGCCCACCCCCGGTCAGCGCTACCTGCTCGACAACGCCCGCCGCAACAGCTCGGTGGGCGAGGACATCCGCAACCTGTGGCGCTCCGATGCCGAAGCGCTGCAACTCCCCGACGAAGACTTCTGGCTCTTCGACTCCCGGGTGATCGCCCGGCTCCACTTCGATGACGAAGACCTGATGACCGGCGTCGAGCTGATCACGGACCCCGTGGAGGTGGCCCGCGCGTGCCAGGTCCGGGACGCCGCGTGGCACCACGCGATCCCGTACGAGACGTTCGCGGAACAGGTCCCGTCCGCCGAGTGAGCACCGACTTTCAACAAGCAAGAGTTGCCCTCGGTGCGCGGCTGCGCGAGCTGCGCACCGATCGGCGGTTCACGGGCCGCCAGTTGGCGGTCTTGCTCGGCTGGCCCCAGTCCAAAATCAGCAAACTGGAGACCGGCCGCCAGACCGCGACGGCGGACGACCTACTGGCATGGGCGAACGCCACCAACCATCCGGAGGCGGCGGAGGAGCTGATCACCCGGCTCCGAAGCCTGGAGTCCCGGTCCCGGGCGTGGCGCAGACAGCTCGCAGCGGGCCACAAGCCGGTCCAGGACACACTGACGGCCGAGTACGAACGAACGAGGACGTTCCACGTCTGGCAGGGCTCCACGGTCGTGGGCATGCTCCAGACCGCCGAGTACGCCCGCCACGTCTTCACCCGCTATGCCGACCTCCACCAGTCCGTCCGGGACACCGAGGAAGCCGTACGGGCCCGCGTGAAGCGTCAGGAGATGCTGTACGAGCCGGGGCGCACGTTCCACATCGTCATGTGGGAGGCCGCGCTCCGGGCGCTCGTGTGCCCTCCTCCCGTGCTGGCAGCCCAGCTCGACCGCCTGGCCGGCGTCCTCGGGCTGGACACCGTCTCCCTGGGCATCGTCCCGTTCGGCGCCTCCCTGAAGATCCCCCCGGCCAACGGTTTCTGGCTGTACGACGACCGCCTGGTGATCGCGGAGGACTGGCACGCAGAACTCTGGCTGGACGACGCGGACAGTGTGGGCGTGTACCGGAAGGTCTGGCAGGCGCTCTCCGACTCCGCGGTCTACGGCGCGGACGCCCACCGCGTGATCGCCCGCGCCCGGCGGGCTCTCGACGCTGCCTGAGAATCTGCCGGAAGATCGCGGACCGGCCCGAGAATCCCCGCGAATCAGCCCCCACGGGGCCGGGCCCCCGGCCCTAGCGTCCCTCTCATGGACAGCTCGCACGAACTGGAGACAGTGACCCCGAGCACGGTCGTGGAGTCGCTGCGCGAATCGCTGATGGTCGCTGGAATCGTTCTCCCCTCGCTGGGTCTCGACCCGGCACCGCCCGGCCCGCGGCTCGTGAGGCTGGGCAGTGTCCGACCCGACGTCGCCATGAAGCCGGGGCAGGTCGTGAAGCGGGGGACCGCATGAGCGCACGCGACGGCCACCCGAACCGTACGGAACCCGGTTGGGTGCGGTTCGACGGCCCGGACCTGAGTCCCGGTAATGCCTTGAAATGGCGTCCGTGCGAGTGCGGCCGGCAGGTCTGTCCGGAGTACCGCCCAGCCACCGGGAGCATCGAGCACCTGAACGCCAAGGGCCCTCATCCCAGGGTCCGACTGACCCACCCCACAGGCTCCGCCCCGGTGGCCGATCCACCGACCAGCCGGGACGGCCCACAGCACCACTCATCCATCACGAGAAGGAGCACGTTCATGGGCGGACAGCACGGCGGAGGCACCGGCTCGGGTCAGGGCGGAAGCCAGCAGGACGACGGCCAGTCGGGCGCCGGGCACGGCGGAGGCGGGTCGGAGGGCCAGGACTCCGGGCACAGCGACACGAAGGGCAGCGGTACCCGGTGACGGAACGCGCCACGACGGAGGCCGGCCCCCAGGGGTTGGCCTCCCGGCTCATGGATGCCGGGGCCCTGACCTTCGACTGGCTCCCCGCCTACCGGGCGGTGCCCAGGGAGTCGTTCGTCCCGGATGTGATCTGGCCCGGAGTTGGCCCCGCCGACGGCGGACCGGTGGCGAGCATCGACCGCCGGACCGACCCGGAGACATGGCTCCGCGCGGTCTATACGGACACCTCCCTGACCACCCAGTGGGACGACGGGAACCACCTGGGACCCGGGCGTGGCAAGGTCCCGACATGCAGCAACTCCCAGCCCACCATGGTGTTCTCCATGCTGGCGGCCCTGGACGTCCAGGCGGACGCCAAGGTCCTGGAAGTAGGCACGGGGACGGGATGGAACGCAGCTCTGCTGGCCGAACGGGTCGGGGCGGAGAACGTGACCACCATCGAGTTCGACCCGGAGAACGCGGCCACCGCCCGCACCCGCCTGGACGCCGCCGGTTACCACCCCGTGGCCGTGGTCGGGGACGGCTCCCAGGGCTGGCCGGCGTGCGCCCCGTACGACCGGGTGCTGATCACGGCCTCCCTGCGGGAGATCCCGACGGAGATCATCCGGCAGACCCGGCCCGGCGGGATCATCGTCTCCCCGTACGCCACGGAGTACGGCGGGGAGGCCGTGGTCCGGCTGACCATCCATGAGGACGGGAGCGCGTCCGGCCCGTTCGTCGGCTCCTCCGCCTTCATGCGTCTCCGGCAGCATCGCGTCCACCGGACCCATGTGAAGGAGTACCTGGGCGGAAAGCCATGGCCCGCCGACGGCCGCCGCACAGCCACCTCCCTGTCCCCGGAGGGCGTGGCCGACTGGCTCTCCATGTTCGCCGTCGGGCTCCAGACACAGAGGATGTTCCCCTACCCGGAGAAGTACGACGACGGGAGCTACACGCTCTGGCTCCGCGACACCAAGGTCACCTCCTGGGCGTCGGTGGACTTCGTTCCCGGCGCGGAGGAGTTCGAGGTCTACCAGTCCGGGCCCCGGGAGCTGTGGGGCGAGCTGAGGGCCGCGTACGCCTGGTGGAACGACCAGGGCCGCCCCGGGTTCGAGCGGTTCGGCCTCACCGTTCACCGTAACGGCACCACCTGGGCCTGGCTCGACTCCCCGGAGCACCCGGTCCCCGCCGTCGGCTAGCCGGACGGCCAGGCCCCGCGGATGCGTGTCGTGACGCCCCGCGGGGCCCGGCCTCCAGCAACGCGGAGGCCCGAAGTCACGCGCGCAAGCGCTCCGCCTCCGCGCGGGCGGCCACCGCCTCGGCACGCGCCATGGCGCGGTCCTCCGCTTGCTCCAAGTGCTCCGCCAGGCTGTCCAGAGCCGCAGCAATGTCATCCCGCCATGCCGCGTATGCAGCATCCGTGCAGGACGCTCCGGGACGCCGACCGCGCACACTCCGCAGGTGGCGGAGGGCCGCCTTGAGCGCGGTGCTGATCGGAGGCAAGGGCTCCGGTGCGCTCACGTCGCCCCGGCCAGCTTGCGGAGCGCGTCGTCCGTCAGGCGGTTCACGGTCCACTCGTCCATGGACACCGCTCCGACCGACCGATAGAAGTCGACGGCAGACACGTTCCAGTCGAGGACCGACCACTCCAGCCGCTCGTAACCCCGCTCCACACACGTCCGCGCCAGCTCCGCCAGCAGCGCCTTCCCGTAACCGCCCCCGCGCACGCCCGGCCGTACGTACAGGTCCTCCAGGTAGATCCCGTGCACCCCGCGCCACGTCGAGAAGGAGAGGAACCACACCGAGAAGCCGACGACCTCCCCGTCCTGCGCCTGCGCGACGTGCGCGAACACCGCCGGACGCTCCCCGAACAACGCCTCCCGCACCTGCTCCTCGGTGGCCCGCGCCTCCTGCGGCACCTTCTCGTACGCCGCGAGCTCGCGGATCATCGCGTGAATGACGGGGACATCGGTGACTTCAGCGCTACGGATCATCCCCGCAGCCTAAGTCGCCCCGCGGCTCACCCCTCCAGGAGCAGTTGCGCGACCACCAACTGCTCCTCGTCCAGCCGCACTTCCCCGTCCTCCACGTCCCACAGGCAGTTCTGCAGCACCCGCCCCAGCGTCCAGGCCCGCGCCCGGTCCCGCTCCCCCTCCAGCCCCACCGCCTCCGTCAGCAGGTCGAACCGCCACCGCACCTCCCCCGCACGGAAGTTGTTCACGATCGCCGGCAACAGCTCGAAACCCGGATCCCCGGCCAGCGGCTTCGGATCGATCGCCAGCCACGGCTCCCGGCCACCACCCCCGAGCACGTTGTCGTAGTGCAGATCCCAGTGCAGCAAACGGTCCCCCGGCTCCCCCACGACCTCCGCCACCGCCGCGGCACACCGCCGCAACAGCCGCCGCTCCCGCTCGTCCACCAACCGCCCCAGCGCCGGCGGTACGTCCTCCAGCATCCCGGCGGCGATCTCCCCGAGCCCGCGCAGCCCGGCCGGCGCCGCCACCGCGTGCAACCGCGCCAACAGCCCCCCGACCACCCCCACCGCCCGCCGCGCATCGCGCCGCGCGAGCGCCGACAGGGGCCGCCCCGCATCCAGCCGCTCCAGCAGCAGCGTCCCCGTACCCGCGTCGTGCTCCAGCAGCCGTACGCAACCCTCCCCGCCCCACGCCCGCAGCGCGACCGGCTCCCCCGCACTCTCCTCGTCCGGCTGCTGCAGCTTCAGCACCGCCGCACTCCCGTCCGCCCGCTCCACCGGCAGCACCAGCGCCGTCACCCCGTGCATCCCCGGCCCCGTGCGCCGCAGCTCCCACCGCTCCAGGAAATGCGCCGCCCGCGCGGGCAGCGCCGCGACGAACTGCCGCCCGGCATCCCCGTTGTACCTGATCTGCGCCTGAACCAGCCCGTCCGGAATCTCCCCGATGTCCACCATGCTCCGACGGTACAAGCCATGCCCCCGGCGTAGCATCGGAAGGGAGACAGCGCACTCCCACGAGGAGGTGGCCGCTCATGCCTGAGGCCCCTGGAATCGGGCACGTAGCCCTGACCGTGAGCGACGTGAAACGCAGCGCGGATTTCTACAACCGCGTTTTTGACACACAGACAGTTCTCGACGTGGAGGACGAATACGGCCCGTTCATGGCCATCGCCTCCCCCGCCTTCGTCCTCGGTTTCCGCAGGCACGAGGCGACGAACCAGGCGGACGCCTTCGACCCGGCACGGATCGGACTGGACCACTGCGCCTTCCATGTCGCCGACCGCGCCGCCCTGGAGGCCTGGGAGTCCCGGCTGAACGAGCAGGACATCGCACACTCCGGCATCGTCGAGGACCCCTCCGGACTCCACCTCAACTTCAAGGACCCGGACAACATCGCCCTGGAGTTCTACGTCCCGCCGGCCCAGGACTGACCCGGCCGAAGGACCCGCCTGCTCCAGGAACATCCGCAGGTCCTCCCTGGACACCCCCGCGAAACGCGGTGTAGCAACTCCCCCATGACGATCAACGGCGGTATTTCCTTCTGGTACGCGACCGACCACAGCACCCCGGCCGCCCCACCCCGCCCACCCCTCACCGCCGACACCACGGCCGACGTCGTCATCGTCGGCGGCGGCTACACCGGCCTGTGGACCGCCTACTACCTCAAGCAGGCCGCCCCCGACCTCCGCATCACCGTCCTGGAACAGAAGTTCTGCGGCTACGGCGCCTCCGGCCGCAACGGCGGCTGGCTCTACAACGGCATGGCCGGCCGCGACCGCTACGCCGCGCTCCACGGCCGGCAGGCCGCCCTCCGCCTCCAGCACGCCATGAACCGGACCGTCACCGAGGTCATCGACGTCAGCGCCAAGGAAGGCATCGACGCCGACATCCACCGCGGCGGCGTCCTGGAAGTCGCCCGCACCCCCGCCCAGCTCAGCCGCCTCAAGGCCTTCCACGCCAGCGAACTCGCCTTCGGCGAGAGCGACCGCGAGCTCCACGACGCCTCCGCCACCCGCGCCCGCATCGACATCGCCGACGCCATCGGCTCCAGCTGGAGCCCGCACGGCGCCCGCATCCACCCCCTGAAGCTCGTCAAAGGCCTGGCCTCGGCCTGCGAACGCCTGGGCGTGGTGATCCACGAATCCACCCCCGTCACCGAGATCGCCCCGCGCAGGGCCATCACCCCCTACGGCACGGTCCGCGCGCCCTACGTCCTGCGCTGCACGGAGGGCTTCACCGCCGCCCTCAAGGGCCACAAGCGCTCCTGGCTCCCGATGAACTCCTCGATGATCGTCACGGCCCCGCTCCCCGCCGAGACCTGGGCGCAGCTGGGCTGGTCCGGCCGGGAGGTCCTGGGCGACATGGCCCACGCCTACATGTACGCCCAGCGCACCGCCGACGACCGCATCGCGATCGGCGGGCGCGGGGTCCCGTACCGCTTCGGCTCGCGCACGGACCATGACGGCCGCACCCAGCCGGCCACCATCGACTCCCTGCGCGACCTCCTCTTCTCCTTCTTCCCGGTCCTCACCGGTACGGAGATCACCCACGCCTGGTCGGGCGTCCTCGGCGTCCCCCGCGACTGGTGCGCCACGGTCACCCTGGACGCCACCACGGGCCTCGGCTGGGCGGGCGGCTACGTCGGCTCGGGCGTGGCCACCGCCAACCTCGCCGCCCGCACCCTGCGCGACCTGGTCCTCGGCGACTCCACGGAGCTGACCACCCTCCCCTGGGTGGGCCACCGCGTCCGCCGCTGGGAGCCGGAACCCTTCCGCTGGCTCGGCGTCCAGGCCCTCTACGCCGCCTACCGCGCGGCGGACCGCCACGAAACGGCCACCCACCGCCCGACGACGACCCCCCTGGCCCGCCTGGCCGACCGCATCTCGGGCCGCCACTGACCACGCACGACAGAAGGCCCCGGGTGATCACCCGGGACCTTCCACTTCCGTACGAATTCCCTTGGCCAACAAGCCTCTGACCTGGGATGGAGCCCCCTGTCGGATTCGAACCGACGACCTACGCATTACAAGTGCGTTGCTCTGGCCGGACTGAGCTAAGGAGGCGCGACACCCACCCGCAAACCCACTGCGCGTAGAGCCGCCATCACTCTACACAGCGCCCGAATCCCCGAGCCATCGGTTAGCGCCGGCGCACGGCCGGCAATCCGCGGGCCCCGGGTGCTGACAGGAGCCGTCGCGGCAGGTAGCGTCGAGCGGAGTCCAGTCGACTGGACTAGACCTTCCACTCGGATCGTCCGGCACGTTCCTGCCGGTAGAAGGGATTCATCACCATGGCTTCTGTCACCTTCGACAAGGCGACCAGGCTGTACCCCGGCGGCGACAAGCCCGCCGTCGACCAGCTCGACCTGGAGATCCAGGACGGCGAGTTCCTCGTCCTGGTCGGCCCGTCCGGCTGCGGCAAGTCCACCTCGCTGCGCATGCTCGCCGGCCTGGAGGACGTCAACGGCGGCGCCATCCGCATCGGTGACCGCGACGTCACGCACCTGCCGCCCAAGGACCGGGACATCGCGATGGTGTTCCAGAACTACGCGCTCTACCCGCACATGTCCGTCGCCGACAACATGGGCTTCGCGCTCAAGATCGCCGGCGAGGACAAGGCCACCATCCGCAAGAAGGTGGAGGACGCGGCGAAGATGCTCGACCTCACCCAGTACCTCGACCGGAAGCCGAAGGCGCTCTCCGGCGGTCAGCGCCAGCGCGTCGCCATGGGCCGCGCCATCGTGCGCAAGCCGCAGGTGTTCCTCATGGACGAGCCGCTGTCGAACCTCGACGCCAAGCTCCGCGTCTCCACCCGTACGCAGATCGCGGCGCTCCAGCGCGACCTGGGCATCACCACCGTCTACGTCACCCACGACCAGGTCGAGGCCATGACCATGGGCGACCGCGTGGCCGTCCTGAAGGACGGGCTGCTCCAGCAGGTCGACACCCCGCGCAACATGTACGACCGCCCCGCGAACCTCTTCGTCGCCGGCTTCATCGGCTCGCCGGCCATGAACCTGGTCGAGGTCCCGATCGCCGACGGCGGCGTGAAGTTCGGCGACAGCGTCGTCCCGGTGTCGCGCGAGGCGCTGTCCGCCGCGGCCGACGCCGGCGACCGCACCGTGACGGTCGGCGTCCGCCCGGAGCACTTCGACATCGCCGAGACCGGTGGCCTGACCATCGTCGTGAACGTCGTCGAGGAACTCGGCGCCGATGGCTACGTCTACGGCTCCACCGCGGCCGCCGAGGGCTCGCAGGACCTCGTGGTCCGCGTGGGCGGTCGCCAGGTGCCGGAGAAGGGTTCCAGCCTGCACGTGGTGCCGCGAGCCGGCGAGATGCACGTGTTCTCGACCTCGTCCGGCGAGCGGCTGTCCGACTAGGCAGGCAGTGGTGTGGAGGGGCGTTCCGTTCAAGGGGCGCCCCTTCGCCGTGGGTTGGCCCGGCGGGAACCCCGGCAGACCGGGCCATTCAGCCCCGGCCGTCAACCCGCGATTCGAAAAGCCACGTCGAACCGTCCCTCGTCAGGGTGACTAAATGTCGCCAAATCTTCACCGAGCGCTACTCTCGCCCTCGTGACCCACACTGCCCGCCGTATCGGCCGATCCCTCGCCCTGGTCCTGCCCGTCGTCCTGGTCCTGTCCGGGACGCTCGCGGTCACCATGGTCCCCTGGGCGGACACTTCCTCCTCCCAGGTCCTGACCGCCTCCGCCGAGGACGTCTCCGTCCCCGCCAAGCCGCGCGCCCCGCACGAGATCCTGCGCGACAAGCTCGTCGGTGAGATCCAGCAGGGTCAGGAGCCGGGTGACGTCCTCACGCACCTCCAGCAGGAGGTGAACAAGCGGCCGTCGCTGGCCGGGCGCTGCGGCGAGATCGCGCGGGCGCTGGGCCGGGCCGCCGTCGACGCGTACGGTCCGACGAAGGCGCAGTCCTTCGCCCGCCCCGTGTGCGACACCTCGTACGCGTCCGGCGTCGCCTCCATGGGCTGACACCCGCCGCGTCCCTACGCTGGCCGTCATGACCGACGACCACCGATCCGCTCCGCCCGCTCCCTCCGCAGCCGCGTTCCCCGCCGCCCCCACCCAGGCAGTCGTCCTGGCGGGCGGCCAGGGTGCGCGGCTGCGTCCGTACACGGACGACCGTCCGAAGCCGATGGTGGAGATCCCCGGGACGGGGCTGCCGATCATCGGGCACCAGCTGGCCTGGCTGGCCTCCGAGGGGGTCACGGACGCCGTCGTCTCCTGCGGGCACCTCGCCGGGGTGCTCCAGGAGTGGCTGGCCGGGGCGCGGTTGCCGCTGCGCGTGACGACGGTGGTCGAGGAGGAGCCGCTGGGGCGCGGTGGCGGCCTCAAGCACGCGGCGCGGCAGCTCCCGCATCCCGACCGGGCCTGGTACGCGACGAACGGAGACGTCTGGACCCGTTTCTCGCTCCGCGAGATGGCCGCTTTCCACGCCGAGCGGGGGGCGGTGGCGACGCTGGCGCTGGCCCGGCCGCGCATTCCGTGGGGCGTGGTGGAGACCAATGAGTTCGGGCAGGTACTGGACTTCATCGAGGCCCCGCCGTCGCCCTACCTGGTGAATGCCGGGGTGTACGTGTTCGGGCCCGAATTCGCCTCGCTGCTCCCGGACTTCGGGGATCACGAGCGCACCACGTTCCCGCGCCTGGCGCGTGAACGGCGCCTGGCGGGCTTCCCGCTGCCGCAGGGGGCCTACTGGCGGGCGATCGACACGGCGAAGGACCTCACCGAGGCCGCACGGGAGTTGGCGGCGCAGACGGGCCCCTGAAGCCCTTCACGGGCCACACGGCACACGGCACCCGTTCGTACGGTGCTGGGCGCGCCCAGCACGCCAGAGCGCCCGGCGCACGCGGCGCGGCGCAACCGGCGCACGTAGCGCAACCAGCGCACACGGCGGGGCCCGGCACGCTCGTGCGCGCCGGGCCCCGGTCCTCCGTGCGGGTGGTGGCTAGCCGATGAGCCCGCCGATCAGGCCGGGCTGCTTCGTCGCGGTCCCTCCGCTCGTGCTCCCCGAGGTGGTCGGCGTCCTCGGCGAGGTCGACTGCCGGGGCGTGCTGCGCGGGGTCTGCCGGCCGGTGGTGCCCTTCGTCGCGGTGGGCGACTCGGAGCCCGTCCCCGCGGTCTCCCGGGTGGCCCCGGCCGACGCGCCCTTCCCGGACTTCGCGGCGGGCTCGGAGGCGGAGGCCGAGGGGGACGCCGGCTTGGCCGGCTGCTGCGTGGGCTGCTGCCGGGCGGGGGTCTGCGGCAGGGGGCGGCCCGGCAGGTAGTTGCTCGGGGCGTCTCCCGGCCCGGGGACGGTGACCACGGTGGTGGAGCGGACGGCGCCGCCGAGGAGGGAGCCGATGAGCAGGGTGAGCCCGCACACGACGCTGGCCATGACGGCCCCGCGGCGCAGTACGCGCCGTCGCAGCCGCCAGATCTCGGAGCGGGGCCCGAGGGTCCGCCAGGCCTCGCCGGCGAGCCGCCCGTCGAGGGAGTAGACGGGGGCGCCCGCGATGATCAGCGGGCTCCAGGCGGCGAGGTAGATGATGTCGGGCGCGTCGTAGGCCGGGACGGTCTTCCAGCTCACCGTCATCAGCAGCGCGGCGGACAGCAGCGCCCCGAAGGAGGCCGCGAACCGCTGCCACAGGCCGAACACCGTCAGTACGCCCACGATGACCTGGAGGAAGGCCACGCTCAGGCCCGCGCCGACCGGGTGCGCGAGGGCGAAGTCGCGCAGCGGCTCGGCGAGTGCCCAGGGGTGCAGGGTGTGCAGCCAGGTGACCATGGAGCCGCGTTCGCCGCCGTCGAAGTAGACGGGGTCGCACAGCTTGCCCATGCCGGCGTAGATGGAGATGAAGCCGAGGAAGACGCGCAGCGGGAGCAGCACGACGCCGAGGTTCATCCGGCGGCCGGGGTAGTACGAGGCCTGGCCGCGCGTGTCGGGACCGGCCCGCCGGGATTCCGCCCCGGACCCGGAGCCGGGCGGCTCCTCGTACGACCCGTAGGACTGGTACGGCTCGTGCGGCAGGTCCCGTACGGCGGCCAGCGGGCGCGTCTCGGCGGGGTCGCCGTAGCTGCGCTGCTGGCCGATGACGGCCGGGGTGGCCAGGGTGTCGTCGGCGAGGTCGTGGGCCAGGTCGATGCGCGGGATGACCTGGGTGGCGCCGCCGTCGTAGTCGTCGTGGCCGCGCCCGGCCTCGCGTACGGCCTGGAGGAGTCCGCCCATGGCCGCGGTGTCACCGGCGCCGGACTTGCCGCTCCAGACCACGGGGGCTCTGCGGCGGGTGGCCCCGGCGGCGGCGACCACGGCGCCGCCCAGGACGGGTGCGCGGCCGGGGGCCTTCGCGGGCTTGGAACGCGCGCTCGGGCTCGGTGCGAGCCGCACGCGGAAGCTGGCGTGGTTGACGATGACCTGTGCGGGGTCGCACGGCACCTTGACCATGCTCAGCGCGGGCTGGTCGTCGAAACCTGGCGTTCTGGTGTCCACACTCATCTAACCGAGTGATGGGTGTTTAGGACACTGCCTTGACATCAGGGATCTGTCCGAGGCCCGTCAAGATCAAGCCACCCCGCCCGAAACGGGCGGGGTGGCACGCTCACGGGTCACTCTCCGTGAGCCAATTGGATCAACAGATCAAGCGCATTCATCGAGCGGCCCGACGGCCCGAGCGGCCCGAGCGGCCCGAGTAGGCCGGCCGGACCAGCCGCTCGGCGAACGGCTCAGACGCGACCGCGGACCGCGCGGCGGCGGGCGGCCTCGTAGAGCACGACGCCCGCGGCGACACCGGCGTTGAGGGACTCGGCGCCGCCCGGCATCGGGATGCGCACGAGGTAGTCGCAGTTCTCGCCGACGAGGCGGCCGAGGCCCTTGCCCTCGGAGCCGACGACGATGACGACCGGGCCGCCGAGCGCCTCCAGGTCCTGCACCTCGTGCGTGCCCTCGGCCGCGAGGCCGACGATGGCGATGCCGGCCTTCTTGTACTCCTGGAGGGCGCGGGTCAGGTTGGTGACGCGGGAGACCGGGGTACGGGCGGCGGTGCCGGCCGAGCTCTTCCAGGCACCGGCGGTCATGCCGGCGGCGCGGCGCTCGGGGATGACCACGCCGTGGCCGCCGAAGGCGGAGACGGAGCGGACGATCGCGCCGAGGTTGCGCGGGTCGGTGACGCCGTCGAGAGCGACGATCAGCGGGTCGTCGCCGTCGTCGTACGCGGCCGCGGTGAGGTCCTCGGGGTGCGCGTACTCGTACGGCGGGACCTGGAGGACCAGGCCCTGGTGGTTGAGCCCGTTGGTCATGCGGTCGAGCTCGGGGCGCGGGGCTTCCATCAGGTTGATGTTGCCGCGCTCGGACGCGAGCTGGAGGGCCTCGCGGACGCGCTCGTCGTTGTCGATGAACTGCTGGACGTAGAGCGTCGTGGCGGGGACGCCGTCGCGCAGTGCCTCGAAGACCGGGTTGCGGCCGACGACCATCTCGCTGGTGCCCTTGGGACCGCCGCGGCGCGGGGCCGGGCGGCGCTTGGCGGCCTGGCGGGCCATCGCGTTGCTGATGCGGTTCGCCTTGTGCTTCTTGCGGTCCTCGGCCTTGGGCGTGGGGCCCTTGCCCTCCAGGCCCTTGCGCCGCTGGCCACCGCTGCCGACCGTCGCGCCCTTCTTGTTGGACGTGCGGCGGTTCCTGCGCTGGCTGTTCCCGGCCATGACTTCTACCTGTTTTCGTTGATGCTGCGATATGTACGTATGAAGAGTGTGCCGCCCGGGACGCCGGGCAGCACACCACGTTCGGCTGCCGCGGGGCTCAGCGGGGGCCGAGCGTCCAGCGCGGGCCCGTCGGGCTGTCCTCGATGACCAGTCCGGACTGCTGGAGCTGGTCGCGGATGGCGTCGGCGGTCGCCCAGTCCTTGCGGGCCCGCGCGGACTCGCGCTGGTCCAGGACGAGGCGTACGAGGGTGTCCACGGCTCCGTGGAGGTCCTCACCGCGGTCGGACTCGCCGGCCCAGTGGGGGTCCAGCGGGTCGAGACCGAGGACGCCCAGCATGGCGCGCACCTCGGACAGGCGCGCGATGGCCGCGTCCTTGTCGTCGGCGGCCAGCGCGCTGTTGCCCTGCCGGACCGCGGTGTGGACGATGGCGAGCGCCTGCGGGACGCCGAGGTCGTCGTCCATGACCTCGGCGAAGGCGGGCGGGACCTCGGCCGCGGGCTCGACGGGGCCGCCGGCCTTCTCGACGACGCGCTGGCAGAAGCCCTCGATCCGGGCGAAGGCCGACTCCGCCTCGCGCAGGGCCTCCTCGCTGTACTCGATCATCGACCGGTAGTGCGGGGTGCCGAGGTAGTAGCGCAGGACGATCGGGCGCCACTGCTTGACCATCTCGGAGACGAGCACCGAGTTGCCCAGGGACTTGGACATCTTCTCGCCGGACATGGTGACCCAGGCGTTGTGGACCCAGTACTTCGCGAACTCGTCGCCGAAGGCCTTGGCCTGGGCGATCTCGTTCTCGTGGTGCGGGAAGATCAGGTCCAGGCCGCCGCCGTGGATGTCGAAGGCCTCGCCGAGGTACTTGTGCGCCATGGCGGAGCACTCCAGGTGCCAGCCGGGGCGGCCGCGGCCCCACGGGGTCTCCCAGGAGGGCTCGCCGGGCTTGGCGGACTTCCACATGGCGAAGTCGCGGGGGTCGCGCTTGCCGGTCTCGCCCTCGCCGGAGGGCTGGAGCAGATTGTCGAGCTCCTGGTTGGAGAGCGCGAGGTAGCCCGGGAAGGACCGCACGTCGAAGTAGACGTTGCCCTCGGACTCGTACGCGTGACCGCGCTCGATGAGGCCGCGCATCATCTCGACCATCTCGGGGACGTGGCCGGTGGCGCGCGGCTCGTAGGTGGGCCGCAGGCAGCCCAGCGCGTCGTAGCCGGTGTTGAAGGCGAGCTCGTTCTCGTAACCGATGGACCACCAGGGGCGGCCCTGCTCGACGGACTTGGCGATGATCTTGTCGTCGATGTCCGTGACGTTGCGGATGAAGGTCACGTCGTAGCCGCGGTAGGCGAACCAGCGGCGCATGACGTCGAAGTTCAGGTAGGACCTGATGTGCCCGATGTGCGGGGCGGCCTGCACGGTGGCGCCGCAGAGGTAGATCGAGACGCAGCCCGGAACGAGCGGGGTGAAGTCACGGATCTGCCGGGCGCTGGTGTCGTACAGGCGAATAGTCACGGCATCCAGGGTAGTGCGCCTGTAGCAGTGCCCCGCGCCCTTTGGGCACGCGGGGCACCTTTGTTGCCGAAGATGTGCCCTCGCTACGGGTGCTCAGGCCCGGTTCGTCCAGTACACGAGGGCCGTGGCGATCGCGGCGAGCCCTTCCGCCCGGCCGGTGAGGCCCAGTCCGTCCGTGGTGGTGCCGGAGACGGAGACGGGGGCGCCGACGGCGGCCGCGAGCGCCTTCTGCGCCTCTTCGCGCCGCTTGCCGATCTTCGGGCGTACGCCGATCACCTGGACGGCGATGTTGCCGATCTCGAAGCCCTCGGCGCGGACGATGCGGGCGGCCTCGGCCAGGAGGGTGACACCGGCGGCGCCGGACCACTCGGGGCGGGAAGTGCCGAAGTGCGCGCCAAGGTCGCCGACGCCGGCGGCGGAGAAGAGGGCGTCGCAGGCGGCGTGCGCGGCGACGTCGCCGTCGGAGTGCCCGGCGAGGCCGTCCTCGCCCTCCCACAGCAGGCCGGCGCACCACAGCTCGCGGCCGGCCTCGAAGGCGTGCACGTCGGTGCCGATGCCGACGAGCGGGATCAGGGGGGCGTCGGGGCGTTCGGGACTAGTAGCCATCGGTGGCCCTCCTGCGGGCGAGTACGGCCTCTGCGAGGACCAGGTCGAGCGGCCGGGTGACCTTGAAGGCCTCTTCGTGGCCGGGGATCACCACGACGGGGACGCCGAGGCGTTCCACCATTCCGGCGTCGTCGGTGGCGCCCTCGCCGTCGACGGCGATCGCGGCGTGCGCGCGCCGGAGGGTGGCGAGGTCGAAGCCCTGCGGGGTCTGCACGGCGCGCAGCCGGGCCCGCTCGGGCGTGCCGAGGACGGGCTCGGACTCGCCCGGCTTGCCGGGCTCGACTTCCTTGACGGTGTCGGCCAGGGGCAGCGCGGGCACCACGGCGGGGGCTCCGGCGCGTACGGCTTCGACGACGGAGTCCACGGTGTCCACGGGTACGAGGGGGCGGGCCGCGTCGTGGACGAGTACGGAGGTGACGTCCTGCGGCAGCGCGTCCAGGCCGGCCCGTACGGACTGCTGGCGGGTGTCTCCGCCGGGGACCACGAGGAGCTCGGTCCGCTCGGGCAGCGCGTGCTCGCCCAGGAGGAGGCGCACCTCGGCGACTTCGGCCGGCGGGGCGACGACCACCACGAGGGAGACGGCGCGGGAGCGGGCCATCGCGCGGACGGCGTGGACGAGCATCGGGGTACCGCCGAGGGCCCGCAGGGCCTTAGGGGCGCCGGGGCCGAGGCGTACCCCGCGGCCGGCGGCCGGGATCACCGCGGCGGTGCGGTGGGGGCGCGTTACGTCAGACATCAGTAGGTAGCTCCGAGCCAGGTTTGTGACTTCGGCCGACATGGGTATGGCCTGAAGCGTGCCGGGTGCGACGCCCTCGCCCCTTCCGTGAGACCGGTCGAGCAGGCTGCCCGGATCCGGCACGCCATCGCGGCCAGTGGCGTGATGGTGCCGGCGAGGTGGCGCATGCGGAGAGGTGTGGATACAGACATGCCGCAGCGCCCGGCAACAGGTCTCTCGTGGAGGAGAGACCTTGTCAGCGGGCACCGCGGCAAACTGTGCACCGAACTGTGCACGGGGCCTCGCGTCAGGACGCGAGCACCTCGTCGAGGAGGGCCTCGGCCTTGTCCTCGTTCGTGTTCTCAGCGAGCGCGAGCTCGCTCACCAGGATCTGGCGCGCCTTCGCGAGCATGCGCTTCTCACCCGCGGAAAGCCCGCGCTCACGCTCACGACGCCACAGGTCACGCACCACTTCGGCGACCTTGATGACATCGCCAGAAGCGAGCTTCTCCAGATTTGCCTTGTAGCGCCGGGACCAGTTCGTCGGCTCTTCTGCATACGGTGCACGAAGCACCTCGAAGACCCGGTCCAGCCCGTCCTGGCCGACTACGTCGCGAACGCCGACGAACTCCGCATTGTCCGCAGGCACACGAACCGTCAGGTCGCCCTGGGCGACCTTGAGCACCAAGTAGGTCTTGTCCACGCCTTTGATCTGACGAGTCTCAATGGCCTCGATCAGCGCGGCCCCGTGATGGGGATAGACCACGGTGTCGCCAACCTTGAACGTCATGTGACAGGTACCCCTTCCGTGGCTATCCAGGGTAACACGAGAACTGACCGTTATGAATGGCGTTTTCGCAGGTCAGGGCACATCTCGGGGCTTGACAACAGCAACAGGAACGTGCTGCGAAGGGCTTGCGGAAGGGGGTATTCGCAGGTCGGGGGCGCTGCGCGGACCGGGCGAAAGGGCCACGCTACACCTGCCCGGCACTCCCATCAGTGTGGCGTACGTCCCGTTTTGCCGGGTTCGGAGTCGAGAAACCGAACTACTCCGTTCGACTGGCGGCCGCCCGCACGGCGCGCGTTCCGGCCCAATCCTGTAATTGATCACGGAGCGGCCTTCGAGCGGAATCCGGAAATTGATCAACGGGTGCCCCACGGCACGCGTTACGCGCGATATGCGGGCGTCACATGATCGGCGAGGTGAGCGCCGAGCGGAATGCAAGATCGCGGGACGGCCCCGGGGCGGCGGCCGCGCTGCGGAGGGTCGGGTGCGGGGGCGGGGTGGCGGCTCGGTAACCTAAGCGCGCTGACACACCCTTAGAGCGGCTTTACCTCGGCCGTTCCGAGCGACCACCCTCCCCTTCCGTTCGTCCAAGGAGTTGCCGCCGCCGTGAGCCGCAGCCTTCGACGCGGCGCCCTCGCCGCCACTGCCGTCGTGTTCTCGATCGCCTCGCTGGCCGCATGCGGTGCGGGCAACGACGCGCAGACCCTCCAGATCAAGCCGGACAACGCCGCCGTCACCAAGGGCGAGATCATGATCCAGAACGCTCTGGTGATCACCCAGGGCGAGAAGGACAAGAAGGGGCCCGCGGCGGTTTCGGCGACGGTCTTCAACTCCGGCACCAAGCCGCAGACCCTTGACGGCATCACCCTCGCGGGTGGCAAGGGCAAGGTCGTCCTGAAGCCGGCCGAGGGCGGCTCCGGCAAGATCACCGTGCCTGCCGGCGGCTCCGTGGTGCTCGGCGGCAAGGGCAACCCCTCCGCCGTGATCGAGAACGGTTCCGAGGCCGCCAAGAACGGCGACGTGCAGAAGGTCGTCTTCCAGCTGAGCAGCACGGGCGGCGTCGAGCTGGACGCCTTCGTGGTCCCGGGCAACGGCATGTACGCGGGCTTCGGCCCGACCGCCGCGGCGCCGGCCGCCGGCCCCGCGGCGCCGTCCGGCAGCCCCGCGGGCTCGCCCTCGGGCTCCCCGTCGGGTTCCCCGTCCGGCGCGGCCACCGGTGCGGCCTCGGGCAGCCCGTCCGGGAAGCCCTCGGGTTCCGCCTCGCACGCCGCGGGCCACTGAGGCAGGTGACGGCGTAGCGCCGCACACGTACACGTACACGTACACGTACGCATACGGGAAGGGCCCCCAGCCGCATCAGCGGCTGGGGGCCCTTCCCGTACGGCTCGGCTCGGCCTACGGCTCGGCTTACGGCTCAAACTTGTAGCCGAGGCCGCGCACCGTCACCAGGTAGCGCGGCGCGCCCGGGTCCGGCTCGATTTTGGCGCGCAGGCGCTTGACGTGGACGTCCAGCGTCTTGGTGTCACCGACGTAGTCGGCGCCCCAGACCCGGTCGATCAGCTGCATGCGGGTCAGCACGCGGCCCGCGTTGCGCAGCAGCATCTCCAGCAGGTCGAACTCCTTGAGCGGCAGGTCCACCTTGCCGCCGGCCACGGTGACCACGTGGCGGTCGACGTCCATCCGTACGGGGCCCGCCTCCAGGGCCGCCGGGGTGACCTCCTCCGGCTCGCCGCGGCGGCGCAGGACCGCGCGGATGCGGGCGACCAGCTCCCGCGAGGAGAAGGGCTTGGTGACGTAGTCGTCGGCTCCTATTTCGAGCCCGACGACCTTGTCGATCTCGCTGTCCTTGGCGGTCACCATGATCACGGGAACGTTGGAGCGGCCGCGCAGCTGCCGGCAGACCTCCGTGCCGGGCAGGCCGGGGAGCATCAGGTCGAGGAGGACGAGGTCGGCGCCGTTGCGCTCGAACTCGTCGAGCCCGTCGGGCCCGGTCGCGGCGATGGCGACCTCGAAGCCCTCCTTGCGGAGCATGTAGGACAGGGCGTCGCTGAAGGATTCCTCATCCTCGACGACGAGCACTCGGGTCACGGAAGGACCTCCGGGGCAGGGATGGCTGGAGCGGTTCTGGTTCAGGCAGGGGTCGGGTGGGTGCGGGGTGTCGCCGCCGGGCTCTGCGCGGCTGCTTCGGGGAGTCGCAGGGTGAAGGTGGAACCCTGGCCCTCCGAGCTCCATACCGACACCTCCCCGCCGTGCGAGGCCGCCACGTGCTTCACGATCGCAAGGCCGAGGCCCGTTCCTCCCGTGGCACGGGAGCGGGCCGGGTCCACGCGGTAGAAGCGCTCGAAGATGCGCTCGCGGTCCTTTTCCGGAATGCCGATGCCCTGGTCGGTCACGGCGATCTCGATCAAGTCTCCCCCAGGGGCCGCGACCCTGCGTGCGGCTATGCCGACGCGGGTGCGGGCGGGGCTGTAGTTGACGGCGTTCTCGACGAGATTTCCGAGGGCGGCCGCGAGCTGTCCGCGGTTGCCCCAGACGCGCAGGTCGGCGGTGCCTCCCGCGGCCATGGTGATCTGCTTCGAGGACGCCGTGTGGCGGCAGCGGTCGATGGCCTCGGCGACCAGCGTGTCCACGCGTACGGGCTCGGCGTCCTCCAGCGGGTCGTCGTTCTGGACCCGGGAGAGGTCGATGAGCTCCTGCACGAGGTTGATCAGCCGGGTGGACTCGATCTGCATGCGGCCGGCGAAGCGGCTGACCGCCTCCGGGTCGTCCGCCGCGTCCATGACGGCCTCGGAGAGCAGGGAGATCGCCCCGACGGGGGTCTTCAGCTCGTGCGACACGTTGGCCACGAAGTCGCGGCGTACGGCCTCGATGCGGCGGGCCTCGGTGAGGTCCTCGACCAGGAGGAGGACGAGGCGGGAGCCGAGCGGGGCGACGCGCGCCGACACCGCGAGGGCCTCGCCGCGGCCGGTGCCGCGCCGGGGCAGGTCCAGCTCGACCTGGCGTATCTCCCCGTCGCGGCGGGTGTCGCGGGCCATGTGGAGCATGGGCTCGACGGCGAGCTTGCCGCCGCGGACCAGGCCGAGGGCGTACGCCGCCGAGCTGGCCTTGACCACCGCGTCGCCCTCGTCCAGTACGACGGCGGAGGAGCGCAGCACGGAGAGGACGGTGTCCACGCCGGGCGGGAGCACCGCATTGATGTCGGGGCGCATGGAGCTCCGGGTGGGGCGGGCCTGGTCGCGCTCGCTCCAGCGGAACGCCAGCATGGCGATGACGCCGGTGCAAAGACCGGCGATCGCAGCAGCTGCGGCGACCGCCGCGTTCACGTCCATGGATCCAGGTTAAGCAGGGCCGACGACACTTCCACAGCCGTTCGGGTGGCACCTCGAACAGTCGTCGCCCAGAGTTCACCCTGGAGACGGGGTTGATTCACTTGTGGTGCCGGAGTCGGACGCGTTTGCGGCTCACGGTGTCAACGTGGGGCCGATGGCCGCCCCGGCCCGCCCCCGGGCAGTACCGCAGTAGTAGGTCGAGAGAGGGACACGAGACATGCGCGACGCGTACCACGAGGAACTGGACTCGATCGGAGAAGGCCTGGTCGAGATGGCCCGGCTCGTCGGTTCCGCGATCGGGCGGGCCACGACGTCCATGCTCGACGCCGACCTGAAGCTCGCCGAGAGCGTCATCGCCGCCGACCAGAAGGTCGACGACCTCCAGCACGACCTGGAGGCCCGCGCCATCGCGCTGCTGGCCCGCCAGCAGCCGGTCGCCACCGACCTGCGCATCGTGGTGACCTCGCTGCGGATGAGCGCCGACCTGGAGCGCAGCGGCGACCTGGCCCAGCACGTGGCGAAGCTCGCCCGGCTGCGCTTCCCGGACACGGCGGTGCCGCGGGACCTGCACGCCACCATCCTGGAGATGGGGCAGCTGGCGCAGCGGCTGATGGCGAAGGCCGCCGAGGTCATCATCACGAAGGACGTCGATCTGGCCCTCCAGCTGGAGACGGACGACGACGAGATGGACCAGCTGCACCGCACGCTGTTCCAGCACCTGATGGACGACCGCTGGAAGCACGGCATCGAGACGGCGGTGGACGTGACGCTGCTGGGCCGCTACTACGAGCGCTTCGCGGACCACGCGGTGTCGGTGGCCAAGCGCGTGGTCTACCTGGTGACGGGTGAGCACGCGGACGACCTCCAGCACCCGACCCAGGTCGAGGGCGTCTGAGTCCGGGGCGACGCCGAGCCCGGGCGACGCCGAGCCCGGGCGACGCCGAGCCCCCGGGCGACGCCGAGCCCCAATGCGCCGTTGACGCGCCGGTGCCGGTGGGCATGAATGAGGGCGAGGGCGGCGGTCCGTCGTACGAAGCCCCGTATGCCGCCTCATGCCGCCTGCGAGGAGGAACCATGCCCGATTCCCCCGTCCCCATCACGCCGGAGCAGGAGCAGCCGCCGAGGCCGGAGCCGCTGCGGCTCCCGCTGCTCGCGGCCTGCGGCTGCGGCTCCGGCTGCGGCTGCGGCTGCCAGTCCGGTGCCCCCTGCCAGTGCGGCGGGTGACCACCACCCGCCGCCGGCGCCACGCACGCTGAAAGGGCCCTGTCCGAGTTCCCTCGGCCGGGGCCCTTTGGTGTGGGGGGCGCATGCGCCCGATGCCGGTTACCTGAGGAGCCATTTCCTGGTCAGCTCCATGACCTCCGCGCGGCTGTGGCCGCCGTGGTCGGCGGCGATGAAGTGGGAGCCGATCCGCAGGGAGAAGGTGATGAGGCAGCGGACCTCGACGTCCTCCTCGTCGGGGCAGAAGGAACCGAACAGGGAGCGCAGGTACTCCATGCGCCGGTTGTCGGTGCGCCGCAGCCGCTGCGCGACGGCCTCGTCGCGCCGCGCCCAGTCGCGGATCGCGAGGTCGGCCGCGACACCGACCACCGGCCCCGCGTCGTACGAGGCGACGAGCGTGAACAGCCGCTCCAGCTTGGCCCTCGCGTCTCCCCCGCCGCTCTCGATCTGCTCGATCACCGCCTCGCTGACCTCGCGCTCCCAGGTGTCGAGCATCTCGCCGAGCAGCGCGCCGCGGTTGCCGAAGTACCCGTAGAAGCCGCCCTTGCTGACGCCGAGCGCCTGCGCCAGCGACTCGATCCGGACGGCCTCGGGGCCACCGGCGGCGAGGGCCCGCAGCCCCTCCTCGATCCACTTGCCGCGCGGCGTGCGGGTGGCGCCCATGGTGTGTCCCTCCTCACGCGAACCCCATCTATACGGTGCCGTATAGATCAGTGCTAGCCTCGATCTATACGGCATCGTATAGATAGGGGCTTGCTGATGAGACTCCCCGTGACCGCGCACACCTCCCGTCCCTGGCGGATCCACGAGATCGCCGGCGACTTCCAGGTCGAGGACGTGTGGGCCCTCCCCACACCGGGCGGCGCCGACGACCTCGACCGGCTCGTGCGCCAGTTCGCGAACGGCGAGGGGGACCCCGTCCCCTCCCTGGTGGGGCGCGTGCTCTTCGCGCTCCGCTGGAAGCTCGGGGCACTGCTCGGCTGGGACAAGCCCTCCGGCGGCCTCGGCGGCCGGGTGCCGACGCTCCGGGACCGCCTGCCGGAGGACCTGCGCGAGGGCCCCCGCGGGCCGGACCTCGACTCGGTTCCGTTCACGTCCGTCTACCAGACGCACGACGAGTGGGCGGCGGAGACGGCCAACCGGACCGTGCACGGGGTGATGCACATCAGCTGGGTCCCGGACGGAGCGGGCGGCTACCGCGGCCAGATGGCCGTCCTGGTGAAGCCCAACGGCCTGTTCGGCGCCCTCTACATGCTGGCCATCAAGCCCTTCCGGTACCTGGGCGTGTACCCGGCACTGCTCCGCTCGATCGGCCGCGAGTGGCGGCGGAACGCCGACCACAGCCCCTGACCACCTGCACCGTGCGTGCGGGCGGTCAGGGGCGTGATCGCTTTTCCTACTTCTTCTTGCCCTGGTTCTTGACGGCCTCGATGGCGGCCGCGGCCGCCTCCGGGTCGAGGTAGGTGCCGCCCGGCTTCAGGGGCTTGAAGTCGGCGTCCAGCTCGTAGACGAGCGGGATGCCGGTCGGGATGTTCAGGCCCGTGATGTCGGCGTCCGAGATGCCGTCGAGGTGCTTGACCAGCCCGCGCAGGGAGTTGCCGTGCGCGGCGACCAGGACCGTGCGGCCGGCCAGCAGGTCCGGGACGATGCCGTCGTACCAGTACGGCAGCATGCGCTCGACGACGTCCTTGAGGCACTCGGTGCGCGGACGCAGCTCGTTCGGGATCGACGCGTAGCGCGGGTCCGTGGACTGCGAGAACTCCGTACCGTCCTCGAGGACCGGCGGCGGGGTGTCGTACGAGCGGCGCCACAGCATGAACTGCTCCTCGCCGAACTCGGCGAGGGTCTGCGCCTTGTCCTTGCCCTGCAGCGCGCCGTAGTGGCGCTCGTTCAGGCGCCAGGAGCGGTGCACCGGGATCCAGTGGCGGTCCGCGGCCTCCAGCGCGAGCTGGGCGGTGCGGATGGCGCGCTTCTGGAGGGAGGTGTGCAGGACATCGGGGAGCAGGCCGGCGTCCTTCAGCAGCTCACCGCCGCGGACCGCCTCCTTCTCGCCCTTCTCGGTGAGGTTGACGTCCACCCAGCCGGTGAACAGGTTCTTCGCGTTCCATTCGCTCTCGCCGTGGCGGAGGAGGATCAGCTTGTACGGTGCGTCGGCCATGCGTACGAGCCTAATGGACGTGCGGGGGCGCTCGCGCGCGGTCCGGGGTCCCGCCGATCGGCGGTGCGCGTCAATTCGGTGGCGCCGCGAGCCCCGCCGCTCGTAATGTGCACGAAGCTAGAATGACGCTTACATCGCCGGGGGGATTCCGTATGTCCGCTGCCAGTCTCAGACGGGCCGCCCGGGAGAACGTGTCGGGCCTGCCCCGGGCGTTCTGGTGGCTCTGGACGAGCACGCTGATCAACCGGCTCGGGGCCTTCGTCGCCACGTTCATGACCTTGTACCTGACCCTGGAGCGGGGCTACTCGGCCTCCTTCGCGGGGCTCGTGGTGGCCCTCCACGGGCTCGGCGGTGTCGTCTCCTCGCTCGTCGCCGGCGTGATGACCGACCGGCTGGGGCGGCGGCCCACCCTGCTGGCGGCGCAGGCCTCGACGGCCGTCTCCGTGGCGCTGCTCGGCTTCATGGAGCATCCGGCGGCGATCGCGGCGGTGGCCCTGCTGGTGGGCATGACCTCGAACGCGTCCCGGCCGGCGGTCGCGGCGATGATGGCGGACATCGTCCGCCCGGAGGACCGCGTACGGGCCTTCGCGCTCAACTACTGGGCGATCAACCTGGGCTTCGGCATCAGCGCGGCCGCGGCCGGGCTGATCGCGGAGTACAGCTACCTCGCCGGTTTCCTGGGCGAGGCGGCGCTGACGCTGACGTGCGCGGTGCTGGTGTTCGTCAAGCTGCCCGAGTCCCGGCCCGAGGGCGCGCCGGGTGCCGGGGGCGCGGGCGCGGGGGGCAAGGCCGCGGGTGCGGAGGCGGAGGCGGCGATCGGTCTCGGGACCGTGCTGCGCGACGGGCGGTTCATGGGCGTCGTGGGGCTGTCGTTCCTGATCTCGCTGATCTTCACGCAGGGGTCGGTCGGCCTGCCGGTCGCGATGGGCGCCGCCGGGTTCTCGCCCGGGGACTACGGGCTGGTCATCGCCGTGAACGGGCTGCTGATCGTGCTGCTGCAGATCCCGGTCACCGCGTTCATCGAGCGCCGCGACCCGCAGAAACTGCTGGTCGTCTCGGCGCTGCTGGCGGGATACGGGTTCGCGCTGACTGCCTTCGCCGGGCCGCTGTGGGCGTACGCGCTGACGGTGTGCGTGTGGACGCTGGCCGAGATCGTGAACTCGCCGACCCAGATGAGCCTGGTCGTGCGGCTTTCCCCGGTGCACGGGCGGGGGCGCTACCAGGGCGTCTACACGATGTCCTGGGCGGTGGCCTCGCTGGTGGCGCCGCTGATGGCGGGCTTCGTGATCGACCGGTACGGGGCGGACTGGCTGTGGGGGGCCACGGCTCTGCTGGGGACGGTGGCGGCGGCCGGGTACTGGCTCCTGATGCGGAGGCTCCCCGAGGGTGAGGCGGGTGTGGCCGCTGCCGCGGCGGCTGCCGGTCCCGTTCCGGCTGCCGCCGAGGCGTGATCGGGCTCCGCCGGGCCGCCGGTGCGGCGCCGCTCCTGGGGCTCCGCCCCAGACCCCGCGCCTCAAACGCCGGCGGGGCTGAATATGCGCGGCGCGGCTGGATCTTTCAGCCCGTCCGGCGTTTGAGGACCGGGTCCGGGCAGAGCCCGGGGAACGGAGGAAGGGCGGGGCGGGGAGAGGCCCGCGCAGCAGCAACCCCGGCCCGAACCCGCGCCTCAAACGCCGGCGGGACTGAAAGAGCGGACCGGGTCCGGGCAGAGCCCGGGGAAGGTCGTTACGACGGGCGCGTCAGGTGTTTGAACGCGTCGAGGTTGAAGGTCGGCTCGCCGCGGGAGACGCGCCACTCGTACTCGCGGCGGATCGAGCTCGCGAAGCCCAGTTCCAGCAGGGTGTTGAAGGAGCCGTCCGCCGCCTCCAGGACCGTGCCGAGCAGCCGGTCCAGTTCCTCCGGGGTGACGACCGCCAGCGGGAGCCTGGCCGTCAGGTAGATGTCGCCGAGGCGGTCGACCGCGTACGCCATGCCGTACAGCTTGAGGTTGCGCTCCAGCAGCCAGCGGTGGACGCCCGCCTCGTTCTCGTCGGGGTGCCGGATCACGAAGGCGTTGACCGACAGCGAATGCCGGCCGACCCGCAGCGAGCAGGTGGTGCTCAGCTTGCGGGTGCCCGGGAGCTGGACGACGTAGGACCCCGGCTCGGGGCTCTCCCAGCTCAGCTCGGCGCCGCGCAGCGCGCTCTCGATGATCTCCGCGGTGTCAGCCATGGTGGGAGCGTACGCGACGGCGATGATCGTGCATGGCCGCCGTGTAGACGTCGGCCGTGCCGCTCGCCGCGGTGTCCCAGCCGAAGAACTGCGCGTGCCGCGCCGCCTCGGCGCCCATCCGTTCCGCCAGCCCGGGATCGTCCACGAAGCGCCGCAGCTCCCGCGCGTAGTCCACCGGGTCGTGGCCGGGTACGAGGATCCCCGTGGCCCCGTCGTTGACGGCGACGGGCAGCCCGCCGACCTCGGCGGCGAGCACCGGCGTACCGGCGGCCTGGGCCTCTATCGCGACGAGCCCGAAGGACTCGCTGTACGAGGGCATGACCAGCACGGACGCCGCCCGGAACCAGTCCGCGAGCCCGTCCTGCGCGACCGGCGGGTGGAAGTGCACGAGGTCGGCGACGCCGAGCTTCGCGGCGAGCTTCTGCAGGCCCTCCGGCTTGGCGAGGCCGCTGCCGCTGGGGCCGCCGACGACGGGGACGAAGAGGCGCCCGCGCAGCGAGGGGTCCTGGTCGACCAGGACGGCGACGGCGCGCAGCAGGATGTCGGGGGCCTTCAGGGGCTGGATCCGGCCGGCGAAGAGCGGGATGACCGCGTCCTGCGGCAGGCCGAGGCGGGCGCGGGCGGCGGCCCGGCCGTCGCCGACCGTGAAGCGGTCGAGGTTCACGCCGGGGTGGACCACGGCCACCTTGGCGGGGTCGGCCTCGTAGTGCCGGACGAGCTCGTCGGCCTCTTCGGCGGTGTTCGCGATGAGCCGGTCGGCGGCGGCCACGATCTGGGTCTCGCCGATGACGCGGGCGGCGGGCTCGGGCGTGTCGCCCTCGGCCAGCGCCGCGTTCTTGACCTTGGCCATGGTGTGCATGGCGTGCACGAGCGGCACGCCCCAGCGTTCGGCGGCGAGCCAGCCCACGTGGCCGGAGAGCCAGTAGTGGGAGTGGACGAGGTCGTAGTAGCCGGGGCGGTGGCCGGCCCAGGCCTGCATCACGCCGTGGGTGAAGGCGCACAGCTGGGCCGGGAGCTCCTCCTTGGCGAGGCCTTCGTACGGGCCCGCGTCCACGTGCCGTACGAGGACCCCGGGGGCCAGCTCGACCACGGGCGGCAGGCCGCCGGTGGTGGCCCGGGTGAAGATCTCGACCTCGATGTTGATCGCGGCGAGCCGCTTGGCCAGTTCCACGATGTAGACGTTCATCCCGCCGGCGTCGCCGGTGCCGGGCTGGTGCAGCGGCGAGGTGTGCACGCTGAGCATGGCGACGCGGCGCGGCTTGCGGTGGTGGCCGACGGCCGGCAGGCGCAGCCTCGGCGGTTCGTGGCGCGCGGCGCGGGCGGCGGCGAGGCGACCGCTGAGACTGCCGCCGAGGCGGGACACGTACTGGCTCAAAGGAGCAGTTCCTCTCGGCTCGGACGGCGCGCGCACGACGCTCGGACGCCATGACGGAAACGCCACGACCGGACGGCATGACGGCGGGGGCGCGGAAGGCGCCCTGCAAGGAGTGCAACCCGGATGGCCGTGCCCCGCATTCCGGGGTCTCCGGTTTTCCTGGAGGTTTCCTTGTCTTTGTCGGGCCGCCGCCGGTTTTTCATGCTGCGCGGGCCTTCCGCTTACCCTCGGCACATGCCCTCCCGCACCACCCCGTCCCCCAGCCGCGCCCCCGGCCGCCCTGTGGGCTCGGTGACGCGCGGGACGACGAACCCGAACCGGTTGCGCCGGATGGACCGCTGGATCGCGGCCGCGCACGGGGCCGCGCTGCGCCGCTCGCAGGCGCCGGTCGCGGTGGACCTCGGCTACGGGGCCGCGCCCTGGACGGCGGTCGAGCTGCTGGCGCGGCTGCGGGACGCTGCGCCGCTGGTACGGGTGGTCGGCATCGAGATCGAACCGGCGCGGGTGGCGGGGGCGAAGCCGTACGAGCAGGACGGGCTGAGCTTCCGGCACGGCGGCTTCGAGGTGCCGCTGGAGGGCGGGGCCCGCCCGACGCTGATCCGCGCGGCGAACGTCCTGCGCCAGTACGACGAGGAGCAGGTCACGGAGGTCTGGGCGCGGCTGTGCGCGCGGCTGGCCCCGGACGGGCTGCTGGTGGAGGGGACCTGCGACGAGATCGGGCGGCGGCACGTGTGGGTGGCGCTGGGCCCGGAGGGGGCGCGCACGGTGACGTTCGCGACCCGGCTGGGCTCCCTGGAGCGCCCCTCGGACCTGGCGGAGCGGCTGCCGAAGGCGCTGATCCACCGGAACGTGCCGGGCGAGCCGGTGCACGCCTTCCTGCGCGACTTCGACCGGGCGTGGGCCGCGGCGGCTCCGTACGCCTCGTACGGGGCGCGGCAGCGCTGGATCCGGACGGCGCGGGCCCTCTGCGCGGACTGGCCGCTGGCGGACGGGCCGGGGCGGTGGCGGCAGGGGGAACTGACGCTGCCCTGGGAGGCGTTGCGCCCGCTGGGGTGACGCGTTCGAGGCGTCGGGAACCGGCGGTCCGGGTGACCCGTTCCGCCGTCAGGGGCGGGGTGCGGGCGTCCGTTGGGGCGGATCAAGATCCGACAGCTGTCCACAAGGGTGTCGGAATTCATCGACTCGTGGCACCATCCCGGGTGGCAGTGCGAAGTTACTGATGAATAGTCAGATCTGAGACAGGGTCTGGCTCGGGTGCCTGGGGGGACCATGGGGGCCGTAAGGCGACGGCGAGGCGCGAGCTCACTCGTACTGCTCTGCGCGATGGCGATACTGACGGCGCCGGGTCTCGCGACGACGGGCACGGCGTATGCGGCTCCGGCGGCACCGGCCGCACCCGCTGCTCCGGCCGCACCCGCCGCTCCGCTGCCCGAGCCCGGGGGCAAGTCCCTGGAGCAGGTCCGCAAGGAGATCGAGGAGCTCTACCGGCAGGCGGGCACCGCCACGGACGCCTACAACCAGGCCGAGGCCGAGGCCAAGGCCCAGTCGGACAAGATCGTCGAGATCGCCAAGCTGGTCGTCGCCGGCCAGGAGCGGATCACCACCCTGAAGAGCCGCGCGGGCGCCGCCGCCCGCGCCCAGTACCGCTCGGGCGGCCTGCCGCCGGGCGCCCGGCTGGCGCTGAGCGACAGCCCGAGCCAGTTCCTGGACGGGGCGGACCGGTTGCGCCAGGGCGAGAAGGCCGCCTCGGACCTGCTCTCCGAACTGGGCAAGACCCAGAGCGACTTGCAGCGGTACGCGCAGGAGGCCGCCACCCGCTGGCAGACGCTGGAGGCCAACCGGATCAAGCAGGAGGACTCCAAGAAGCAGGTCGAGGAGAAGATCAAGGCGGCGGAGGAGCTGGAGAGCAAGCTGGAGGCCGAGGAGAAGGCCCGGCTGATCCAGCTGGAGCAGGAAGCCCAGTACCAGGCGCAGAAGGCGTGGCTGTCGACGGGCGCGATGAAGGACGTCAACGGCAAGGCGACGGACGCCGGGAAGCGGGCCGTGCAGTACGCCACCGCCCAGATCGGCAAGCCGTACGTGTGGGGCGCCGAGGGCCCGGGCTCGTTCGACTGCTCCGGGCTGACCTCCCAGGCCTGGCTGGCGGCGGGCCGGGGCATCCCGCGCACCTCGCAGGAGCAGCTGCGGCTGCTGCCGAAGGTCGCGCTGAAGGACATGCGCCCCGGCGACCTGATCATCTACTTCGACGACGCGAGCCACGTCGGGATGTACGTGGGCGACGGCGCGATGGTCCACGCGCCGCGCCCCGGCCGGAACGTCACCATGGCGGGCGCGGGCTCGATGCCGATCAAGGCGGTGGTCCGGCCCGACGCGTAGCCCCTGCGGGGTTGCTCGCCGTGCCTCCGGTGCGGGCCCGCTGCCGGGGCTCCGCCCCGGACCCCATCCGTGCGCTCCGCGCCCGTGCCCTGAAGATCCAGCCTCGCCGGCGTTTGAGGCGCGGGGTCCGGGGCGGAGCCCCGGGAAACGGCGAAAGGGCGGGGTGGGGGAAAGCGCCGCAGGCAACCGAACCGCCGCCCGGCACGTCTCGCTTCGCGGGACGGAACGCGGCCCCGCCGTGACCTTTGTCATCCAGTGAGGCCGATTTTCCCCCGCGATAACGGCATATGACGGAGGCCCTGGCCAAGAACGGCATTCCGCTTGCCGGGCCGGGACCGCTAGGGTCTGCCGGAGCGCACCCTCGGGGGGAGGGAAGGAACCGGAGACGATGCCCGTACCCGTACCGCGGCAGAGGGACACCCCGGCCACGGAGAGCGGTCAGGCCGTTCTGCACACCGCCGCCCCGGCCGCAGCCGCCGTCGGCGTCGCGCGAGCGACCCCGCAAGCCGCCACCACCTCACCAGCGACCACCTCGCAAGCGACGCCGCAGGCGACCCCGCAGGCGACCCCGCACACGAGCCCCCTGACCCTCCTGGTCATCGAGGACGATCCGGCCGGCGGCCTCACCGTCCCCGAGATCCTCGACGCCGACGGCCACCGCATCCGGCTCCGCACCGCCCGCAACCTCACCGAGGCCGAGCGGCTGCTCACGCCCGACGTGCACTGCATCCTGCTGGACCTGTCCCTCCCGGACGCCAGCGCCCGTACGCCGGGAGCCGCGACCGCCGCGGCGGCCACCACCCCGACCACCACCGCGGACCAGCTGACCGCCCTGCGCCAGGTACTGCGCCTCGCCCCCGGCCACGCCGTCCTCGTCCTCACCGGCGAGGACGACGCCGAGCGCGCCGCCGAGGCCGTCCGGGTGGGCGCCCAGGACTTCCTCTTCCGGGACGAGCTGGACGGCCGGCTGCTGAGCCGCGCCATCCGCTACGCCGTGGAGAGAAAACGGGCCGACATCGCCCAGTACAAGCTTGCAGAATCGAAACTGCGCGCCCAGGAGAACGCCCGCCTGGAACGCGGTCTGCTCCCGACGCCCCTCCTGGAGGGCTCCGACCTCCGCTTCGCCGCCCGCTACCGCCCCGGCCGCAGCCGGGCCCTCCTCGGCGGTGACTTCTACGACACCGTCCGCACCCCCGACGGCACCGTCCACGCCATGATCGGCGACGTCTGCGGCCACGGCCCCGACGAAGCCGCCCTCGGCGTCGAGCTCCGCATCGCCTGGCGCGCCCTGACCCTGGCCGGCCTGTGCGGCGACGACCTGCTGGCCACCCTCCAGGAGGTCCTGGAGGTGGAGCGCCCCTGCGAGGAGATCTTCGCGACGCTGTGCACGGTCGACATCGCCCCGGACGGGCGCCGCGCCGGCCTGTGCCTGGCCGGCCATCCGGCCCCGCTGATCTCCAGGCCGGGCCGCCGCGCGCAGCTCCTGCCGTACGAGAACAGCGGCCCGGCACTCGGACTGCTGCCCCGGGCCCGCTGGCCGCGACGCCAGGTCGAGCTCGGCGGCAGCTGGAGCCTGATGCTCTACACCGACGGCCTGATCGAGGGCAGGATCGGCGAGGGCAGGGAACGCCTCGGCCAGGACGGCATGGTCGAGATGATCAACCGCCACCTGGACCACGGTCTGCGCGGCGAGGGCCTGCTGGAGGCCTCCGTCACCGAGGCCCGCCGCCTCAACGGCGGCGAGCTCACCGACGACGTGGCCGTGGTCCTGCTCTCCCGCGCCGAGGGCTGAGGGCCGGGCCCGCCGGCAGGCCGACAGGCTGGGGCAGGGCAGCCCGAAGGGCGGGGGCCATGCCAGGACAGAGGCCAGGACCCCGGCCGGAGAGGGACCGGAGTGAGGCCGGAGTGGGGCCGCTACCGCCCGCCGTTGTAGGGCCCGTACGGCCCGTCACTGCTGCTGCCGCGCCGGCCGCCGCCGCCACCGCCCGAGACCTGCTTGAGCGCCGGCCGTACGTCGACGAAGAACACGATGGTCGCGACCAGGCCGGCGATCTGCAGGAACAGCATCCCCAGGAAGAAGTCCACGAGGACGGTGATGCCCAGGATGACCAGCCAGAAGGTCTTGGTCTGCTTGTCGGCCGCCCGGTACGCGTCCTCCCGCGCCAGCAGCGCGAACACGAAGGCCACGACGGCGAGCACCAG
Source organism: Streptomyces sp. NPDC028910 (assembly GCF_055564955.1). Taxonomy (NCBI): domain Bacteria; kingdom Bacillati; phylum Actinomycetota; class Actinomycetes; order Kitasatosporales; family Streptomycetaceae; genus Streptomyces; species Streptomyces sp. NPDC028910. The sequence continues at coordinate 55,663 of NZ_JBVHVF010000004.1, read as the reverse complement.
CATGGCGAGCCCGAGCAGCGGGATCACCCCTCGATCGAACCCGTCCATCAACATCGCTTCGACCGCCTTCTCACGCTTCCGTTTCGCACCTTCGATGCCACCCGGCTCCACGCTACCGGCACGGGCGCCTTCATGAACTCCAACGGACCGGGCACCTGAAGGGTGCCCGGTCCGCCGTCGCTCATGCGGTGGCTCCTCAGCTCGCGTCGTCCGCCGTGACGGGGGTCTTCTTGGCCGTGCTCTTGCGCGCGACGGGCTTCCTCGCGGCGGCCTTCTCCTCGGCGGCGGCCCCTGCCACCGGCTCGGACGCCGGCTCCGACGCCGGCCCGGCCTCGGCCTCCGCCTTGGGCTCGACGGCCACGGCGATGTCGACGATCTCCTCGGAGACCTCGCCCCGCCAGGCCCGTACGGCCTGCTCGCCGTGTTCGGCGACCCTGTCGTACGTCTCCTTGGCGCGCACCGCGTACTCCGCGGCCACGCCCACACCGCGCAGCGCCAGGTCCTGCGCGCTCTCCCCGAGCTTCTTCGCGTCGATCGCGCCGAACACCTCGGCGACCTTGGCGGCGACCGCCTCCTGCACGGCCTTCGGGTCCGTGTTCTTCACGGCCTCGATGCGTGCGGGGGCCTCCGCGCGCAGCTGCTCGATCAGCTCGGGCACCTTCTTGGCCTGCTGCACGGCGAGGTCTGCGGTGCCGGCGGCGAAGTAGAGCGGGGTCGGGTCGGTGAGGGTCTTCTTCAGGTCATCGGCGATGGCCATGCTGCTGGTCCTCCCGGATCAACTTCAGTTCGTCTGCGACGGCATCTCGTCTGCGGGCGTGTCGAGCGCGTTCTCCTTGCGGAACGACTCGTAGATCTGGAGCAGCACCTGCTTCTGCCGCTCGTTGATGGTCGGGTCGGCGAGGATGACGCCTCGCGTCTCCACCTCGTCCCGATCCCGCTCGTCCAGGATCCCGGCCTGCACGTACAGCGTCTCCGCGGAGATCCGCAGCGCCTTGGCCAGCTGCTGCAGGATGTCCGCGCTCGGCTTGCGCAGCCCGCGCTCGATCTGGCTCAGGTACGGATTCGACACCCCCGCAGCCTCGGCCAGCTGCCGCAGCGAAAGCTGGGCCTGCCGACGCTGCTCACGGAGGTACTCGCCGAGGTTTCCGACGTTGAGCGATGCCATGCCCCAATCCTGCCCGACGCTGCTAACTTTTGCAAGCAGGCGCTTGCAACATCTCCCACCCCGTCGGCGCCGACCGCTCAGTCGTCGAAGGGGAGCTCAGGTCGGGTCCAGAGGGTGAGGTCGCTGCTGGTGGCGACCGCCAGGGTGAGGCCGGAGGGAGAGAAGCCGGCCGCGCGGAGTTCTGAGTACTCGGAGTGGAAGATGTGCCACCACGTCCCTCCCGCCGGTCCTCTGTGCACCCCGCCGTCGGCGGAGAGGATGACGCGGTCGTGCGGCCACTCGGGGCTGACGACGTCCAGGGTCCAGCCGTCCGGCGTGGTGCTGTGCAGGCCGCCGCCGAAGAGCCCGGCGATACGCACCGGCGTGCCCTCGATCGGGCCGAGCCCGGGACAGGTGAGGTCCGGCGACGCGTCGGGGGTGCTGGTGTCGAGGTCAGGATCCCGGTCGCGGGCGATCTTCTCGCCCGTGACCGCGTCGAAGAGTCCGTGGCCGTCGCTGGACACGACCATGACGAGGTCGTGCCCGCTGTCGGGATGGACGGCGAAGCCGATGCCGAGCAGACCCCCGATGGGTGTCCTGTGGTCCAGCACCGGCTGCCACGGCTCCGGGGCCTGCATGACGGAGGCTGCGATATAGCGCTCGCGCAGCTTCTGCTGGTACTCGGTGATCAACTCGTCTCCTTGGGGCTGCCCAGGCACCATCCTCCAGCGCTCAGCCGCTGAAGCCGAGCGCCAGGGCTACGACCGCGGGGGCCGCGTAGATGACGGGGAACGCGACGTGTGCGTAGGACTTCGCCCGCAGCACCGTGATCACGGCCCCGGTGAAGTACAGGGCGATCCCGATCGCGGCGGCGACGCCGATGGCCGGCACGAACAGACCGGCCACCAAGCCCGCCGCCCCGGCCGCCTTGGCGATCCCCAGCCAGGTCCACCACGCACGCGGAACCCCGTACGCGAGCAACGGCTCGACGACCCACGCGGCCTTGAAGAAGACCGACGCGGCCGAGAAACCGACCATGAACGCGCCGACCAGGGTGAAAACAACGGCGGTGGTGGACATCTGACGCTCCTTCCAGACGGTGCCGGTGCGGACTCGCTCCGGTCGGGATTCCCGCCTGCTTCACTCCTCTGACCCGCCGCACCGCACGTGTGTGACAGACCGGCGCCATCCAATATGTAGGCGGCCGGGTCAGGTCGTGCCGATGATCACCGTCGCGTACAGCTCCTCCGAGGTGACCGCGCGGACCGCGAGGCCCGCCGCGGTCAGGGCCGAGGCCGTCGACGGGGACTGGCGGGCGCTCGTCTCGATCAGCAGGTGGCCCCCCGGGGCCAGCCAGGGCAGGGCGCCCGCCGCGACCCGGCGGTGGATGTCCAGGCCGTCGGCCCCGCCGTCCAGCGAGACCAGCGGCTCGTGGTCCCGCGCCTCCGACGGCATGAGACCGATCTCCTCCGTCGGCACGTACGGGGCGTTGACCACCAGCACGTCCACCCGGCCACGCAGCGACGACGGGAGCGCGGAGTACAGGTCGCCCTCCCACACCCGGCCGCCGTACGGGGCCACGTTGCGCCGCGCGTACACCAGCGCCGCCGGGTCGATGTCCGCCACGTGCAGTTCCACACCGCCCGGGAACTGCGCCGCCACCGCCGCGCCCAGGGCGCCGACCCCGCAGCACAGGTCCAGCACCACGGCGCCGGGCCGGGCCAGCGCCACCGCCTCCTGCACCAGGAACTCGGTGCGCCGGCGCGGTACGAAGGCGCCCGCGCCCACCTCCATGCGCAGGCCGCAGAACTCCGCCCAGCCCACCACGTGTTCCAGCGGTTCGCCCCCCACCCGGCGGGCCAGCAGCTCCGTCAGGTGAGCGCCGTCCCTGGCGGCCCCGCTCAGCAGTTCCGCCTCCTCCTCCGCGAAGACGCAGCCGGCCGCGCGCAGGGATTCCACAAGTGACGTCAAATCCTCAGTCCTCAAGTCCTCAGTGAGCAGTAGGCAAGTGATCAGTGATCAGTGACAGTGATCAGCCGTCCGAGACGGTACGGATCAGAAGATGTCCGGGCACCACGGACGGCGCGCGGTACGGAACACCGCGTCCGCCAGCGCGACCGCCCCCGGCCGCTCCTGCACGACCCGCCCCAGCGCGGCCAGCCGCACCACGGACTCGTCGCCGAGGTACAAGGAACCGAGCGCGGACACGTCCAGCCGCAGGTCCGCCGCGTCCTGCGTCCGCTCGCACGTGCCGGCGCCCGCGTCCAGCCGGTAGCGGCCGGCCGCCGGCCCCATCGGGTCCGTGACCTCCAGTACGAGCACCCCGGGCACCTCGTACGTCCGCGCGCGCAAGGCCCGTACGACGTCCAGCAGCCGCACCCACAGGAAGTCCGCGGAGGTGACGATCCGGGCCGAGCGCGGGTCGGGCAGCAGCTGCGGGACGAGGTCGTCGGGGGCCCGGAAGCCGGTGCGGACCTTCAGTACCCAGTCGATGGAGCACAGGAAGTGCCACAGTGCCCGCTCCGCCTGCGGGGTGACCGCCAGCAGGTCCTTGACCTGCACGGTGTTCTGCGGGACCTTCGCGTCCGTCCAGTGGTTGTCGGCGGTGTAGACGGCCAGCCCGGCCACCTCCCCCGCCGCCGTCCGGTACACGGCGTGGAACTTCTCCTGGTACGGGCGGTGCGACCACTGCTCCAGGCCGGTCGCCAGGTTCCACCAGCGCTCGTCCCGGTTCACGGCGCCGGGCGTGAGCGCCCGCAGCCGCTCGTGCAGCTCCGGTCCCACCCGCCGGAACTCGGTCACGTCCACCAGGTCGATCCGCCCGCCGTCCGCGGGCACCGACAGCCGCCGGTCCAGTCCGGTGCGCGGTACGTCGATCTCCCATTCCGCGACGGAGGCGGCGGGCCCGAAGCCGTAGCGCCCGTAGATCGGGTACTCGGCGGCGATCAGCGTCGACAGGACGTCGCCGCGCGCCCGGGCCGCGGCGAACTCCGCGGTCATCATCCGGGTCAGCAGACCCTGGCGACGGTGGGTCGGCAGCACGCCGACGTTGGAGACGGCGGTGGACCGGACGGCCGCCCCGCCGGGCACGGTCAGCTCCTGCGGGAAGGAGCGGAAGGCCGCCACACAGCGGCCGGTATCGGTGTCGAAGGCGCCCTGGATGCGGGCGAGGTCTGCGTACTTGGCCTGCTGGGCGACGTCGGAGTCCGTCACTCCGGCGGTGTTCAGGAACCCGGTGTTCACGGTTCGCAGCCAGTCGTGGAGCTCGGATTCGGCGATCGGCCGGACGTCAGCACTCATGACCGGTCACGCTAACCGCCGACCGGCGCCCAGTCGCCCGAATTACCTACGCCAGCAGGTCGTCCACCTGCGCCTCGCCCTCCCGGTACCGCCGGGTGATCTCCGCGGTGCAGTCGTCCACCGTGCGCTGGAGCTGCTGGCGGCGCCGCGAGACCTGCTGCTCGTACCGCACCAGTCGGCCCATTCCGGCGTGCAGCTCGGCGTCCGTGCGCGCGCCCAGGTCCGAGAGCTCCACGTCGGCCAGCATCTCCGCCGCCAGCAGCCGGTACTCCTCGCTGTGCGGGGTACCGAGTGTGACGTGCCGGGCGGAGGCGCTGCGGCTGGAAGGGGCGTCGGCGAGGATCACCGAAAGCCGGTCCACCACCGGTGCCTCGGGATCGGTCCGCCGGGCGAGCTCGGCGCGCAGGATGTCGATGCGGCCCTGGAGCAGTCTGCGCACATAGCTCAGATCGGCCTCGTCCCGCTGCGCGTCGCGGCGCAGGGCGCGCAGTTCCGGCAGCCCGAGCGCGGTGACCGGGGTCAGCGGCCCCTGGGTCTCGGCCGTGCGCTGCGCGGGCGGTCGTACCGCGGCAGCTGCGATGGAAGCGGGTGATGCAGGTACGGAGGTACCAGAAGTATTCATACGAACGAGTCCGTCCCCTCGACCGGTGCGGCGCACCCGCACCGCCTGCGTGCATCGTGCCACTCTCCGTGGCCCCCACGCAGTCCCACTCCACCCGATCGGCCCCGGACGGGTGCAAGCCTGGTACACAGGTGGTATGCGAGCAGTGGTGCAGAGGGTGGACGGCGCGAGTGTCGTCGTGGGCGGCGAGACCGTGGGCGAGATCATCGGCGAGGGGCTGTGCGTGTTGGTGGGGGTGACCCACGACGACACCCCGGAGAAGGCCGCGCTGCTGGCGCGCAAGCTGTGGTCCGTCCGGATCCTGGAGGGCGAGAAGTCCTGCAGCGACAACGGCGCACCGCTGCTGGTGATCTCCCAGTTCACGCTCTACGGCGACGCCCGCAAGGGCCGGCGGCCCACGTGGAACGCGGCGGCGCCCGGCCCGGTGGCCGAGCCGCTGGTCGACGAGGTCGTGGCACAGCTGCGCGCGCTGGGCGCGACGGTGGCAACGGGCCGGTTCGGCGCGGACATGCGGGTCTCGCTGACCAACCACGGCCCGTTCACCATCGTCATCGACATCTGACCGGCGGGTCAGGGCGCCGTCAGGGCGCTACGACGACCTCCTGCGCGGCGGCCGTCTTCCCGGCCAGCAGCGGCGCGTCGACGGGCACGTTCCGCTTGACCAGCGCGAGCGCGATCGGGCCCAGCTCGTGGTGGCGGACGGCGGTGGTCACGAAGCCCAGCTGGCGGCCCTCCTCCCCGTCGGCGGCGAGCCGCACCGGGGCGCCGTGCGCCGGGAGCACCACCTCCGAGCCGTCGAGGTGCAGGAAGACCAGGCGGCGCGGGGGCTTGCCCAGGTTGTGGACGCGGGCCACCGTCTCCTGCCCGCGGTAGCAGCCCTTCTGGAGGTGCACGGCGGTGCCGATCCAGCCCAGCTCGTGCGGGATGGTCCGGTGGTCGGTCTCCAGGCCGAGCCGCGGCCGGTGCGACTCGACGCGCAGGGCCTCGTAGGCGAGGAGGCCCGCGGCCGGGCCGTGCGTGGCGGCGAAGGACTCCAGCTCGGCGCGGGGCAGGAAGACGTCACGGCCGTGCGCGGTCTCCCGTACGACGTACTCCTTGGCGACCTCGGCGATGGAGCCGGCCGGCAGGTGCACGACCGCGAACTCCTCGGTGCGGTCGGCGACTTCGACGCGGTAGAAGAACTTCATGGACTCCAGGTAGGCGATCAGCTCCCCCTGGGTGCCGGGCTCCACGTGCGCCCACGTGGTCTCGCCGTCGTCGACGAGGTAGAGCGCGTGCTCGATGTGACCGTGGGCGGAGAGGATCAGCGCCTCGGTGGCCTGCCCGGCCGGCAGCTCGGTGAGGTGCTGGGTGAGCAGCAGGTGCAGCCAGCTCAGCCGCTCCGGGCCGCTGACGGTGACGACTCCGCGGTGCGAGAGGTCGACGAAGCCGCGCCCGTCCGCGAGGGCGCGCTGTTCGCCGTACAGCTCGCCGTAGTGGGCGGCGACGCCCTCGTCACGGCCTTCGGCCTGCACGGCGCCGGGGAGATGGAGCAAGGGGCTGCTGGTCATGGGACCAAGCGTACGACCCGGTCAGGCCTGGCCGGCACGGTGTTCGGCCGCGCACTTGCCGCAGAGCCCGAAGATCGCGAAGTGCTTCATGTCGGTCTCGAAACCGAAGGTGGTGCGGAGCTTCGCCGTGAACTCGGCGGCGATGTCCACGTCCGCCTCGATGACGTCGGCGCAGTCGCGGCAGACCAGGTGGATGTGGTGGTGCCGGTCGGCGAGGTGATAGGTGGGGGCCCCGTGCCCGAGGTGGGCGTGCGAGACGAGCCCGAGCTCCTCCAGGAGCTCCAGCGTCCGGTAGACGGTGGAGATGTTGACCCCGGAGGCGGTCTTGCGCACCTGCGCGAGGATCTCGTCAGGGCTGGCGTGCTCCAAGGCGTCGACCGCTTCCAGCACGAGCTGGCGCTGCGGGGTCAGCCGGTAGCCGCGCTGGCGCAGGTCGGTCTTCCAGTCGGTGCCTTCGGTGCCTTCGCTGCCTTCGGCGCTCTCGGTGCTCACCACCTGGCCAGTGTAAGCGGGCGAAGGGGCCCGCGGTCAGCCCGCGGCCCCCTTCGTACACAGCCTGTGGACGGATCGGTCAGGGACCGATCAGCGGAAGAAGGCGATGCCGTCGTCCGGCATGTCGGGGAGGTTGCGCGCCATCTCGGCGACCTCCTCGGGGGTGACGACCTTCTTCAGCTGGGCCGACATGTACGGGCGCAGCTCGACGTCCGGGGTGGCCTTCTCGCCGACCCACATGAGGTCGCTCTTCACGTAGCCGTAGAGCCGCTTGCCGCCGCTGTACGGGCCGGAGGCCGCGGTGCGGGCGACCGCGTCGGTGACCAGGTCGATCTGGGGCTTCTGGTCGGCGAGCTCGCCGTACCAGACCTCGATGACGCCCTGGTCGCGGACCATGACGATCTCGACCTTGCGGTCCTTGTCGATGCGCCAGTAACCCGACTCGGACTCCAGCGGCCGCACCTTGTTGCCCTCGGCGTCGAGCACCCATGTACGGGAGGTGTACTCCAGGAAGTCCCGGCCGTCGTGGCTGAAGACGACCTCCTGGCCGAAGTTGCACTTCTCTTCACCGGGGAAGTCGAAGACGCCCGCACCCTCCCAGTTGCCGAGGAGGAAGGCGAGGGGGACGAGGCCCGGGTTCAGGTCGGACGGGATCTGGATCATGAATGGCTGCTCAGGCGATCTGTGGGAGGGGTTCCGGGGCGGTGTGCTGGGCGGATGCTCAGCGCTGACCCTGGTACAGCTTCTTGACGGCCAGGCCGGTGAAGGCCAGGACGCCGACGCAGACCAGGACCAGCAGGGAGGTGAAGACTGCCTCAAGCACGGGGTGCTCCTCGGAATTCGTTTCTGGGGCTGTACGGGGCCGGTCCCCAAGCCTACTGGCCCGGGGACCGGTGCACGGTGTGAGGTGGGCCGTACCGGTCGGCCCCCGGCGTCAGCCCAGCAGCTGGGCCTGCAGGATCACCGTCTGGTGGAAGGGGACGGGGGCCACCTCTCCCTTGCGGGTCTGGATGACCAGGCCCAGCACGTCACCCGTCCGGAGGCACCCGACCTTGGTCTGCTCCTCGCCGAGGACGGGCTTGACCTCCTGGTAGACGCTGAGGTCGGTGCCGTCGAAGTGGGCGGCGCCTGGGAAGTCCAGCGCGGCGCTGTTCAACTGCGTGTTCTTGGCCTTGCTCCAGACGTCGTCCAGGTCCAGGGCCGAGACACCGTTGAGCCGCGCGTTGCTGTCGCAGCCCTTGAAGGCGTCCACGAAGCCGGACGAGTGGAAACGCAGCAGGTACACGTGCGTACGCGTGCCGTCCGCCATCGTCCAGCCCCGGCCGGCGATCTGCCGCAGCCCGTCCCATTCGAGGGACTGCTTGAGCTGTTCGCGGGCGTCGGGCGCGTACTCCTCCAGGAAGGCGTCGGCCGGCACCAGTCCGTCCTTGTCCGCCTTGACCGCGTCGTCGGCCCGGGAGCCCTCGGGGGCGGGCAGGAGCAGGCCGGTGAGCGGCGCGTAGTGCGTGCCGTCCTTGTTGTCCGGGCCCTGGGCGAGGGGGGCGCCCGCGGGCAGCGCGGGCCGGGAGAGCTCCGGGAACGTCCAGCGGCCGTCGCCCTCGGTGGACAGGCCGGGGACGTCGGTGCGCTCCGGCAGGGTGATCCCGTACGCGACCCCCGTGCCGACGGCGGCGAAGACGGCGACGGCGGCGGTCCAGCGCAGGGCGGCGCGCAGCTTGCGCCGGTCCTCGGGCGGCGCGGGCACGGTCTCCGCCGCCTCGGTTGCCTCGGGGCTCACGGGGGCGGGCGGGGCCTCGGCTGCGGGCGCGGGCACGGCCTCGGCTGCGGGCGCGGGCGGAGCCTCCGGAGCGGGCGCGGTCTGCGAGGCTGCTTCGACAGCGGCCTCCGGGGTGGTGGCCCCGGCCTCGGGGGCGGTGGTGTTCTGCTCGCTCACGCGGACTCCCCGGGCGACTTGAGGTGGTCGAGTTGCTGTTGGAAGAGCCCCGCGGCGTCCTTCATCGCGAGGCTCGAGGGCCCGTACATCCGGAACGTCACCAGCACGTCCCCCTCGACGGCCACGCAGTCGAGGGCGGCGATCCGCTGCTCCTTGCCCTTGGCCTTGTCCTTGGCCTTGGCCACGAGCTCGCCCAGCGGGTCGACAGCGCACTTGGCCTGCGGGTGGCCCTCCACCTTCGGCGCCTCGCCGTCGGCACCGGTGAGCTCCAGCATCTTCTTGGAGAACTCGCCGAATTTGGCGAGCTGCTGGGGGTCGGCCTGGACGAGCCGGATGTCGGCGACCGCGCCTCCATCACCGTCCCGCCGGGCGTAGCTGCGCCCGGCCATGCCCTTGAGCTTCAGGTCCGCGAAGGCCTTGTCCCGCTCGGCGCGTTCGCTGCTGGACAGGCCCGTGCGGGCCTCCTTGAAGCTCTGCAGTGCCTTCTCGCCCGAAACGTAGTAGTCGTTGCCCTCGTCTTCGATGTCGGGGCCGGGCCAGTACTGGGCGGGCAGCGGCAGCAGCTTGCCCGTGAGCTCGTTGGGAGGCACGGACGGCAGCGGTTTCTGGGAACCCTTCGGCGCCGGGTCGGCGGCCACCCAGTACTGCGTCTGCGAGGTGCGGTCGGCGCGCGCGAGGGCGACCGAGCCCCCGACGACGGCGCCCACGAGGACGACGACGCCCGTGGCGGCCGCCACCAGGGTGACCGTCTTGCGCTTCGCCGCCCGGCGGCCGGGCCCGACCGCCGCCGCCGCGTCCGGCACCTGGTCCGGGGCCGGTGCCGGCTCCGGCACGGCTTCCGTGACGTTCTGCTGCTCGCTCACAGCCGCTCCATCTGTCGCTTGGCCAGCTCGACCAGGACGCTCTCGTCGACCTCGCCGCGGTTGTTCGTGTACCTGACGCTCATCACGACGTCGCCCCGGCGGATCACGACCCGGCCATCGCGCAGCGGGTGGTAGCCGGCCTCCTTCTGGGCCTCGGAGTCGATCCACAGGTGGCCGAAGTCCGCCGGGACACCGGGGAAGGCCTTGCCCGTGTTGCCCGCGTAATCCTTGCGGGGCATGTAGTCCGCGATGCCCGCCTGGAAGTCCGCGGCGCCGCTGCGGTCGTGGAACCGGAGCAGGTGGATCTCGACGAAGTTCCGGTCGCCCTCGGACCACGCGGCGGAGGCGATGCTCTGGACCCGGTCGCGGACGAGCCCGCCGAGGCCGTCGGACGCGTTCACGAAGTAGATCGCGGAGAACGCTTCCAGGGACTCGGCATCCGAGAAGTCGACCTTCGCGCCACCGGGAGCTTCCAGCAGCTTCTTGGCGAGCTCCTCGTCCGCCTTGTGCCAGCGGTTGGCGTTGATCGAGCGCCGGCTCGTCGAGTCGTTCATCGCCGCCGGCTGCGGCGCGGCCATCTCCTGCTGGGCCAGCGGCGGCAGCGGGGTGGGCTCGCGGTGGTACTGGACCGCGTAGCCGGTGATCGTCCCGGCGAGGACGCCGAGGACGGCCGCGCCCGCGATCAGCAGGGTCGTGCGCCCCGGGCGGCGGCGGCGCGGGTCCGGAGTGTCCGGCTGCGGTGCACTCTCCCCCTCTTTCCGCTGCTCAGGGATGGTCTGTTCGTGTTCCAAAGGAGTCCCCCCGCAGGACTGGAGGCGCGGATCGATTACCCGCGCGTACCCATGACCCACCTCGGGGGGAACCAGTTGTATGGATGCTTATTACATTCTTATCTCGCGGCCCGCTCAGTCCTCGCGGCGCCGCTTTCCGTCCAGTTCGTCCCACCACTCGTCCGACTTCGGATCGCCCGAGGGGTCGTCCCACCAGCGGTCGTCCGGGCCGCGCCGGTTGGCGATCACCGCGGCGACCGGCGGGATGACCATCGCGACCACGCACAGCGCGACCGCGGCCTCCACCGAGAGCAGGCGCACGAAGGACCAGGCGGAGACGAAGAGGAAGAGGCATCCGCCCATCAGGAGGAAGTAGACGCGTCGGCGCCGGGCGTACATGTCTTCAGGGTAGAGCCGCCGTCCCGGCCCGCGCAGGGGCCGGGACGGCACGAAGGGCCGCACCCCGTTCCAGTGGCGTCCAACCCCCGGGGGTGCGGCCCTTCGGCCGATCTGTCAGGCGATCACACGGGCGGTGCTCAGACCGCGATCGCCACGTCCGTCACGCCGCCGGCCTCGGCGACGACGACGGCACGGTCCGCCCTGGCACCCGGGACGAGCGCCCGCAGCGTCCAGGAGCCGGGAGCGGCGTAGAAGCGGAACTGGCCGGTCGCCGAGGTCGGCACCTCGGCGGTGAACTCGCCGCCCTCGTCCAGCAGCCGGACGTAGCCGGAGATGGGCTCGCCGTCCTTGGTCACCTGGCCCTGGATGGCGGTCTCACCGGGCTTGAGCGTCGCGAGGTCGGGCCCGCCGATCTGTGCTCCACACATGTTCTCTGTCCTGTCCTAGAGAGGTCGTACTACGGGGCGTCGCGTGCCCGGGGTCTGGTTACTTGTTGGCGCCGAGCTCGATCGGCACGCCGACGAGCGAGCCGTACTCGGTCCACGAGCCGTCGTAGTTCTTGACGTTCTCCTGGCCCAGGAGCTCGTGCAGCACGAACCAGGTCAGCGCGGAGCGCTCACCGATGCGGCAGTAGGCGATGGTGTCCTTCGCCAGGTCGACCTGCTCGGTCTCGTAGAGGGCCTTGAGCTCGTCGTCCGACTTGAAGGTGCCGTCGTCGTTGGCGTTCTTCGACCACGGGATGTTGCGGGCGCTCGGCACGTGGCCGGGGCGCTGCGACTGCTCCTGCGGGAGGTGCGCCGGGGCGAGCAGCTTGCCGGAGAACTCGTCGGGCGAACGGACGTCGACCAGGTTCAGGGAGCCGATCGCGGCCACGACGTCGTCGCGGAAGGCGCGGATGGAGGTGTCCTGGGCCTTGGCCTTGTACTGGGTGGCCGGACGGTTCGGGACGTCCTTGCCGTCGACCAGGTCGCGGGAGTCGAGCTCCCACTTCTTGCGGCCGCCGTCGAGGAGCTTCACGTCCTGGTGGCCGTAAAGCTTGAAGTACCAGTAGGCGTAGGACGCGAACCAGTTGTTGTTGCCGCCGTAGAGGACGACGGTGTCGTCGTTCGAGATGCCCTTGGCGGAGAGCAGCTTCTCGAAGCCCTCCTGGTCCACGAAGTCGCGGCGGACCGGGTCCTGGAGGTCGGTCTTCCAGTCGATCCGGACGGCGTTGGTGATGTGGTTCTTGTCGTAGGCGGACGTGTCCTCGTCCACCTCGACGATGACGACGTTCGCGTCGTTCAGGTGGGCCTCGACCCAGTCGGCGTCTACGAGGACGTCGCTGCGGCTCATGGTGTTCTCCTCCGGGGCAGTGTGCGGCGGGGCTGTGCTGGCAGAGCGTGCTGCGTGCCTGCGGGTGCGCTCGAGGTCCTGCGCGGGGAGGCGTCAGGGATCAGGAGGCGGTGCGGTCACGCGGGAAGGGCCGTAAGGGGCCGTCGTCCGGCTGATGGAGCGGATGCGCTCACAGGTCACATGGATCGACAGAGCATGGCGGCGACGCGACACAGGTCTACTGCCCGTCGCTTCGTGAGGTCCGCCTGCTGATGCTTCATAGCCATGGATCGTAGGGACGATTCGACCGCCCTGTCACCGGCGTGTCATATTCCGAGACGGGATCGTCCGGATAGTGGGATACGAGACTCCCGGGCGGCCGCCGCGCCGCCCCCTGGAGCCGCCGTACGGCCCGTCCTCCTGCGGATCGGACCGCGCTGTCTCACGATCCGGCCACCACCACGTTCGAGCCGCCCAGTGTGAGGTGCACACCGGCCTCGTCCGAGGTCAGCGCCGAGAGGTGGAGCCCCGCCGGCAGGCCGCTGTCGAGATTGCGGTCGAAGTCCGTCTTCTTGCGGATCAGCTTGTCGACCCCGGCGATGCTGCCGCCCGGCACCTCGTCGGCGCGCACTCGGACGACCTTGCCGCCCTTTCCGTCCGGCGCGTCCTCCAGGGTGACGGTCGACACCACGCTGTGCGTCAGGGTCCTGCCGAAGACGTCCACCGCCGCCGTGACCTTCACCTTGCCCGGCGCCCCGCCGTAGGAGAGGGTCGCGCCGGTCTGGGAGGCCGCCGTCAGGTCGGCGTAGGTGATGAGCCCGGTGCCCTCGGCGCGCCGGGCGGTGCCGCCGCTGTAGTCGTTGTCGAGCTTCACCCCGTGGAAGCTCGCGTCGAGCTTCGACAGCCGCGTCTTGCGGCCGTCGGCCGCGACGTCGACGCCCCTCAGCTTCAGGTCGACCCGGTCCAGGTCGTGGCTGAGCGCCTGGGTCAGGAAGGGGAACCCGCGGATCTCCACCTCCGAGGTGCCTGCCAGGCCCTGCCGGGCCTGTATTCGCTCGGCCAGCCGGTTCTCGGCGTAACTGACCGCCCAGCGGTCCACGCCGGCGAACAGGGCGCCCAGCACCACTCCGATGATCACAACGACACGCAGAGCACGCACGTGCCCTCCCCCTGCTAGACGGTACGTGCGGTCTAGTTGACCATGCCCGCTGTCGGGCAGGGATCAGCCCACCACCCGTCCGATCAGGTACACGGCGGGGGCGGCGGCCGCGAGCGGCAGCGCGACACCGGCCGTCATGTGCACGAACTTCGACGGGTAGTCGTACGCCGCCACGCGCAGCCCGATCAGCGCGCACGCCCCGGCGACGAGGCCGAGCAGCGCCCCGCCCACCCCGACGGAGGTCAGCCCGCCGACCGCGATGCCCGCACCGGCGGCCGCGGCCAGCGACACGCCGACCGAGGGGGCGGTGGGCAGCGGCAGCGCACGGGCGAAGACGGCGACCGCGACGGCGACCGCGCCGACCGTCACGGCGGCGGACCCTGCCGCGAGGTAGCCGGCGCAGATGATGGCGAGGGCGGCCGAGGCCACCGAGGCCATCAGCCCGTACATCCGCTCGTCGGGATCGGCGTGGCTGCGCAGCTGGAGGACCAGGGTGAGCAGCACCCAGGCGCCGAGGGTGCCGACGATCGCGCCGGGGCCGTACGGACGGTCCACCGCGAGCACGGCCACGTCGGCGACGACGGCTCCGGCGAAGGCGAGGGCGATGCCCTGGCGGGCCGGCCACATGCCGTTGAGGCGGAACCAGCCGGCCGCGGTGAGGCCCTGCAGGGCGATCAGCGGCACGAGCAGGCCGAACGGCCCGAGGGCGGCCGCCACGGCGAGCAGCAGCCCGAGGGCGGCGGTCAGTATGGCCGACTGCGGACCCGGATCGATGATCGGCGAGCGGCCCTCGGCGCGGGCCTGGGCCGGGTCGACGGCGCGCAGGGTGTTGCCCGCGAGGGTGGGCGGGGACCAGGCCGTCGCCTCCGGGGCCTCCGGGGCCTCCAGCGCTTCGGGGGCGGCGGGCGCCGGTGCGGCCGCCTGGGGCGGGAGGTAGGCGGTCTGCTCGGCGGCGGCCGGCTCCGCCCCGTGCTCCTGGTGCTGCTGGTGCTGCGCGGGCCACGGGTACGGCGGGAGATAGGCCGTCTCGTCCACCGAGACGGCCGTCCCGGCACCTTGGGACCAGTCCTGGGCCGGAGCCGGAGCCTGGACCTCGTCGCGGAACCAGCCCTCCGGAGCCACGGCCTGCTGCGCCGGACCGGGGTACGGCGGCAAGTACGCGGTCTCCTCGGCCGGAGCCGACTGCTGCGCGGGCCCCGGGTAGGGCGGCAGGTAGGCCGTCTCGGCGGCCGGGGCGGGCACGTCCAGGCCCTGGACACCGTGGGACCAGTCCTGGACGGGAGCCGGTGCCGGTGCCGGTGCCGGTGCCTCGTCGCGGAACCAGCCCTCGGGCGCCACCGGCTGCTGCGCGGGACCCGGCACCGGCGGCAGGTACGCGGTCTCCTCGGCCGGGCTCGGGTAGGGCGCGGGGGCGGGGGACGAGTAGGGCGCGTAGGCGTCGGGGGTGGCGTCCGGCCAGGGCGCACCCGTACCGCCGGCCGGGGCGGAGGCCGGGGCCTCGTCGCGGAACCAGCCCTCGGGCGCCACCGGCTGACCCGGCACCGCGCCCAGCGGCGGATGCAGCGGCTGGTGGGTGGTGTCCCAGGTGTCCGCCTGCCAGGTCTGGGTCCCGTACGGTTCCTGCTGCTGCGCGTACTGCTCACGCTGCTGCTGTTGCTGCTGTTGCTGTTGCTGCTGTTCCTCAGGCGTACTCATCGGCTCCCGCTCACCCGCCCGCGAACGGCGGGAGCACCTCGACGGTGCCCCCCTCGGTCAGCAGCACGGAATCATGCGGGCGCTTGCCCACAGGCTCGTCGTTCACGAGGAAGGAGCAGCGCAGCAGGACCCGGGTCAGCTCCCCGGGGTGACGGTCCCGCACGGCGTCGAGCGCCTCGGCCAGCGTGCGCGCCGAGTACGGCTCCTCCGCCGTCTTGGCCGCGGCCTTGGCCGCCGCCCAGTAGCGGATGGTTCCGGTTGCCACTGCAGCTCCTATCGTCGGCTCTCTACCGTCGGCCTCCATGATGGCCCCTCCCACCGCCGACCCCGGCGTGCCTCCACGCGCCGGGTGTGCGCCCGTACGGCGCGGACGTACCGCCTGGCGGGCCTCCGATCCGGTGAAACCGGGGCATACGCTGGCAGGGGCGTGGCAGGAACCACAGAAGAGGAAACGGGAGAGGCCTCGGCCCGGCAAGGGCGGGTGGGCTATTCTGCTGGGCATGAGGATCCGGGCAACGTAGCCCCCGGGTCCTTTTGTGCTTTCAGCACGTTGAACGAACCGAGAACAGTGGTATCCATGCGGACCCCAGGGCGCGGGGACCGCAGGGAGCCAGGCAAGACGTACGAAGCAGTACCGCGCACGTCCTCGACGGGACCGAGGAGGAACCGACGTGATGGACCAGCGAACCGTGCACCACCGTCCGACCCGGGCAGGTGGTCGGTCATGAGCTCACTCCTGTTGCTCACCAACGCGCTGCAGCCTTCCACCGAAGTGCTGCCGGCACTCGGCTTGCTGCTGCACAACGTCCGGGTGGCCCCGGCCGAGGGCCCGGCCCTCGTGGACACCCCGGGTGCCGACGTCATCCTCGTGGACGGCCGCCGCGACCTGCCGCAGGTGCGCTCGCTGTGCCAGCTGCTGCGCTCCACCGGTCCCGGCTGTCCGCTGATCCTCGTCGTCACCGAGGGCGGTCTGGCGGCCGTCACCGCGGACTGGGGCATCGACGACGTCCTCCTGGACACCGCCGGCCCGGCCGAGGTCGAGGCGCGGCTGCGGCTGGCCACGGGCCGCCAGCAGCTGGGCTCGGACGACTCCCCGATGGAGATCCGCAACGGCGACCTGTCGGTGGACGAGGCGACGTACTCGGCCAAGCTCAAGGGGCGGGTGCTGGACCTCACCTTCAAGGAGTTCGAGCTGCTCAAGTACCTCGCGCAGCACCCGGGCCGGGTCTTCACCCGCGCCCAGCTGCTCCAGGAGGTCTGGGGCTACGACTACTTCGGCGGTACCCGGACGGTGGACGTCCACGTACGGCGGCTGCGCGCCAAGCTCGGTCCCGAGCACGAGTCGCTGATCGGCACGGTCCGCAACGTCGGCTATCGCTTCGTGACGCCGGAGAAGGTCGAACGGGCAGCCGCGGAAGCAGCGGCGCAGGCGGCGGCGCAGGCGGCGGCGCAAGCAGCGACACAAGCCGCCGCACAGGCAGCGGCGCACGGCGCCGGGCAGCCTGTCGCCGCCGTCACCCGATCGGCGGAAGACCCTGTGAGCATCCACTCCGCAGGACGCCCTGCCCAGAGGTAGGTCACCCCGCGTAGACTGCCGCGCGTGGCCAAGGTGACGCGGGATGACGTGGCGCGACTTGCGGGTACCTCTACCGCCGTCGTGAGCTACGTCATCAACAACGGACCCCGGCCGGTTGCCCCGGCCACGCGCGAGCGTGTCCTCGCCGCGATCAAGGAGCTGGGCTACCGCCCGGACCGGGTCGCCCAGGCGATGGCCTCGCGGCGCACCGACCTCATAGGCATGATCGTCCCGGACGCGCGTCAGCCGTTCTTCGCGGAGATGGCGCACGCGGTCGAACAGGCCGCGGCCGAGCGCGGGAAGATGGTGCTGGTCGGCAACTCCGACTACCGCGACGAGCGCGAGGTCCACTACCTGCGCGCCTTCCTCGGCATGCGGGTCTCGGGCCTGATCCTGGTCAGCCAGGGCATGAGCGAGCGCGCGGCGTCGGAGATCGAGGCCTGGGACGCGCGGGTCGTGCTGCTGCACGAGCGGCCGGAGGCGATCGACGACGTCGCCGTCGTCACCGACGACATCGGCGGCGCGCAGCTCGCCACCCGCCACCTGCTGGAGCACGGGCACGAGTACGTCGCCTGCCTCGGCGGGGTCGAGACCACCCCGGAGGTCGGCGACCCGGTGGCCGACCACGTCGAGGGATGGCGCCGGGCGATGCTGGAATCCGGGCGCTCGGTGGAAGGGCGGCTGTTCCAGGCCCCGTACAACCGCTACGACGCGTACCGGGTGGCCCTGGACGTCCTGTCCGGGCCGGACCGCCCGCCGGCGATCTTCTGCGCCACGGACGACCAGGCGATCGGCCTGCTGCGGGCGGCGCGGGAGCTCCGCATCGACGTGCCCGGGGAACTGGCCGTGGCCGGCTTCGACGACGTCAAGGAAGCGGCCCTCACGGACCCGCCCCTGACCACGATCGCCTCGGACAGGCCGGCGATGGCCCGTGCGGCGGTGGACCTCGTCCTGGACGACGGCCTCCGGGTGGCCGGCTCGCGCCGGGAACGGCTGAAGCAGTTCCCGTCGGCGCTGGTGATCCGCCGCTCCTGCGGTTGCCGCTAGCGCTGGCGCTGGCCGAGCAGACCTACCCGGCCCGGGCCGGGCGCCGCACCGGCCGTGGGGCTGCGCGCAGTTCTTCGCCTGCGGCCCGGCTTCCTGGGGCTCCGCCCCAGACCCCGCGCCTCAAACGCCGGCGGGGCTGATTTTTCAGCCCCGCCTTATATCGGGCATACGCGGTTCTGTCGGGCTTCTCAGGTCAGACTCAGAATGCTCTCATCATCCGCGGACAGAGTCGTAGTCATGACCGAGAGCTTCCGCCGCGAAGGCGCGTACCCGCAGGAGAACCGCCCCGGCCAGCACCCGCCCGTCGGCGACGAGGCGGGGGCGTATCCGCCGCCGCCCTCGTACCCGCCCGCCGCACCCGGCTGGCACGAGGCCCACCAGCCGCCCCCGCCGCCGGTCATCCGGGGCCCGCACGGTCCCGCACACGCCGCGCCCCCCGCCCCCCGCGCCAAGAAGCCCGTCGCACTGCTGGCGGCCGTCGCGCTCGCCGCGGCCCTGGTCGGCGGCGGCACCGCGGCCGGTGTCCAGCAGCTGATGGACCGGCAGACCGGCGGCGCCGGCGGCGTCAACGGCACCAACGTCTCGCAGTCCGACACCGGCACCGTCTCCGGCGTCACCGAGCAGGTCAGCCCCTCGGTCGTCCGCATCGACATCCGCACCGCGTCCGGCCAGGGCACCGGCTCCGGCATCGTCCTCACCGCCGACGGTGAGATCGTCACGAACAACCACGTCGTCAGCGGCGCCGCCGAGATCCAGGTGACGATGAGCGACGGCAAGAAGTACCCCGCCAAGATCGTCGGCACCGACCCCGACAAGGACCTGGCGCTCATCAAGCTCCAGGGCGCGAGCGGCCTCAAGCCCGCCAAGCTCGGCGACTCCGGCAGCCTCAAGGTCGGCGACCAGGTCGTCGCCATCGGCTCCCCCGACGGTCTCACCGGCACCGTCACCAGCGGCATCGTCTCGGCGCTGAACCGCGAGGTGAACGTGCCGAAGTCGGATCAGCGGCCCCCGCAGGGCGGGCAGCAGGGCGACGGCGGCTGGCCCTTCTCCTTCGGCGGCCGGCAGTTCAACGGGAACACCGGCTCGGACACCACCTCGTACAAGGCCATCCAGACCGACGCCTCCCTCAACCCCGGCAACTCCGGCGGCGCCCTGGTCAACATGAACGGCGAGATCGTGGGCATGCCCTCCGCGATCTACTCCCCCTCCTCCGGCGGTTCCGCCGCAGGCAGCGTCGGCCTCGGCTTCGCCATCCCGGTCAACACGATCAAGGCCGACCTGGACTCGCTCCGCACGGGCGGCCCCGGCGGAACAGGCTCCTCCGGAACCGACACCGACGCCGGCGGTTCCGCCCCGAACGGTTTCGGCACGTCCTACTGACGCCAGACCCCTGACTCAGCAACTCGGACCCCGGACGCCGGACGCTGGACGCCGGACCCGGGCGCCGGACCCCGGGCCCCGCCCGCGTGCGACGCTGGAGGAAGTTGGCCACGACCACCATGGGGGACCCATCCATGCATCCCGCCGAAGGCGAAGCGGCGCGCATCCTCGTCGTCGACGACGAACCCGCCGTACGTGAGGCCCTGCGCCGCAGCCTGGCCTTCGAGGGGTACGCCGTGCAGACCGCCGTCGACGGGCTCGACGCGCTCGACAAGGCGGCCTCGTACGCCCCCGACCTGATCGTCCTGGACATCCAGATGCCCCGGATGGACGGGCTGACGGCGGCCCGGCGGCTGCGCGCCGCCGGCAGCGTCACGCCGATCCTGATGCTCACCGCCCGCGACACCGTGGGCGACCGCGTCACCGGCCTCGACGCGGGCGCCGACGACTACCTCGTCAAGCCGTTCGAGCTCGACGAGCTCTTCGCCCGCGTCCGCGCCCTGCTGCGCCGCAGCTCCTACGCCGCTCCGCAGCCCGGCGGCGAGAGCCACGCGGACGCCCTGACCTTCGGCGACCTGCGCATGGACCTCGCGACCCGCGAGGTGACCCGGGCCGGGCGCCCGGTGGAGCTGACCCGTACCGAATTCACCCTGCTGGAGATGTTCCTCGCCCACCCGCGCCAGGTCCTGACCCGCGAGCAGATCCTCAAGACCGTCTGGGGCTTCGACTTCGAGCCCAGCTCCAACTCCCTGGACGTGTACGTCATGTACCTGCGCCGCAAGACCGAGGCGGGGGGCGAGCCGCGCGTCGTCCACACCGTGCGCGGGGTGGGCTACGTCCTGCGCGCCGGCGAGAGCGGGCCCGAGTGAGTCCGTCCGCCAGATTCCGCGCGCTCCCGCTGCGCTCCCGGCTGGCCCTGCTGGTCACGGTGGCGGTGGCTCTCGCGGTGGCCGCGGTGGCGGCGGTGTCGTGGGTCATGGTGCGCCAGCAGCTGATCGACCAGCTCGACCGTTCCCTGATGGCGACGAACGTCAGCGCCGAGGTGGGTCAGACCCTGCAACGGGAACGATGCCTCACCCGGCCTCCCCAGCCCGGTCAGCAGATCGCCGGGACCCTGAGCGCGACCGTCCAGATCGTCCTCGCGGACGGCTCCCACTGCTGGGTCAGCGGACCGACCACCCTGCCGGTGACCGAGACCGACAAGGAGATCGCGGCGGGCAGGCGGGACAAGACCCTGCACGACGTGACCACCACCGACGGCGTCGACATGCGCGTCTACACGCTGCCGGTGACCACCCCCTCCACCGGCCAGGTCTTCGGCATCTCCATCGCCAAGCCGCTCGCGGACATCGAGAAGCCCCTGTCCACCCTGGCCTGGATACTGCTGCTGGTCTCCGGCATCGGAGTGGTCGGCGCGGGCGCGGCCGGTCTGTGGGTGGCCCGTACGGGACTGCACCCCGTCGACGAGCTGACCGACGCCGTCGAGCACATCGCCCGCACCGAGGACCTCACCGTACGGATCCCCGACGAGGGCGACGACGAGATCGCCCGCCTGTCGCGGTCCTTCAACTCGATGACCGCGGCCCTCGCCTCCTCCCAGGAGCGGCAGGCCCAGCTGATCGCCGACGCCGGCCACGAGCTGCGCACCCCGCTGACCTCGCTCCGTACGAACATCGAGTTGCTCGCGCGCAGCGAGGAGACCGGCCGGGCCATCCCGCCCGACGACCGGCGGGAGCTGCTGGCCTCGGTCAAGGCGCAGATGACCGAACTGGCCTCGCTGATCGGGGACTTGCAGGAGCTGTCCCGGCCGGACGCGGCCTCCCCCGGCCCGCTCGGGGTGGTCGCCCTGCACGAGATCACCGCGGCCGCGCTGTCCCGGGCGCGGCTGCGTGGTCCGGAGCTGAGCTTCGGCTCCTCCCTGGAGCCCTGGTACGTACGGGGCGAGGCGGCCGCGCTGGAGCGGGCGGTGGTCAACGTCCTGGACAACGCGGTGAAGTTCAGCCAGCCGGGCGGCGTGGTCGAGGTGACGCTGCGGGCGGGCGAGCTGACCGTACGGGACCACGGGCCGGGCATCCCGGCCGACGACCTGCCGCACGTCTTCGAGCGGTTCTGGCGGTCCCCGTCGGCCCGCGCCCTGCCCGGCAGCGGGCTGGGCCTGTCGATCGTGGCCCGTACGGCGGCGCGCGCGGGCGGCAGCGCCGAGCTGCGGGCGGCGGCCGACGGCGGCTCGGGCACGGAGGCGGTGCTCCGCATTCCGGGGGCGCCCACCCCGCCGCCGTCCGACCCGTCAGTTGTGCCGGATCAGTGAGGCGACCAGGCCGGAGCGGGTGTTCGGGAAGTCCATCGGGACGATGCCGAGCCCGGTCCGGCCAGCCAGCTCTCCGCCGTCGACGAAGGCGTGCACCTGCGGGTTCAGCCGGTCGGAGTTCCAGCGCGGCGGCATGTACGCCGCTGTGCTGGTGTAGTTCACGAAGAGCTTGCCGGGCTGCTGGACCGCCTTGCGGAAGTGGTTCTCGATCTTGCCGCGCTTGGCGAAGGGCTCGGCGTTCCAGTCGTCCTGGATGTCGAAGACGGTGCCGTCGCCGTAGCGCAGGCCCGGCAGGCCGCCGTTGTCGGCGAGCAGGACCACCTTCCCGCGGGCCTGCCCGAGCGAGGGCAGGGTGTCGGCGATCCGGAACAGCGGGCGCCAGCCGCGGCGGTCGAGGTAGTCGTCGAAGACGGCGCGGAAGGTGGCGTCGCTGTCCGTGGAGTACTCCTGCTTGACGCGCATCAGGACGGTCTCGGACGGGTGCGCGGCGAGGAAGCCGGCACAGGCGACGAGGACGTCCCCGAACATCAGGTTCTGGTAGAAGGACCCGTGGTGGATCGCGAAGGACCCTCCGGTGACGCGGCAGCGGACGTCAAGGAACCGGATCCCCGAGTCGAGCTGTTCGGCGATCGAGGTGTTCTGGCAGGCGACGTAGAGCCCGCCGTGGCGGGCGCCGGAGTCGTGCGTGCCGGGGATGGTCATGCGCTGCAGGGCGGTGGAGTCCCCCAGGCCGGCCATCCAGTCCTGGGTGCCGAGGGCCGCGGCCGAGGCCGGGGCCGTGCCGGTGGCCCCCAGTCCCACCGCCGTGCCCGCCGCCAGCGCTCCCACGAGAAACGCCCGTCGGTCCATGCCCATGCCCGCCCCTTCGCCGACCCGGTGATGGGACCGGATTATGGCGTGGACACTTCAAGAAGACTACCCATCGGTAGCTATCGACAGGCAGTCAGTAGCCGCAGACCACCGCGAGCCGCGAACCGCGAGCCGTCAGCCGTCCAGCAGAGCGGCCAGCTCACGCAGCCCCCGGGTCAGCTCCCGCCCGGTCGGGGCGTGCTCCGGATCGGTCAGGGCCTGGACCATCACCCCGGTCATCAGCGCCATCTGCACCGACCCGATGGTCCGCGCGTCGGCCTCCGAGACCTCCGCCTCCGGGATCCCGCGCAGCAGCGCGGCCACGTGCGGACGCCCGGCGCGCTGCCCGGCGGCCAGGGCCGCGAGCAGCTCGGGTGAGGACTGCGCGTGCACGAAGGCCTCCACGGAGGCCAGCCACAACCAGCGCAGCTCGCCGAAGTTGCGGACCTTGCGGTCCCACATGTCGGCGTACCGCTCCTCGGCGCTCTCCCCCTCCCCCGCGAGCCCGCCGACCGCGTCGCTCCACTCGTCCATGGCGGCGAACAGCGCCTGGTTGAGCAGGGCCTCCCGCGATCCGAAGTGATAGCCGATCGCGGCCATGCTCACCTGCGAGGCGGTGGCGATATCGCGCACCGTCGTGCGCAGGTACCCCTTCTCCTCCAGGCAGCGGCGCGCTCCGGCCAGCAGGTCCTCGCGATTTCCCATGCCGGGATCGTAGTCGCGGCTCTTTTTGGGCAAGCGCCCTACACAATCGTATTGCGCGCATGCCCAAATCCTGGCAGGCTGCGGCCATCGGAAGATCGAAGAACGGGAGACCCGGCATGCGCCACGAGCTGAAGATCGACGACCGCACCCTCTCCTACCTGGACTTCGGCGGCGCCGGCCGCCCGCTGCTCGCCCTGCACGGCGGACTCTGCGAGGGCGCCCACTTCACCGGCCTGGCCACCGCCCTCGGCCCCGAGTGGCGGGTCATCGCCCCCGACCAGCGCGGTCACGGAGACTCCGACCGGACCGACGAGTACTCCCGCGCCGGCTTCGTCGCCGACGCCGTCGCACTGCTGGAACACCTGGACCCCGGCGGCCCGGTCGTCGTCCTCGGCTTCTCGCTCGGTGCGCTCAACGCCTACCACCTGGCCGCCGCCCGCCCCGACCTGGTCTCGGCGCTCGTCAACGTCGACGGCCCGGTGGAGGGCCCGCGCGGGAACGGCCCGAACCCCTTCGCCTTCCTGGCCGGCTTCCCGTACACCGCGCCGACCCGCGAGGAGCTGATCGCCGCCTGCGGTCCCCTCGCCGAGGGAGCCGGCCCGTTCCTGCGCCCGCTCCCCGACGGGACCGGCTGGCGGCTGCCGTTCCACCCGCAGGACACGCTGGCCATCGTGGAGGAGGGCGCCGGCTCCCACTGGGACGCCTGGCTCGCGAGCACCTGCCCGGCGCTCCTGATCCACGGCCTGCGCAGCGAGGCCCTCCCACAGGAACAGGCCGACGCGATGGTCTCCCGGCGGCCCGGGACCTCGTACGCGGGCCTCGACACCGAGCACTACGTGCCCTTCCAGGATCCGGAGGGCTTCACCGAGGCCGTCCGGACGTTCCTGGCGGGTCTCTGACGACGCCGGAGGGGCGGCGGGCCGACGGGCCCACCGCCCCTCCGGGCGCGCTCTGCACGGGTGTTGCTCGGGTGTTGCTCCGGATGTTGCTCCGGGTGTTGCTCCGGGTGTTACTTGATCACCGTGATGCGGTCCGCCGCCGGCGGGACGATCGGGTTCGCCGCCGTCGACTTCCCCAGGTAGGCGTTGAAGCAGTCCAGGTCGGACGCGCCGACCAGCTTGTTCTTGTGCTCCTTCAGGACGGTGAAGCCGTCACCGCCGCCCGCGAGGAACTCGTTCATCGCGACCCGGTAGGTCTTGGCGGGGTCGATCGCCGCGCCGTTCAGCTTCACCGAGTCCACGACG
The DNA here is from genome assembly GCF_055564955.1 of Streptomyces sp. NPDC028910. Taxonomy (NCBI): domain Bacteria; kingdom Bacillati; phylum Actinomycetota; class Actinomycetes; order Kitasatosporales; family Streptomycetaceae; genus Streptomyces; species Streptomyces sp. NPDC028910. The sequence continues at coordinate 31,316 of NZ_JBVHVF010000004.1, read as the reverse complement.
ATGCGGTCCGCGCCCGTCTTCGTCATGTCCAGGGTGTAGGTGAAGCCCTTCGACACCTGCAGGATCTTGGGGCTCACACCGTTGACCGGGCCGCTGACCTGCTGCTGGAGGGCGGTGATCAGCTGCGCGCCGGTCAGGTCCACGATGTTCATCATGTTGTTGAACGGCTGGACCGTGTACGACTCGCCGTACGTCACCACGCCGTCGCCCTCGGCCCCGGAGGCCTTGTAGGCGAGGTCGGCACGGATGCCGCCCGGGTTCATGAGGGCCAGCTGCGCGCCGCCCTTGTCCGCCGGGGCCAGCGCCTCCAGCTGCGCGTCCGCGATCAGGTCGCCGAGCGGCTTCTCGGGCGCCTCGGAGCCGCGGCCGGGGATGTCCGCGGAGATGAAGCCCTGCGGACGGTTGGCGATGGGGGCCGCGAGGGCGCTCCAGCGCTGGATCAGCTCGGTCATGTCCGGGGCCTTGGGCTGGTCCCGGGTGACGACCTTGTTGACCGGCTTGGGCGAGCTGACCGGCGTACGGACGATGTCCTTGGTCTGCCGGTCGTAGGTCAGCGTGGTGTCCGTGAACAGCCGGCCGTACGAGGCGGCGGAGGTCACCATGCGCGGGTTGCCCGCCGGGTCGGGAATGTTGCAGGCGTACGCCTGGTGCGTGTGGCCCGTCACCAGCGCGTCCACCTTCGCGTCCACGTTCTTGGCGATGTCCACGATCGCGCCCGATATGCCGGCGCCGGCGCCCGGGACGTTGCAGTCGTAGTTGTACGCGCCGCTCGCGGGCAGACCGCCCTCGTGGACGAGCGCGACGATCGACTTCACGCCCTGCTTGTTCAGCTCGGCGGCGTACTTGTTGATCGTCTCGATCTCGTCGCCGAACTTCAGGCCCTTGACGCCCTCGGCGGTCACGACGTCCGCAGTGCCCTCCAGGGTGACGCCGATGAAGCCGATCTTCACGTCGCCCTTCTTCCACACATAGGTGGGCGACATCATCGGACGCTTGGTCTTCTCGTCCGTCACGTTGGCCGCGAGGAACTTGAACTCGGAGCCGGTGAACTCCTTGCCGTACTCGTAGCAGCCCTCGACCGGGTGGCAGCCGCCGTACGCCATGCGGCGCAGCTCGGCCTTGCCCTCGTCGAACTCGTGGTTGCCGACGCTGGTGACGTCCAGGTCGAGCTTGTTCAGCGCCTCGATGCTCGGCTCGTCGTGGAAGAGCCCGGACAGCATCGGGCTGCCGCCGATCATGTCACCGGCTGCGGCGGTGACGGAGTACTCGTGGCCCTTGCGGGCCTCGCGCAGGCTGGTCGCGAGGTACTCGACCCCGCCCGCGGGTATGGCTTTGGTGGTGCCGTCGGCCTGACGCTCGGTCACGTTGCCGGAGGAGCCCTGCGGGGCCTCCAGCGTGCCGTGGAAGTCGTTGAACGAAAGCATCTGCACATCGACGGTCCGGCTCTTGGCCGCACCGCCACCACTCGCGGCCCCGGCCGGCAGTGCGGCGGCGACCACGGCCCCGGCCCCGGCCGTGACGGCGAGGGCGGTCCAGGTCAACCGGCGGTTTCGGCGGTGCCGTTGTGGCGTCGCTGACATTTAGTCCCCTTTGTGGACAGCGATACTGCTTGGGAGGTCCGCCGCAGCCTATGGTCAACGCGCGTAGCACGACCAGGGGTAGCGGGTATCGAGCTGGTTACACGTAGAAGACGGACCGACCCCGCGCCCGCACTCCGCCCGGCGCCCGTGACGGTCGTAGGCTCGTGCCATGACTGACGCAGCAGCGGCCCTGGAGCCAGGACGGCAGATTCAGACCCTCGACGAGCTGACGGAGGAACAGGCCGGCGCCGTACTCGACCTCATCGAGGACGCGGCGCGTACGGACGGCACCACCGCCGTGTCCGAGCAGGGACGGCTCCAGCTGCGCGGCGGGCCGCGCGAGGGGATCCGGCACTTCCTGCTCACCGAGAGCGGACGGCTCGCCGCGTACGGGCAACTGGAGGACACCGACCCGGTGGAGGCCCCGGCCGCCGAGCTCGTCGTACACCCGGCCCTGCGGGGACGCGGGCACGGGCGGGCGATGGGGATGGCCCTGCTGGCCGCCTCCGGCAAGCGGCTGCGGGTATGGGCCCACGGCGGCAAGTCGGCCGCCCGGCACCTCGCCCAGGTGCTCGGCCTGACCCTCTTCCGCGAGCTGCGCCAGCTGCGCCGGCCGCTGGTCGACGCGGCCCCGCTGCCGGAGCCGGTGCTCCCGCCCGGCGTGACCGTACGGACCTTCGTGCCCGGCGCCGACGACGCGGCCTGGCTCGCGGCGAACGCGGCCGCCTTCGCCCACCACCCCGAGCAGGGCTCGCTCACCCAGCGGGACCTCGACGACCGGATGGCGCAGCTCTGGTTCGACCCCAAGGGCTTCTTCCTCGCGGAGCGCGAGGGGGAGATCGTCGGCTTCCACTGGACGAAGGTCCACGCGGCGGAGCAGCTGGGCGAGGTCTACGTGCTCGGCGTCCGCCCGGGCGCCCAGGGCGGCGGCCTCGGCAAGGCCCTCACCGCGATCGGCCTGCGCCACCTCGCCGCGGCGGGTCTGCCGACGGCGATGCTGTACGTGGACGCCGACAACCCGGCGGCCCTCGCCGTCTACGAGGGCCTCGGCTTCGCGACCCACGAGGTCGACCTGATGTACCGCACGGAAAGCTGACCCCGACCACGCCGGCCCCCTGGGGCTCAAACGCCGGCGAGGCTGTTTTTCAGCCCCGCCGGCACCATCCAGCCCCGCCGGCGTTTGAGGCGCTCTTTCAGCCTCGCCGGCGTTTGAGGCGCTCTTTCAGCCTCGCCGGCGTTTGAGGCGCGGGGGTCCGGGGGCAGCGCCCCCGGCAACGGCGCCGCACCGGCACGCGCACCGGCACACGCACGGCACGCACCCGCACACGCACCCGCCCCCGTGCACCCGGCCGGACCCGGGAAGCCACCCATCATTAACCAGGCATTCAGACGCGCTTGCGACTCTCCCCCAATGCACCCCCGCCTCCGACTGACGGCCGACACTTCCGACGCGCCTGTCCTCCCGCGTGCGCGGAAGAATGGAGTCATGAGCCACCAGCCCAGCGCAGGCCCCACCGAGGTCCCCGCCCAGCACCCGTCTCACACCTCCGCCGCGGCCACCGGCAAGGCCACCGGCAAGGCCACCGGCATGGCCACCGGCATGGCCACCCCCCAGGCCGCCGACCAGGCGAACGGCAAGGCGAACGGCCCGGCCCCCACCGTCACCGCGGCCCACACCCGCCTGAGCTCCATCGCCGCCCGCCGCCCCGCGGTCGACCTGGCGCCCGAGCTCGACACCGACCTGGACGTCTACGAGGACAAGGACGGCGGCGGGCTCCCCGCCAACCGCTTCCTCGACCGGGAGCGCAGCTGGCTCGCCTTCAACGAGCGGGTGCTGGAGCTCGCCGAGGACCCGACGACCCCGCTCCTGGAGCGCGCCAATTTCCTGGCGATCTTCGCGAGCAACCTCGACGAGTTCTTCATGGTCCGCGTGGCCGGCCTCAAACGGCGTATCGCGACCGGTGTCGCCACCCGTTCGGCCTCGGGCCTGCAGCCCCGCGAGGTGCTGGACCAGATCTGGACGCGCTCGCGCGAGCTCATGGCCCGCCACGCCGCCTGCTTCCAGCAGGACATCTCCCCGGCGCTCGGCGAGGAGGGCGTGCACCTGATCCGCTGGCCCGACCTCACGGAGAAGGAGCAGGCCCGCCTCTTCACGCTGTTCCGCAACCAGATCTTCCCGGTGCTCACCCCGCTGGCCGTGGATCCCGCGCACCCCTTCCCGTACATCTCCGGCCTCTCCCTCAACCTGGCCGTGGTCGTGCGCAACCCCGTCAGCGGCCACCGCCACTTCGCCCGGGTCAAGGTCCCGCCGCTCCTCTCCCGCTTCCTGGAGGCCTCCCCGCAGCGCTACGTCCCGCTGGAGGACGTGATCGCCGCGCACCTGGAGGAGCTGTTCCCCGGCATGGAGGTGCTCGCGCACCACATGTTCCGCGTGACCCGCAACGAAGACCTGGAGGTGGAGGAGGACGACGCCGAGAACCTCCTCCAGGCCCTGGAGAAGGAGCTCATGCGGCGCCGCTTCGGCCCGCCCGTGCGCCTGGAGGTCGAGGAGTCCATCGACCCCGGCGTCCTGGACCTGCTGGTGCAGGAGCTGAACGTCAACGCCTCCGAGGTGTACCCGCTGCCCGGGCCGCTCGACCTGACCGCCCTCTTCGGGATCGCCTCCCTGGACCGGCCGGAGCTGAAGTACCCGAAGTTCGTCGCCGGCACCCACCGCGACCTCGCCGAGGTCGAGTCGTCGTCCGCGCCCGACATCTTCGCCGCCCTGCGCGAGCGGGACGTCCTGCTGCACCACCCGTACGACTCCTTCTCCACCTCGGTGCAGGCCTTCCTGGAGCAGGCCGCCGCCGACCCGGACGTCCTCGCCATCAAGCAGACGCTCTACCGCACCTCCGGCGACTCCCCGATCGTGGACGCCCTGATCGACGCCGCCGAATCCGGCAAGCAGGTCCTCGTACTCGTCGAGATCAAGGCCCGCTTCGACGAGCAGGCCAACATCAAGTGGGCGCGCAAGCTGGAGGAGTCCGGCTGCCACGTCGTCTACGGGCTCGTCGGGCTCAAGACCCACTGCAAGCTGTCGCTCGTGGTCCGCCAGGAGGGCGACCAGCTGCGCCGCTACTCGCACGTGGGCACCGGCAACTACCACCCCAAGACCGCCCGGCTCTACGAGGACCTCGGCCTGCTCACCGCCGACCCGCAGGTCGGCGCGGACCTCTCCGACCTCTTCAACCGGCTCTCCGGCTACTCGCGCCGCGAGACCTACCGCCGGCTGATGGTGGCGCCGCGCTCCCTGCGCGACGGCCTGATAGCGCGGATCGACAAGGAGGCCGCCCACCACCGGGCCGGCCGCCCCGCGTACGTGCGCCTCAAGATGAACTCGATCGTCGACGAGGCCCTCATCGACTCGCTCTACCGGGCCGCCCAGGCGGGCGTGCCCGTCGACATCTGGGTGCGCGGCATCTGCGCCGTGCGCCCCGGGGTCCCCGGGCTCTCGGAGAACATCCGGGTCCGCTCGATCCTCGGCCGCTTCCTCGAACACTCCCGGGTCTTCGCCTTCGGCAACGGCGGCGAGCCCGAGGTGTGGATCGGCAGCGCCGACATGATGCACCGCAACCTCGACCGCCGTATCGAGGCACTGGTCAGGGTCGCCGACCCGGCCCACCGCGCGGCACTGGACCGGATGCTGGAAACCGGCATGTCCGACACCACCTCCTCCTGGCACCTGGGCCCGGACGGCGAGTGGACCCGGCACAGCACGGACGCGGAAGGCCAGCCGCTGCGGCACGTACAGGAGACGCTCATAGACGCCCGGAGGCGCCGGCGTGGCTCAGCCAAACCATGACTCGATGGCGGACGCAGGTGACGTGCTCGGCGCGTACCTGCGTGCGCAGGCCACCGCTTTCCTGCGCGGACTGCGCCTGTACGAGGAGAGCGGGGCCGACGCCGCCGAAGTGAGCGACGCGGCGCGCGGCCTGCGGGGGGCCGCGCGCCGCATCAGCGGTTCACTGGCCACCTTCCGGGTGGTGACCGAGTCGTCCTGGGCCGACGGGCTGCGCACCGAGCTGGTGTGGCTGTCCTCGACGCTGGCCGACGAGCACGCGTACGCCGCCCGGCTGGCCCGGCTGATGGACGCGCTGCACCGGCTGTCGGGGTCCCCGGAGCTCCCGGCGCCGCGCGGCTCGGGCGGCGCGCTGACCGTGGGCTCGGCGCGGGCCGGCGCGCTGCTGGAGCGCCAGCTGACCCTGGCCCGTACGCGTGCCCACTCGGCCACGCTGCAGGCGCTCGGCTCCTCCCGCTTCCACGCCGTGGCGGACGCGGTGGCGGTGCTGGCCTCGGAGGTCCCGCTGGACGCCGTCGCGGCCCGGGGGCGGGTGGCGGAGGTCCTCGTCCCGCTGGCGGCCGTGGCCGAAAACCGCCTGTCGGCGGCCGTCTCGGCGCTGCCCCCGGTAGGCGGCCGCGAGGCGGCGCCGAGCCCGTACGACGCGGACCACGACGGGCTCTGGCACGAGGTACGCCGCCTGCTGCGGGTCCACCGGTACGCGCGGGAGGCGCTGGGCGAGGACGTGACCCGGCCGGCGGCCGCGGGCCAGGCCCTGGACCGGCACCGCGACGCGGCCGAGGCGGCGGCCGCCTCGGCGACGGCGGCCCGCACCCCGCGCATCGCCCCGGCGACGGCGTACGCCCTCGGCGTGCTGCACGCCGACCAGCGCCACGAGGTCGAGGCCGCGCGCAAGGCCTTCCAGCAGCTCTGGCTCCGGGAGCCCGCGGTCACACCACGGTAACGGGCGGATAACGGATGATGACGGCTGGGGGCGGAGCGCCGGTGGCGCACCGGGTCGTCCGCCACGGTTCACCGTCCGTTCACTCGCCCCGGTCGGCTGCTTCACCTGTTCTGCCTAATTTCGGTGGAGCACGGAGCGAGTCGCCCGCAGGTCGAGCAGCTCAGCCGGGCAAATCGACGTAGTCCTCTTCGCACGCCGCCCCGATACAGAAAGCGGCCGGCGGCTTCTGGAAGGAACACCCGAAAGTGAAGCTTCAGCGCAAGAACATGCTTCGTGCCTCCGCCCTCGGGGCCCTCGTCGTGTCCGGCGCCCTGGTCCTCACGGCGTGCGGCTCGGACGACAACACCAAGACCACCGACGGCACGGGCAAGCCCACCACGGCCGCCGCGGGCGACATCAAGTGTGACGACGCCAAGGGCAAGCTGCTGGCTTCGGGCTCTTCCGCGCAGAAGAACGCGGTCGAGCTGTGGGTGAAGAACTTCATGGCCGCCTGCCCCGGCGTCGAGGTGAACTACAAGTCGTCCTCCTCCGGTGAGGGCATCGTCGCGTTCAACCAGGGCACCGTCGGTTTCGCCGGCTCCGACTCGGCGCTGAAGCCGGAGCAGGTCGAGGAGTCGAAGAAGATCTGCACCGGTGGCCAGGGTATCAACCTGCCGATGGTCGGTGGCCCCGTCGCGCTCGGCTTCAACATCGCCGGCGTGGACAAGCTGAACCTCGACGCCGCCACGATCGCCAACATCTTCAACGACAAGATCAAGAAGTGGGACGACGAGGCGATCAAGAAGCTGAACCCGGGCGTCACGCTTCCCTCCACCGCCATCCAGGCCTTCCACCGCTCCGACGACTCGGGCACCACCGAGAACGTCACCAAGTACCTCAAGGCCACCGCCCCCGACGCCTGGCCGCACGAGCCCGCGAAGAAGTGGGCCGCTCCGGGCGGCCAGGCCGCCTCCGGCTCCGCGGGTGTCGCCGCCCAGGTCAAGCAGGTCGACGGCTCGATCGGCTACTTCGAGCTCTCCTTCGCCAGCTCGCAGAACATCAAGACCGTCGACCTGAACACGGGCGCCGCCGCCCCGGTCGCGGCCACCGGTGAGAACGCCTCCAAGGCCATCGCCGCCGCCAAGGTCGCCGGCACCGGCTCCGACCTGGCCCTGAAGCTCGACTACACCACCAAGGCCGAGGGCGCCTACCCGCTGGTCCTGGTGACGTACGAGGTCGTCTGCGACAAGGGCAACAAGGCCGAGACGCTCCCGACCGTGAAGTCCTTCCTGAACTACGCCGCCTCCGACGCGGGCCAGAAGGTCCTCCTCGAGAACGGCTACGCGCCCATCCCGGCCGAGATCAACACCAAGGTCCGCGAAGTCATCAAGTCGCTGGGCTGAATCCTGACCCCGAGGTGTCGACCGCCCCCGTCCGGGCAACCGACACCTCGGGGCCCTTCCCCTCCACCCGGGGGAATCCGGTGCACCGCCGCCAGGGGGCCTGCCCCCCACACAGACCGGAAAGACCATGGCTTCCACCACACCCACCCAGATAGACACGGCTCCGCCTGTCGCCAAGAGCGCGAGGTCCACCGGCCGTGCCGGTGACAAGATCTTCGCCGGGCTCTCCAAGGGCTCCGGCATCCTGCTCCTGGTGATCATGGCGTCGATTGCCGCCTTCCTCACCTACCGCGCCACGATCGCCCTGTCGGAGAACGAGGGGAACTTCCTCACCACCTTCGACTGGAACGCGTCGGCCAACCCGCCCGTCTTCGGCATCGCCGTCCTGCTCTTCGGCACGATCGTCAGCTCGATCATCGCGATGGTCATCGCGGTTCCGATCGCTGTCGGCATCGCCCTCTTCATCTCGCACTACGCGCCGCGCAAGCTGGCCGCACCCCTCGCCTACGTGGTCGACCTGCTGGCCGCCGTGCCGTCGATCATCTACGGCATCTGGGGCGCCCTCTTCCTCGTCCCGCACCTGAACGGCCTGAACCTCTGGCTCGACGAGTACCTGGGCTGGACCTACGTCTTCGAGAAGACCCAGGTCGGCGTCGCCCGCTCGCTCTTCACCGTCGGCATCCTGCTCGCGATCATGATCCTGCCGATCGTGACCAGCGTCAGCCGTGAGGTCTTCCTCCAGGTCCCGCGCATGAACGAGGAGGCCGCCCTGGCCCTCGGCGCGACCCGCTGGGAGGTCATCCGCATGGCGGTGCTGCCCTTCGGCCGCTCCGGCGTCATCTCCGCCTCGATGCTCGGCCTCGGCCGCGCCCTCGGCGAGACCATGGCCGTCGCGACCGTCCTCTCCCCGAGCTTCCTGATCTCGTTCCACGTCCTGAACCCGGGCGGCGGCACCTTCGCGCAGAACATCGCCGCGAAGTTCGACGAGGCCAACGAGTTCGGCCGGGACGCGCTGATCGCCTCCGGTCTGGTCCTCTTCCTGCTCACCCTGCTGGTCAACGGTGCAGCTCGGCTGATCATCGCTCGCCGCAAGGACTTCTCGGGGGCGAACGCCTGATGAGCCACGCACTCCAGGACCAGCGGCCCACCCGGGCCACCAAGTCCGCCGCCCCCACCAGCCTCACCCGAGGCGGCCTGCCCCGCTGGGCCCCGACCGGCATCGCGGTCCTCTCGATCGCCCTCGGCAGCGGCATCGGCCTCGCCTTCGACCTCCACAGCAAGGTCCAGTGGGGCCTGATCGCGGCCATCCTGTTCGTCGGCATCACGTACACCGCCAGCTCGGTGATCGAGAACCGCCGCCAGGCCAAGGACCGCGTCGCGACCTCCGTGGTGTGGGTCTGCTTCGTCCTCGCGGTCGTCCCGCTGCTCTCGCTGATGTGGACCACGATCAGCCGCGGCGTGGGGCTCCTCGACGGCAACTTCCTCAGCCACTCGATGAACGGCGTGACCAGCTTCGATCAGGGCGGCGGCGTCTACCACGCGCTGCTCGGCACCATCGAGCAGGTCGCCCTCGCCACGCTGATCGCCGCACCGATCGGCCTGCTGACCGCCGTCTACCTGGTCGAGTACGGCAAGGGCCCGCTCGCCAAGGCCGTGACCTTCTTCGTGGACGTCATGACCGGCATCCCCTCCATCGTCGCGGGTCTGTTCATCCTGACGACCTGGAACCTGATGCTCGGCTTCGGCCCCTCCGGCTTCGCCGGCGCGATGGCCCTGTCGATCCTGATGATGCCCGTCGTGGTCCGCTCCACCGAGGAGATGCTCAAGCTCGTCCCGAACGAGCTGCGCGAGGCCGCCCTGGCCCTCGGTGTGCCGAAGTGGCGCGTGATCCTCAAGGTCGTGCTCCCCACCGCCATCGGCGGCATCTCCACGGGTGTCATGCTGGCAGTAGCCCGCATCGCCGGCGAGACCGCGCCGATCATGCTGCTGGTCTTCGGCTCCCAGCTGATCAACGGCAACCCCTTCGAAGGCGCCCAGTCCTCGCTCCCCCTCTACATCTGGGAGCAGTACAAGGTCGGCAGTGAAGCCTCCTACGACCGGGCATGGGCCGCAGCGCTCGTCCTGATCGCCTTCGTCATGATCCTCAATCTGGTGGCCCGCGGCATCGCCCGCTGGAAGGCCCCGCAGACCGGTCGCTGACGCGACTAATGAAAGCGAAGTGACCCTCATGGCCAAGCGAATCGACGTCAGCGGCCTTTCCGCCTTCTACGGCAGCCACAAGGCCATCGACGACATCTCGATGACCGTGGAGCCCCGCTCCGTAACCGCCTTCATCGGCCCCTCCGGCTGCGGCAAGTCCACCTTCCTGCGCACCCTCAACCGCATGCACGAGGTCACCCCCGGCGGCCGCGTCGAGGGCAAGGTCCTGCTCGACGACGAGAACCTGTACGGCCCCGGCGTGGACCCGGTCGCGGTCCGCCGCACGGTCGGCATGGTCTTCCAGCGCCCGAACCCCTTCCCCACCATGTCGATCTTCGACAACGTGGCGGCGGGCCTGCGGCTGAACGGCCACTTCAAGAAGTCCGAACTCACGGACATCGTCGAGAAGTCCCTCCAGGGCGCCAACCTCTGGAACGAGGTCAAGGACCGCCTGGCCAAGCCCGGCTCCGGCCTCTCCGGCGGCCAGCAGCAGCGTCTGTGCATCGCCCGCGCCATCGCGGTCGAGCCGCAGGTCCTGCTGATGGACGAGCCCTGCTCGGCCCTCGACCCGATCTCCACCCTCGCGATCGAGGACCTGATCGGCGAGCTCAAGGAGCGCTTCACGATCGTCATCGTGACGCACAACATGCAGCAGGCGGCCCGCGTCTCGGACCGCACCGCCTTCTTCAACCTCTCCGCGGTCGGCCAGCCCGGCAAGCTCGTCGAGCTCGACGACACGGACCGGATCTTCTCGAACCCGTCCGTGCAGGCGACCGAGGACTACATCTCGGGCCGCTTCGGCTAAGCCCTCACCGGGCCCACAGAACGTCCTGCGGTGCTGCATGGCGGTGCCACCGCAAGGCGAAAGAAAGAAAGGGCCGGCTCCCCCTGGGTGGGGGGAGCCGGCCCGCTTTCGTACACCGCCCCGTCGCTAGACGAACGCGAGGTTCACGATCCAGAAACTCACCGCGGCCACCAGCGCGGCCGCCGGCATAGTAATGAACCAGCCCAGGATGATGTTCTTGGCGACGCCCCAGCGGACCGCGTTCACCCGCTTCGTCGCGCCCACACCCATGATCGCCGAGGTGATCACGTGGGTGGTGGAGATCGGCGCGTGGAAGAGGAACGCCGAGCCGAACATGATCGAGGCACCGGTGGTCTCGGCCGCGAAGCCCTGCGGCGGGTCCAGCTCGATGATCTTGCGGCCGAGCGTACGCATGATGCGCCAGCCACCCGCGTACGTACCCAGCGACAGCATCACGGCACACGCGACCTTGACCCAGACCGGGATCGCCGCGTCCGCGGCCTGCACGTCGGCGATGACCAGGGCCATCACCACGATGCCCATCGTCTTCTGCGCGTCCTGGAGACCGTGGCCGAGCGCCATGGCGGCCGCCGACACCGTCTGCGCGATTCGGAAGCCTCGCTTCGCCTTGTGCGGGTTGGCCCGGCGGAAGATCCACAGGATGACGACCATCACCAGGTAACCGGCGACCAGACCGACGACCGGCGAGACGAACATCGGGATGACGACCTTCTCGACCACGCCGTCCCACAGGACACCGATGCCGCCGGCCAGCGCCGCGCCCACCATGCCGCCGAAGAGCGCGTGCGAGGAGGACGAGGGCAGTCCGAAGTACCAGGTGATCAGGTTCCAGACGATCGCGCCGACCAGCGCCGCGAAGAGGATCCACATCCCCCGGTTGCCCTCGGGCGTCTCGATCAGGCCCTTGCTGACCGTCTTGGCCACCCCGCTGCCCAGAAAGGCACCGGCGAGGTTCATCACGGCCGCCATCGCCAGCGCCGCGCGCGGGGTCAGCGCCCGCGTCGAGACGGACGTCGCGATCGCGTTCGCGGAGTCGTGAAAACCATTCGTATACGTAAAGCCGAGCGCGACACCGATGGTCACGACCAGGGCGAAGGTGTCCACGAGGTTCAGGACTCCTTGACCGCGATGGTCTCCACCGTGTTCGCAACGTGCTCGAACGCGTCGGCCGCCTCTTCGAGCACGTCGACGATCTGCTTGAGCTTCAGCACCTCGATGGCGTCGTACTTGCCGTTGAAGAGCTGCGCGAGCAGCTTGCGGTGGATCTGGTCGGCCTGGTTCTCAAGCCGGTTGACCTCGATCCAGTACTCGGTGAGGTTGTCCATCGTCCGCAGGTGCGGCATCGCCTCCGCGGTCAGCTCGGCCGCGCGCGCCAGCACCTCGATCTGCTGCTCGACCCCCTTGGGGAGCTCCTCCACGTTGTAGAGGACGACGAGGTCGACGGCCTCCTCCATGAAGTCCATGATGTCGTCGAGCGACGAGGCGAGCTTGTAGATGTCCTCGCGGTCGAACGGCGTGATGAAAGAGGAGTTCAGCTGGTGGAAGATCGCGTGCGTCGCGTCGTCCCCCGCGTGCTCCGCTGCCCGCATCCGCTCCGCGATCTCGGCCCGGGCGGAGGAGTCCGCTCCGAGCAGTTCCATCAGGAGCTTGGAGCCCGTGACGATGTTGTCCGCGGATGCGGCGAACATGTCGTAGAAGCTCGTCTCCCTGGGGGTCAGACGAAATCGCACGTGAGGTCCTCGGGGTGCATTGGATTCGGTCAGGCTGATGCTAGGCGCATCCCCCGGCCACGGCTAACCGGCGGTTCCCCAGTGTCCTCCATCAGGCAGAGTGAGGACCACGGACCCCTGTCCCTTCGGCCACGGCCCAGTACCCTATACCCATGAGGGGTATACCTCCGGTATACATCCCTCGTTCCGGATCACGGGAGGACGCATGACGACCATCGAGGCGGAAGGCCCCGGAGCCGATGCCGGCACGGCAGCCACCACCCCCGTGCACGGCTACCACCACCAGAAGGACGAGCACCTCAAGCGGCTGCGCCGGATCGAGGGCCAGATCCGCGGCCTCCAGCGGCTCGTGGACGAGGACGTCTACTGCATCGACATACTCACCCAGGTCTCGGCGAGCACGAAGGCGCTCCAGTCCTTCGCGCTCCAGCTGCTGGAGGAACACCTGCGCCACTGCGTCGCCGACGCCGCGGTCAAGGGCGGCACCGAGATCGACGCCAAGGTAGAGGAAGCCACCAAGGCCATCGCCCGCCTCCTGCGCACGTAACCGACACCTCCCTCTCCGGCCCCGCCGGCACCCCCAGCCCCGCCGGCGTTTGAGGCGCGGGGTCTGGGGCGGAGCCCGGGACACGGCGGGTCAGCCGGACCAGATCCCCATCAGCACCTCGTCGATCCGGTCCTGGCTCAGCCGATCCTCATCGGCCGCGGACGCCGCGATGATCAGCTCACCACACAGCTCGATCTCGGCGAGCGCCACGTGGTCCTGCACCGTCGTACCGCCTGCGGGAGTCACGCGTGTCACCCCAATCTGCCGTCTTCGGTCGTCGGTCATCGGTCATCGGCGCTCGACTTCTCAGCGTAGGGAGGACACGGCATCCGGCACATGACACGGATGGACCATTTCCGGATACCCGGCCATGGCCCGACCGCGCCGCCCGCGCCCCGCCCGCCCCGCTAGTCGGCGATCTTCCCGGCGTAAATGTCCCCGCTTGCGGGCAATACGACGGTCACCGGCGTCCCGAACCCGTACAGCAGCGTGGTCGACGAGACATCGATCACGCCATTGTTGACATAGGTGAACCGGTGCCGGACCTTCCGCAACCGCCCCTTCTCGTCCAGATAGGCATCGAACGGCACCGCGTCCTTGCTGAACCCTTTCGCCGCCGCCTGCAACGCCCCCCGCACCTGCGGCGACGCGCTCCCCGCCGCCCGCCCGATGTCGGTGGTCCCCCGGTAGTGCCGCACCTTGGTGCCCGCCACCTCGGTCTCCCCGACGTACGTCACCTCCTGCGCGCCCCGCAACAGCTCGGCCGCGACCAGCGGATCGGTGGCCCCGCCCGTGACCAGGTTCCCGTCGGCGAGGGTCGTCGTGTCGATCCGGACCCACTTGTCGGCGGGGACGCCCGCCCCGCGGTTCTTCATGTAGAGCGCACCCGGCACGAGCAGCTCGGTGATGGGCCGGTGCTCGTCGTTGCCCTTCACATCGGCCGGGAGCATCACCAGGAGCTGACCCATCCGGTTCTTGAAGTCGACCCCGCCCTCGCCGCGGATCGTGACCCGGGTCCCGCCCGTGGCCATCTCCATGGCCGTACGGGCCCGGGCGCTGCCCGTCTTCATCAGCGCGTCGGCGGCCCCGCGGACCACCGCCGCCGCGTCCGCCGGAGGCCGGTCGTCACCTCCGCCGCCGCCCGCGCACCCGCTCATCGCCGTGACCGCCAGGGCGACGCCGGCGACGAGCACCGCCTCACCCGCACGTCCGCGCCGCCGCCTGTGCTGGTGAACCACCATCGCCTGCCAACCCCCAACGCGTGACCGCTGTTTGCCCGAGGCCCCCACCCGCTCCGTTTAACGAGGTCCCCGGTTTCCCGTCACGGGGCGCGCCCGCCCACCCGCTGCCCAGCCCCGGTACCGTGGAGCCGTGGAACCGCACTCCGACGCGACCCTGGCCCCTCCGCTTGCCTCCGTGCCGCTCCCGCGGCCGCACGCGCAGCCACAGCAACAGCCACAACCACAGCCACCGACCGGCCACACCACATCCACCGCCGACCGCGGATCGTTCTGCCTGGCCGTCTGCACCTGCGGCTGGAGCGGTCCGGCCCGCCGCTCGCGCGACCTGGCCCGCAGGGACGCCGCCCGGCACGCGGCGGGGTAGCCGGGCGGGACCTCGCCCGTTCGGACGGCCCGGCTGGCCGGGGCACGCCGGAGCGGATGCCCTTGTCTCATGCCAGGATCCGCAGCCCGCCTCACGGCCCTCTTCTGGGCCCTGCTCATCGCGTTCGCCCCGGCCGCCGCGGCCGTGGCCACCGGACTCTGGCTGCGCTCCCGGTACCGCCGCGAGGGCGACCCGGAAGGTGGTGAGCGGTGACGCCCCGACCCCGCCCACCGGCGGTCCGGATGTGCTTCGGGGCGGCGGGCCTGTGCCTGCTGGCGGCCGTACTGCTCGCCGTATGGGAGTCGTACACCCCCTAGTGGGTCAGGCGGCGAGATCGCTCTCGTGCGTGCACTGCCCCGCGGACGAGGTCTGTGCCTGCGCGAGGCCGAGCGGCCGGGGCAGCGCCCGGCCCTTGGCCCGTACGAGCCGACCGGCGCGCGGGGAGCGGGCCACCGCCCGCACCACCGGGGTCAGCAGCGCCATCGCGAGCGGCGCCACCACGAGGACCACGGCCGTCCCGAGCGCGAGGCCGCCGATCACGTCGGTGGGGTAGTGGACGCCCATGTAGACGCGGCAGAAGCCCTCGGCGAGGGCCAGCCCGATCCCCAGGAACCCGATCTTGCGGTGGGCGAGGAACAGGCCCACGCCCAGGGCCATCGCGAGGGTGGTGTGGTCGCTGACGAAGGAGAAGTCGGTGTTGCCGATCTCCGCGCCGAAGCCGGGATCGAGCACTTGCAGGCCCTCGTGCTGCCGGAACGGCCGTGGCCGCGCGACCAGTTCACGCAGCGGCACGTTCACGAGCAGGGCCAGTCCGGCGGCCAGCGGGGCCCACACGAGCGCGGCGCAGGACTCGACGGCCGCGGCCTCGTCCTGCCGGCGGGCTCCGCGCCAGCACCACAGGACCAGGAGCACGAGGGCCAGCAGGATCCCGTACTCACCGGCCAGGCTCACGACCGTGTCCAGCCACCCCGGGGCCTGCCGGGCCGCTCCGTTGACCTCGTACAGCAGGCTGACATCCACGTTCGGCCCACCTGTTGTGAGTCCAGCCATGGTGATGCGGCCCCTTGCCCTTGCCGTGGTTCCCCTGCGGACGCACCCCTGCGTGCGCCCCTTCGCCCCCCGCTTGATCAACCCCCGCGTCGATGGAACGCCCGTTCTGGCGACTACGTTCCACTCTCCACCGAATGATCACTCCAACGTTATCGAAGAGTGACTCATCGTCGCAGCTCAGGGCCTTGGCCTCACGGAGAGTTGCTACCGCCCCGAGCTGGCCACCGGCCGCTGCGGAAGGGCCTCCGCACCATCCTTGGTCACGCGCGTCGCACCGAAGTAGTCGGGAGTGTCGATCTTGTCGAAGCGGATCACGGCGCCGGTGTACGGGGCGTTGATCATGTACCCGCCGCCCACGTAGAGCCCGACGTGACGGATCTCCCGAGAGTTCGTCAGATCATCGGAGAAGAAGACGAGATCACCGGGCAGGAGTTGATCGCGCGACGGGTGCGACCCGGCGTTGTACTGGTCGTTCGCCACGCGCGGCAGCTCGATCCCCACCGTCTCGTACGCGGCCTTGGTCAGCCCGGAGCAGTCGAACCGCCCGCCCTGGTCGGGCGTTCCGTTGCCACCCCACAGGTACGGCGTCCCGAGCTGCTTCTGCGCGAAGTAGATGGCCCCGGCGGCCTGTTGTGAGGGCGCCACCCGCCCCACGGGCCGCGCGAAGCTCTTGGCCAGCGTCGTGATCGCCTTCACGTACCCCTGGGTCTCGCGGAACGGGGGCACACCGCGGTGCTGGAGTACCGCACCGGGACCGGCGTTGTAGGCGGCCAGCATGTTCGTGACGGGGTCTCCGGGCACCTTGCTCACGTAGCGTGCGAGCTCGCAGTCGTACGAAGCCGCCGAGGGAATCGCGTCGTTCGGGTCCCAGATGTCCCGATCGCCGTCGCCGTCGCCGTCGATCCCGTGAGTGGCCCAGGTCCCCGGGATGAACTGGGCGATCCCCCGCGCGTCGGCCGGACTGACGATGTCGGGGTCCCAGCCGCTCTCCGAGTAGAGCTGAGCGGCGAGCACGGCCGGCGTGAGGGTCGGGCAGAGGTTGCCCCACTTCTCCACGAGCGCCCGGTACTTCCCGGGTACGGCCCCGGGGACGAGCCCGACGGCGCGGCCCCCACCGGACGCGATGCCGGCGGCGGCGGAGTACGTGCCGACCACGAGGAGAGCGACGAAGCACAGACACGCCCCGAAGCTGATCCCGCTGATCACCCAGAATCTGCGCACCCGTCAACCCTCCCCCATCGACCGTTCTTTCATCGGGATTCTCCGCTACGTGTCGGATTCATCCCTTTTGCGGCCCACTGTCGAAGCCTTCGCAGAGGAAACTCTTGTGCTCCGTATCCGAGGTGACCGTCTTGCCGTTCAGCTGCATGGAGAAGTCGTCCGGGTAGGTGACGTACTTCCACTCCAACTCGTCACCCTCGTACAGGTCCCGGGCTTTGGCAACGAACCCGAGCTGACGGTTGTCGGTCACATCCGTGGACCGGCCGTTCTCGTCAACCTCGTGCTGCGGCTTCACGACGACGGCCACGTAGTACGGCGGTACGTCCGGGAGCGCGTTCTTGACCGGGTACCGATCTCGACCCTGCCCGACCTCAGCTGGGGGTCATCGGTGTTCCTGGGCATCGCGGTCTGGAAATCCAGAATGCCGCGTTCCTCCGCGGGCCGCGTGCAGGTCCGGTGGATGGGGTGGTAGTCGTCCAGATGGGGCGCGGTCTGCTTGATGTACGTGGGCGGGCCGACCGGCGACGCCGCCGCAGGGCTGCCGGGACCCTGCCGGCCGGCGGGGGTCCGGCCGTCGGGCGTCTGACCGTCGGACGTCTGACCGGCCGGATTCTGGCTCTGGCTCGGGCCCTGGCTCTGGCCCTGGTCCTGGCGATCTCCGCCTGCCCGGTCGTCCTCGCCGCCCCGCTCCCCCAGCGGCAGCCTCCACACCGCCACGGCCCCCACCACGGCCAGCACCACACCCGCGGCCACCCAGACCCCGGTCCGCTTGCGCCCGAGCGCGAAGACGTCCGCGGCCGCCCCGGCCTCGCCGCCCAGCAGCACCTCCGGCGCGGTGTACCCCGGAGTCCCCGGCGCCTGGCCGTCCTGGGTCAGCTCGGTCGCGCCGACCCCCCGCGCGATACCGAAGTCGATGAGCTGCGGCCCCTGCGCGCCCAGGATGACGTTCTGCGGCTTGAGGTCCCGGTGCGTGACCCCGTACGCGTGCACGCTCGCCAGTCCCTCGGCCAGCGCCACGCCCAGCCGCCGGCAGGTCCGCGGCGGCAGAGCCCCCCGCCGGCCCACCGCGAGCCCCAGGGTGGGACCCGCCACGTACTCGGTCGCCAGCCAGTACGGCGCCGCCTCCAGCGAGGCGTCGATCAGGTGCGCGGTGTACGCCGAGCGCACGGCCCGTACGGTCCGCGCCTCCCGCCGGAAGCGGGCCAGCACCTCGGGATGCCCGGTGATCTCCTCCCGTACGACCTTCACCGCCACCAGCCGGCCGCCGGGCGAGCGGCCGAGGTACACCTGCCCCATGCCACCCGCTCCGAGACGGGCCAGAATTGCGTGCGCGCCGACGTACGCGGGATCGGTCGGGGTCAGCGGCTCCATCCGCCCGAGCCTGCCACACGCATCTCCCGCCCCCGAAAAGGGGGTTGGCCCGGGCGCCGCTACCGTGGCGCCACGAAGAGGCTCTGCGCGCTGCGCCCGATGGGCCCCTTCTCGTCGTGCAGCAGCGCGTCGGCGAGCCCGATCCCGGCGGCGTCCACGCTCGTACGGGCCTCCACGCAGGCCCATTCGCCCACCGGATGGCGGTGCAGATGGACGGTCAGGTCACCGTTGACGAAGACGTAGCGGCCGAAGTCCATCACCGAGCTGATGCCGTTGCCCGAGTCGGCGGCGATCAGAACCCGGTCCAGCGACCGGGTCTCCTCCCCGGCCACGAGCGGCACCTTCATCCGCATCCAGCAGGTGCCGGGACCCAGTTCGACGAAGGCGCCGTCGGTGAACCGGGTCTCCATGGCCGAGTGGTAGCCGGTCTCCCACGGCACCGGGAAGAACGGCGTCACCTCCACCTCGCCGGGCGGCGGCACCTGCGGACCCGGGACCACGGCCGGCACGGCCTCCTCGGCGACCCGGATCCGCAGGGCCCGCGCCAGCATCACGGACGCCGCGCCCGCCGGGGCGAGAGCGGCTTCGACGACCTCGGTCCCGCGCCCGGCCCGCAGCACACTGGTGGTGACCTCCAGCACGCCGATCGGCACCGGGCGCAGGATCTCGTACGTGATCCGGGCGATCCGCATGTCCGCGCGCGCACCCGGCCGCTCCTCGACGGCCCGCCCGAGCAGCGCGGCCGGCGGCCCGGCGTGCTGCGAGCCCGGGTCCCAGGGACCCCGCGTGTACTCGGTGGCGGCGAACCGCCCGGCATCGATCCGCTCGAAGAACCCCTCCGCAACGCCCATGCCCCGCACGCTACCGACAGGTAACCAACGGCACCACCCCCGCGCGACAGCTCACCGCGCGAACCCCAGCCCCACCCCCAGCCCGACCAGCACGGACCCGATGGCCCGGTTCAGCGTCTTCTGCGCCTTCAGCATCCGCTCGCGCAGCCGCGAGACGGAGAAGAACAGCGCCACCGCCGCGAACCAGCCCAGGTGCGCCACCGCCATGAACAGCCCGTAACCGGCCTGCTGCCACACCGGCGTGTCCGGGTCGACCACCTGCGTAAAGGTCGAGACGACGAACAACGTCGTCTTGGGATTGAGCACATTGGTCAGGAACCCCGACCGCATCGCCCCCAGCCGGGTCAACTGCGGCTTCGACTCCAGGTCCACGGTCACCTCGGCCCGCGCCCGGAAGGTCCGTATCCCGATCCACACCAGATACGCCGCACCCGCCAGCTTGATCACGGTGAACAGCGCGGTGGAGGAGGCGATCAGCAGACCGACCCCGAGCATCGTGTAGGAAACGTGGACCAGGACCCCGGCCGCGACCCCGGCGGCGGCGAACAGCCCGGTGGGGCGCCCGTAGAGGTAGCTGTTGCGGACCACCATGGCGAAATCGGCGCCAGGACTGATCACGGCGAGGAGGGTGATGACGGCGACTGCGATCACTTCTGTCATACGGGGATGCTGACCGCCGCCCCCTCCCGGATCAAGTGCCGAACTCGGCACGGCCGGCTCGGAGGACACGCCGGTCCAGAGGTGACGGTCGGGCTCGGCGGCGCAGGCGGCGAGCTGGCCGTCGTCCGGCGGCCAGGAGAAGGCGGCGTCGCCGTCCGGGCCCACAACACCACGGCGATCCGCATCTACGAGACGCTCGCCTTCCTCACCGAGCGGGCCGTCGAGCACGCCACGGAGGTCGACGGCGCCCCCTGGTCCGCCCTCGAGACGCGACTCACCGCCCCCACCCGGTAACACCGGTAACACCGGTAACAATGGACGGGTGCCGAAAACCCCCGCCACCCCCGCCACCCCCGCCACCCCCGCCACCCCAGCCACCCCAGCCACCCCCACCCTTCCCCTCCTCCAGGCCGACTGCGAGAACTGCTTCGCGCTCTGCTGTGTGGCCCTCCCCTTCGCCAAGTCCAACGACTTCGCCGTGAACAAGCCCGCCGCGACCCCCTGCAAGAACCTCCAGCAGGACTTCCGCTGCGGCATCCACACCCGGCTGCGCGACCAGGGGTTCCAGGGCTGCACCGTCTTCGACTGCTTCGGCGCGGGCCAGCAGATCTCTCAGGTCACCTTCGGCGGCCGCGACTGGCGCACCCACCCCGGCACGGCCCGCGCGATGTTCGAGGCCTTCCCGGTGATGCGGCAGCTGCACGAGCTCCTCTTCTACGTCAGCGAGGCCCTGACCCTCCCGGCCGCCGCCCCGGTCCACGCGGACCTGCGCCGGGCCCTGGCGGAAACCGAGGAGTGCACCCGCGCCGACGCGGACACCCTCGCGGCCCTGGACGTCGGCGCGCTCAGCCAGCGGATCAACACCCTGCTCCTGAAGACCAGCGAGCTCGTACGCGCCAAGGTGCCGGGCCGCAAGAAGAACCACCGCGGCGCCGACCTGATGGGCGCCCGCCTCGCCGGCGCGAACCTCCGCGGCGCGAACCTCCGCGGCGCCTACCTGATCGCCGCCGACCTCAGCCGCGCCGACCTCCGCACGGCCGACCTGATCGGCGCGGACCTCCGCGACGCCAACCTCCGCGGCGCGGACCTCCGCGAAGCCGTCTTCCTCACCCAGCCCCAACTGAACGCAGCCCAAGGCGACCTCACCACCCACATCCCCCGCACGCTCACCCGCCCCACCCACTGGACCTAACCCAAGCCCAAACCCACCCCCCGCCGGGGCAAATCCACCCCCCGCCGGGCCACATCCAGCCCCGCCAGGCCACATCCAGCCCCGCCGGGCTACATCCAGCCCCGCCGGCGTTTGAGGCGCGGGGTCCGGGGCGGAGCCCCACATCCAGCCCCGCCGGCGTTTGAGGCGCGGGGGTCCGGGGGCAGCGCCCCCGGCAACGGCGCCGCACCCGCCCAGCCAGCCAGCCGCAGGCCACCGGCCCCGCGTCACACCCGCGCCAAAAACCCCCGCACGGCAGCGAAAAACCCCTCCGGATCCCCCACCCGCACCGCATGCCCCGCCGGCAACTCAACCAACCGCACCCCCGCCCTCCGCACCGTCATCTCCCGCGCATGCTCCGCGGACAGCACCCCGCTCCAATCCCCCCGCACCAACAGCGTCGGCCTCCGCACCCGCAGCCAGTCCCCCCAGTGGTCCCCGTTCAGCCCCCGCTGGGACTCCACCATGTCCTCCACCTCGAACGCGGTCCCCCACCCGTCCGCGTGCTCCCGCAGTGAACCCTCCACACACCGCGCCGCACTCCCCACCGCCGCCAGGAACCCGGCCCGGGTCGCGGCCCGCCGCGGCCACTCCCGCGCGAACGACAGGTCGTCGTCGACCACCGCCCCGATGTCCTCGACCACCACCGCCCGCACCAGATCCGGCCGCCGCGCCGCGAGCTGGTACGCATTGACCCCGCCCAGCGAATCCCCCAGCACCACCGCCGGCCCCAGCCCCACGTGCTCCAGCACGGCCGCCGCGTCCGCGACGTACCCCTCCCGCGTGTACTCCCCCGCCCGGTCGGACCTCCCGTGCCCGCGCTGGTCCAGGGCGATCACCCGCCACGCCGGCCCCACCTCCTGAGCCAGCCGCTCGAAGACCGCCCCCTCCTGGAAGTGCCCGTGCAACGCGAGCAGCGGCGCCCCCGGCCCCCCGAAGTCCGTATAGGCGAGCCGCCGCCCGTCCTGCGTCACCACCACCCCCGGCAACGGCCCGAGCTTGTCGACGACCCGCTGCCGCAGCAGCTGGTACTCCTTCCAGCGCCGCGGCAGCCGCCCGCCCGGCCGCTTGACGACCCGCCCGGGCGTGACCGTCTCGCCCCGCCGGAACTGCTCCCGCGTCAGGTCGACCCGTATGCCCCCGGGCAGCTCGTTCCACCAGTGGTAGCCCTCCTGCCGACCGTCGTGGAACACCTCACCCAGCACCAGGTCCCCGCCCACGAGGTCCTGCACCACCAGGGCGGTGATGTCACAGTGCCCCCAGGCCGGATTCTCGGAGGTCCAGGGCACCTTGCTGATGTCGGCCGGCTCGCAGGTCTCCGCCGACCATCCCGCCCGGATGGCCGCCTCGAGATCCGCGAGAGTCCATGGAGTCGTCATGCCCCCAGCCTGCCGCACCCCACTGACAACGCCACTGACCAGCGAAGACGAAACGACTGACGGAATGTCGTACCCATGTCGGCGAGTCGGCCCAACGACACGCGGCCCCACTGCGCCGAACGGCGGCCCCGCGCCCCACCCCCCGTACGCCGAGACGACAATCATTGCCCGGCGTCACCCCCCGTGATACACAGAGTGACCGCACGTTCTTGCGCATACACACCACCCCCGCCCAGGTCAGAGCGCGGAGGCGGGGCGCGGGCCGCGAGATCGGGTAAAGAGAGCCGTCAAGTCGACGACGACGGCGGTTTCATCAGCGAAGATAGTGCGTAACCCCTGCCGTCGGGCATGGGCTTCCGGAACTACCCATACAGGGGCGGTGAGTTACATGATCCTGGCAGCCGAAAAGGGCGATATCACCACCATCATCGGCGGAATCGCCCCGAACTGGGGGCCTTTCGGCAGTCTCGGCAACGAAGCGAAGGTCATGATCGAGGTGGTCATGGCCGTGGCGATCCTCCTCTGCCTGGGCATCGCCATCTGGGGGGCGGCCAAACAGCGCATCGGCGCGACCGCCCTGCGCGACACGTTCAGCGCGGAACAGGGCAAGGGCCTGATCGTGGCGGGCCTGACCGGAGTCTTCATCATCGGCTCCCTCGGAACGCTGTTCACGATCGTCTACGGGATGGCCGTCTAGCCGGGCCCCGCGGCCGTACCTGATGAGGACTCACCACACCGCACCTACGCGGGAACCAGCGCTACCGTCGTACGACGCGGAGGGGGCCGACACGGAATGAGCAACGACGACCAGTACGGCGGCGGCCACGGCGAGGTCGGCGGCACGGGCCAGACCCGCACCCGCCTCCCGGACACCCCCGCCGACCCGTACGGCCCCACCCGCCGCACCCCCCGCACCGCCCGCAGCCTGGTCACGGTGGTCGGCGTGGTGGTCCTCCTGATCGCCGCCATCGCCTTCGCGAACCAGTCCCCGGACACCCCACCAACCGCAGCCTCCGACAAACCCCCCACGTCCTCCTCCACCTCCCCAACGGGCACGACCCCAGTCACCGGCAAGAACGGCGGCGTGCCCTCCGGCTTCGCCCAGGACCAGCAGGGCGCCCAGTCGGCTGCGGCCAACTTCGCGGTGACATTGGGTTCTGACGGCATGTTCAATACGGCGCGACGCCACGCCATCGTGGACGCGATTGCAGAAGAAAGCAGCCGGGCGAAGCTCCAGGCGGGGTTCGATGCCGACTATTCGGCGGGCCTGCTCTCCCAGATCGGCCTCACGAAGGACGGCCTGGCCCCGGCGGGCTCCACCTTCGTCAACCGGACCGTGCCGGCCGGGACCAAAGTGAAGAACTTCTCCGGTGGAGCCGCCTCGGTCGACGTCTGGTGCATCGGCATGTTCGGCCTGACCGGCGACAAGTCCACCCGCCCTGTCACCAGCGGCTGGTTCACCATCTCCATGACGCTCAAGTGGAACGGCTCCGGCTGGAAGGTCGTTGAAACCTCGCAGAAGGACGGCCCCACACCGGTCACCGGCGACACCCCCGTGTCCACCTCCGACGAGATCGGCAGCGCGGTCACCGAATTCGGAGGGTTCACTTATGCCCGGTAGCAACCGGCTCTCGCTCCGAAGGGTGGGCGCCGTCACCGCGGTCCTCCAGACAGCTGTCTTGCTGTTCGCAGTACGTGCGATGGCCGCGCCGGTCCCGAGCCCCACGCCCACTCCGGCGCCGAGCGAGAGCAAGGACCCCTGCTCGCTGATCGCCGGCCCCGCCAAGGAATACTGCGAGCGCGGCCAAGGCGGCGCAGCCCCCCGCACAGGCCTAGCGCCCAGCGACCCCGCCGAAGCCCTCAACCCCCTCGCCTCCCTAGCCCGCGGCTGCGCAGACGCCGCCGCCTGGATCGTCACCAAGCTCAGCGAAGCGGTCAAGGGCTCGGCCGACGTCGACTTCACCAACCCCGCCTTCCTCAAGCAGTACTCCGTCGTCTTCGCCGCCTCCACCATCCTCACCCTCGTCCTCTGGCTCTTCGCCGTCGCCAAGCGAGCCGTCCGCGGCGTCCCCCTCACCACCGCCATGTCCGAAGCCATCGGCTTCCTCTGGCTCACGGTCCTCGCCTCCGCCTTCACCCCCCTCGTCCTCTACACCGTCGTCTCCGCCACCGACGGCGTCACCGAGGTCATCGCCTCCGCCACCGGCGGCCAGACCGACGTCTTCTTCGGCTCCTTCTCCGAAGCCCTCAAGAAGGGCGACGACATCGGCGGCGGCCCGATCATGCTGATCGTCGTCGCGCTCGTCACCGTCCTCGCCGCCGGCGTGCTCTACCTGGAGCTCTTCATCCGGGCCGCCCTCCTCTACGTCGGCGCCCTCCTCGGCGTCGTCGTCTACTCGGGCCTCGTCGACCGCAACCTCTGGGGACACGTCCGCCGCTGGGCCGGCATCATGATCGCCGTCATCCTCGTGAAGCCGGTCATCGTCATCGTCCTCGGCCTCGCCGGAGCCCTGACCGGCGAAAAGGGCCCGAACGCCTTCTCCGCCGTCGTCACCGGCCTCGCCATCATCCTCCTGGCGATCTTCGCCTCCGCGATGATCTACCGCTTCGTCCCCGGCTTCGGCGACGAGATCGCCTCCGCCCGCTCCAACCGCAGCAAGGCCACCGACGGCGCCCAGGCAGCCGCCGTCATCAGCTCCCCGGCCTCCCTCGTCTCGCAGGGCATCAAGACCCACAGCAGCCGCGGCGCCCACCGCGGCGGCGACGGCGGCGGCGGCAGCGCGCCCCGCCCCGCCAACCCCCTCTCCGGAGGCGTGGCCGCCCACAGCAGCCGCCCCACCTCCGGCGGCGGGGCCGGCGGCGGATCTGTCCCCTCCGCCGCACCCCCGCCCCGCCAGAGCACGAGCACGAGCACGAGGAACACAGGAGGTGACGGGCGTTGACGACCCAGTCCCACCAGATGCACCCGGTCGCGCCCCGCCGCACGTATCTCATCGGCCGGGCCCGGCCGAACGCGATCGTCGGCAAGAACCGCGAGACCGGCGAGATCGCCCTGATCATCGCCGGGGCGTTCTTCGGCATGATGAGCGGACTGCTCGTCCCCGACCTCACCCTGCGCATCGTCAGCCTCGCCGGCTTCCCCATGCTCGCGCTCGCCGCCGTATACGTCCCGTACAAGGGCCGCACCTTCTACCGCTGGTTCGAGATCAGCCGCAGCTACAAGCGGACCCTGCGGCGCGGTACCACGTACCGCTCGGGCGCCATGGAAGCCGGCATCCGCGCCGCCGACGGCCGCGAGGTCGAGGTCGGCCCGCCCCCCGGCATCGGCCGGATCAACTGGCTCGCCGCCCCCTTCGGCCCCGACGAGATCGCCGTCCTGCTCCACGCGGACCGCCGCACCGTCACCGCCGCCATCGAGATCGAGGGCCCGGGCGTCGGCCTGCGCGACAGCGAGGACCAGGAGGCCCTCGTCGACCGCTTCGGCACCCTGCTCAAGCACGTGGCCAACGGCGACGGCTTCGTCACCCGCCTCCAGATGCTCGCCCGCACCCTGCCCGCCGACCCCGACGCACACGCCAAGGACGTGGCCCAGCGCGGCGACACCCAGGCCCCCGGCTGGCTCCGCGAGTCCTACGACCAGCTCCAGTCGATGGTGTCCACCTCCTCCGAGCAGCACCGCGCGTACCTCGTCGCCTGCATGCACTACACGCGCGAACTCGCCGCCGAGGCCCACACCATCGCCCGCGCCGCCACCCCCCACAAGGGCCGCAAACTCGACCGCGACGCCGGCCTCGCCATCGTCATGGCCCGCGAACTCACCGACATCTGCGCCCGCCTCGCCGAGGCCGACATCCGCGTCCGCCAGCCCCTCGGCCAGGGCCGCCTCTCCTCCCTCGTGCACTCCATGTACGACCCGGACCACCCCATCGACCACATCCAGGCCATGACCAAGCGCAACGCCTGGCCGGCCGAGCTCGACGCGGTGGAGCCCACCTACCTCCAGGCCAAGACCCGCGAGTCCTCCACCCGCGCCCCCTGGTGCCACGCCACCGCCTGGGTGAAGGAATGGCCCATGACGCCCGTCGGCGTCAACTTCCTCGCCCCCCTCCTCGTCCACACCCCGGACGTGATCCGCACCGTCGCCGTCACCATGGATCTGGAGCCCACCGAGGTGGCCATCGAGCGCATGCTCACCGAGAAGACCAACGACGAGGCCGACGCCAGCCGCGCCGCCAAGATGAACCGCACCGTCGACCCCCGCGACATCGCCGCCCACGGCCGCCTCGACCAAAGAGGTGAAGATCTCGCCAGCGGTGCGGCAGGAGTCAACCTGGTCGGGTACATCACGGTGTCCTCGCGTTCGCCGGAGGCCCTCGCCCGCGACAAGCGGACGATCCGCGCCTCCGCCGGCAAGTCCTACCTGAAGCTGGAATGGTGCGACCGCGAGCACCACCGCGCCTTCGTCAACACCTTGCCGTTCGCCACCGGCATCCGACGCTAGCTGGAGGGAAGTGCCGCCCATGCGAGATCCCATGACAGCGCTGACGGACGCCTTCACCAGCTTCCTCTTCGGAAAAGTCGAAACCACGCGCCTGCCCGTACGCACCTCCACCGGGCAGGCGCAGGCCGTCTACCTGCCCACCGCCGCCCCCGGACTCGGCGACTCCGGAGTGATCATCGGCCGCGAGGTATACAGCGGCAAGGGCTACATCTACGACCCCTTCCAGCTGTACGGACAGCAGCTCCCGGCCCCCCACTGGCTGGTCCTCGGCGAATCCGGAAACGGCAAGTCCGCCCTGGAGAAGACCTACGTCCTGCGCCAGCTCCGCTTCAAGGACCGCCAGGTCGTCGTCCTCGACGCCCAGGGCGAGGACGGCGTCGGCGAGTGGAACCTGATCGCCCAGCAGCTGGGAATAACCCCCATCCGCCTGGATCCGATCGCCGCCAACGACGACGGCATCCGCCTCAACCCGCTCGACCCGGCGATCACCACGACCGGACAGCTCGCCCTGCTCCGGACCATCATCGAGGTGGCGATGGGCCACGGCCTCGACGAGCGCGCCGGCTTCGCCCTCAAGGTCGCACACGCCTACGTCGTCGACGCCATCCGCGACCGCCAGCCGGTCCTCACCGACATCGTCGAGCAGCTGCGCCACCCGGAGGCCGAGTCCGCGGAAGCGATGAACGTCGACATAGACGATGTACGGGCCTGGGGCCTCGACGTGGCCCTGGTCCTCGACCGCCTCGTCGACGGCGACCTGCGCGGCATGTTCGACGGCCCGACCACCGTCGGCATCGACCTCGACGCGCCCCTGATCGTCTTCGACCTCTCCCACATCGACCGCAACTCCATCGCGATGCCGATCCTCATGGCGATCGTCGGCGTCTGGCTGGAGCACACCTGGATCCGGCCCGACCGGAAGAAGCGCATCTTCCTCGTCGAAGAGGCCTGGCACATCATCAACAGCCCCTTCGTCGCCCAGCTGTTCCAGCGCCTGCTGAAGTTCGGCCGCCGCCTCGGCCTGTCCTTCGTCGCCGTCGTCCACCACCTCTCCGACGTCGTCGACGGCGCCGCCGCACGCGAAGCCGCGGCCATCCTCAAGATGGCCTCCACCCGCACCATCTACGCCCAGAAAGCCGACGAGGCCCGCGCCACCGGCCGCGTCCTCGGCCTCCCCCGCTGGGCGGTCGAGATCATCCCGACCCTCACCCCCGGCATCGCCGTCTGGGACGTCAACGGCAACGTCCAGGTCGTCAAACACCTGATCACCGAAGCCGAACGCCCCCTCGTCTTCACCGACCGCGCCATGACCGAGTCCTCCACCCCCAGCCGCCTCCCCGACGACCTGCTGGCCGCCGAACTCGAAGCGGAGGAGCGCGCCTTGTCCATCGAACGCCGCCGCGCAGGCAACGGCCCGGGCTCCACCACCACGGTGGCCTGACCATGCACGACGCACGACGTACGGAGACCCCCGCGCGCGGCGGCGGCATCCCGGACGGCCTGCTGGTCGCCCTCCTGGCCTTCCTCCTCGGGCTCGCCGGCCTCGTCTGGTCGGCCACCGGCCTGGCCGCCGTCTTCGCGAAGGGCGCCTGGCCCGACACCGTCACCTTCTCCCGGACCCCGGGGGCCGTCCGCGCCCTGATAGCGCAGCCGCACGACGTCGCGGGCGCCTGGCCGGACACCGACCCGGCCGCCCTCTCGGGCTGGGGCCTGTTCTGGGGCCTGTTCATCAGCCAGCTCCTGGTGATGTTCGTGCTCACCGTCTTCGGCATCGGTGTGATCGCCCGCACCAAGTCCCGCCGCGCCCTGGCCAAGCGGGCCGCCCTGGACCCCGTACCGTACGAGCCCCCGCACCCGGACCCGGTCCAGGCACACATCCCGGCCCCCGCACCGGCACCCGCCCGGACACCCGAATCCGTCCCCGCCCACAAGCCCGCCCAGCACCAACCGGCCCGGCAACCGGCCCAGCCTGTGGACGACGCCTACCGGTACGGCTTCGGCTACGCCCCCACCCATCCAGCCCCGTCGGCGCTTGAGGCGCGGGGTCTGGGGCGGACCCCCAGCAACGGCGCCCCGCCGGCCCGTCTCGCGTACGGCGGCCCGAATGACCGCTTCCACGCGGCAGCGCACCGCATCGGCGAGACCGAGGGCGCAGCACTCATCGTGACCTCCTCCCCCACCCTGTGGGCCGAGACCAAGGACGCCCGCGCCAAACTCGGCCCGGTCCTCCTCTACGACCCCTCCCACCTCTGCGACACCCCGGCCCGCATGCACTGGAACCCGGCCGAGGGCTGCGCCGACCGGGACACCGCCGCCGCCCGTGCGATCGCCCTTCTGGCCCCCGTACGCCCCCAGGCCCGCATGGACGCTGCGGTGGCCGACACCGCGGAAACGCTCCTGCGCAGCTGGCTCCAGGCCGCCGCCCTGGACGACCGCCCCTTCAAACAACTGCACCGCTGGGCCCAGGGCAACAGCGCCCAGGACCCGGTCCGCATCCTGCGCACCCACCCCCAGGCCGCCGCCGGCGCGGCCGGCGAACTGGAGAGCGCCCTCACCGCCCACCCCGAACGCCGCGAACTCGCCCAGAGCCTGACGGCCCGTACGCTGTCCTGCCTGACCTCGATCCACATCCGCGAGGCCTGCAACCCGAACCGAACGGATTCGCTCAGCCTGGCTTCGTTCCTGGCCGAAGGGGGCAGCCTCTACGTGGTGGGTGAACCTCTGGAAGATCCCCGCACCCACCCGGGTGCGATGCCCCTGCTGACCGCACTCGCCTCTCACGTGGTCGAGCACGGCCGCCGCATGGCCGCACGGTCATCCCACGGTCGGCTCGACCCACCACTCTCCCTGGTACTGGACGACGTGGCCGCCGTAGCCCCGGTCCCCCAGCTCCCGGAACTCCTGACCGACGGGACGCTCCCCCTCCTGGCCCTGTGCCGCAGCCGCGAACAGGCCCGCACCCGCTGGCCGCAGGCCACCCTCCCCTAAACCGTGTCCGGCCTGGGAAACACGTACTCCAGCTCCTTGGACTCCGCACTCCCGGGCACCGGCACGACCGTGCCGCTCGCCTCGAAGCCGAACCGCCGGTAGAAGGCAGCGGCCCGAACGTTGTCCTCGTGCACGAAGAGCCGTACGCGTTCCAGCACCGGCTCCTCCAGCGACCAGGCCCACTCCAGCGCGGCCGCGAAGAGGGCCTCCGCCAGCCCCGCCCCCCGCTGCTCGCTCCGCACGAACACCCCGACCACATGCCCCTGCGTCTGCTCGACACCCAGGTCGAAGATGTCGGTGGTCCCGCCCTGCTCGACCAGCACGACAACCGACCCGTCCCACCGCCCGTCGGGCGCCTCCGCGACGAACTGCCGGGCCGCCCGCCCGTGCGAGGCACCCTGAGCCCGCCCCTGCCAGAACTCATCTGGATGGAGCTTCGCCTGGGCCACGGTCTCCAGGAAGGCCACCGGCGCCGCCGGATCCTCGAGCGCGCTGATCCGCAGCTCCTTGACCTTCTCCCACTCATCGCCGCGCACCGGACGTATCACGTGCTGCAATTCGTTCATGATCAGTGATCCTAGCCAGCGCGGCAGCCAGACTCCCCCCGTGTATCCGCACGTCCAAGCCCTGCGTCACGTCACCTCGCTCTCCGCCGGCCCACCCATGGACCCGGCCCTCGCAGTGACCCTCAACTTCCACCCGGACCGTATGACCGGCGGCCGCCCGATCCTCACCGCCTTGGCCGAGGACGGCGTGTACCGCTCGCAGTTCGTCACGGGCACCGGCAACGGCGGCCTCACCGCCCACGAGGGCGGAGCACGCTGGCAGTGGGAGAGCCGCATATTCGGCGGCGCTTACGACAGCGCCCCGCCCGAATGCCGCCCGGTGTACGGGGCCTTGAACTTCCGCCACAACCCGGCCGGCGCCGCCCCCCGTTTCGGCTCGGCCCATTTCCGCCTCACCCCGGCTGCCCTTTCCCGGACGACCTTCTGCTACCCGGACAGCTACCTCGAACCGGATTCCTTCGGCGTAGCGGACCGCACGGGCCGCTACGACGAGCAGGCCCTCAAGCGTGTCTGGCACTACCTGGCCCGCTTCGGAAACCAACCGTGCCGGTAAACGCAGAAAAGCCCCGCACCGGCCCGTGAAGGGCTGGTGCGGGGCTTCCGCAATGATTGTTCGGCGGCGTCCTACTCTCCCACAGGGTCCCCCCTGCAGTACCATCGGCGCTGAAAGGCTTAGCTTCCGGGTTCGGAATGTAACCGGGCGTTTCCCTAACGCTATGACCACCGAAACACTATGAAATTTAGAACGCTGGCATGAACACAGCCGTTCGTTATTTCAGAACTAACACAGTGGACGCGAGCAACTGAGGACAAGCCCTCGGCCTATTAGTACCAGTCAGCTTCACCCGTTACCGGGCTTCCACATCTGG